>CAYPDV010000067.1:0-14150 GCA_964409525.1 uncultured Gemmatimonadaceae bacterium
CGCAGTACTTGCAGGCGCGGGTGCAGACGTCGCCCAGGATCATGAAGGTGGCGGTGCCGGCCTCCCAGCACTCCCCGATGTTCGGGCAGCCCGCCTCCTCGCAGACGGTGTGGAGCGACTGGCTCCGCATGAGCTTCCGGAGCCGGCCGTAGTTCGCACCGCCGGGCGAGCGGACCTTCAGCCATTCGGGTTTACGGGACCGGGCGGGCACCGTCTCCAGGCCCTCGTGGGCCCGGATGCTCGAGGTGCCCTTCGGCTTGACGATGCCGGTGTCCTTCTCGGCGGGAGCGTAGCCTCCCGGCCGTGCGGTCGTCTGGGATTCGCTCAACGTGCTGCCGTCCTCTGGATTCGGAAGGGAGGGCGGTCGGAGGGGGCGCTCCACGACGGCCCCGGAGGCCGATGCGGTGCGGAGACCCGTGTCTCTGGCCTACCCCGGCCGCCCGGGTGATGTGCCCCGATCCGGGCGGCTCGCCCCGGCCGGGCCCCGCTCCCGCCGCTGGAGGGCGTCCCGATGGGCCTGATACCGCTCCGAGACGTGCTCCACCACCTCCTCCGGCGAATCGGTGACCAGGACGATCTCCAGGTCCTCGGAGGTGATCTTTCCCTCTCCGGCCATCCGCGTCTCCAGCCACTCCAGGAGCCCGCTCCAGTATTCCCGGCCGAAGAGGACGACCGGGAAGTTCCGGACCTTCCCGGTCTGGATCAGCGTGAGCGCCTCGAAGAGCTCGTCCATCGTCCCGAAGCCGCCCGGGAAGATGATGAAGCCCTCGGCGTACTTCACGAACATGGTCTTCCGGACGAAGAAGTACCGGAAGTGGACGTCGAGATCGACGTAGGGGTTCGAGCCCTGCTCGAAGGGGAGCTCGATGTTGCACCCGATGGAGGGCACCCCCGCGTCCCGGGCGCCCCGGTTCGCGGCTTCCATGATCCCGGGGCCGCCGCCGGTGATGATCCCGAATCCGGCCTCGCCGAGCAGCCGCGCCGTCTCCACGCACGAACGGTAGAGGGGGTCGTCCTCGCCGATACGGGCGGAGCCGAAGATCGAGACGGTGGGTCCGATCCGCCCCAGCATCTCGAAGCCCTCGACGAACTCGCCCATGATCCGGAAGATTCGCCAGGAGTCGCGGGCCACGTCGAGCACCGGCTCCAGCTCGGCGCGGGCCAGGAAGCGCTCGTCCTCGGTCTCGCGTGCGTACGCCGGCGGGCCTGCGGAGGGGGCCGGCCCCTCCGCCTGGCCGGAAGCGGGCTCGCCTCCCGGCGGAGCGGGGCCGCTCTCCTCTCCGGTGGGGCGGTCGGCGCCTCCGTCCTCAGCCATCGCCCCCTCCCGTCGCCTCCAGCGCGCTCTCGCGCATGTTCTCCACGAGCGCCCGGTGTGCCTCGTAGTCCGGGTGGTCCGACGCCACCTCCCGGTCGTAGTGCTCGAGGAAGCGCTCGTGGTGCCTTCGGGCCTCGGCCGTGTCGCCGAGCGCTCCGTGCGCCTCGGCCGCGATCGCGAGGTTGAGCAGGTGCGCCGGCTCCTGCTCCAGCCCCGCCTCCGCCGCTTCGAGGACCGCCTCCCATTCACCGGCGACCATGTGCAGCATGGCCAGGTGGAAGTGCCCGTCGGGGTCGAGCGGGCGGGCCCGCTCGTACGCGCCCACGGCCATGGGCTGGAAGCGCATCGCCTCGGCCCGCTCGCCCGCCTCCCAGGCGCGGATGACCCGCTCGAAGAGCCGGTCGGCGGCCTCCCGCGGCGTCATGCTCGAGAGGTCGACCGAGGAGGTGGGGGCGAGATCCTCGCCTGCAGCCTCGTCCGGTGCCGCGTCGTCCGGGTTCCCGCCGATCCGGGGCAGCGCGAGCGCGACGATCACCACCGTCAGCAGAGCGCCGGCCACCGCCCAGGCGAGCGAGCCGCCCCGGCGGCCGGTCGCGTCGGACGTTCCGGATTCCGGGCCGGCGCCCTCTCCGGAGGCATCGGAGGCGAGGGATGCGCCGCACCGCGTGCAGAAGCGGTCGCCGGGCGCCGCCTCGGTGCCGCAGGAGGGACACGGCGCGGCCTCCGTGCGGGCCCCGCAGGCGGAGCAGAAGGGGCCGGACGGGGGCTCGCCGCACCGTGCGCAGGTCGCTTTCGTCATCGGACGATCTCCGCGCCGGCCAGCGCGTTGAAGAGGAGGGGCCAGGTGGCCGCGCTCTGCCCCCGGTAGTTCGGCTGGAATCCGAAGAGGACCACCGAGCCCCGCCCGACCGGTGCCCGGACCAGGGCGGGAGCGCCGGCCAGGTGCTCCGGGCCCATCAACCACCCGGACAGGAGGGGGTCGCCGTCACCGAAGCGGGCGACGACCTCGACCGTGGGATCGACGACACGGAAGGAGCGGCTCGACCGCCAGTACCAGCCGGCGGTCTCGCCCGCCATCCCCCGGGTGAGGGGGTCCTCCTCGAGCACGAGGCGGAGGATCGAGCCGGGAACGTAGAACTCCTCCTCCGGCAGACGCTCCACCGCGTTCTCGACGCCGAGGTCGAGGAGCTCGGTGAAGAGGTCGACCGCCCGTTCGACCGCGACGATCCGCCCTCCTCCCCGCACGAAGGCGCGGAGCGCCCGCCGCCCCTCCTCGCCGATCCCTCCGGCGTAGGCGGGCGGGACGCGCACGCCGGCCGGCCCCTCCTCGGGGAGTCCGTCGACGATCCGATCGGACGACTGGCTCTGGAAGAGGAGGACGTCGTAGCGCTCGCCCAGGCCACCGGCGCGCACGTCCGCCGCCGAGACGGTGTCGTACGCCAGCCCGTGGACGTCGAAGACCCAGCGCGTCCAGCCGGCCGTCATCGGCTCGCCCCACGACTTGTAGATCCCGATCCGGGGCGGCGCCTCCCGGAGCGACTCGGGAAGCTCGTACGCCACCTCGGGTGCAGGCAGGGGCTCGCCCGCCGGGAGCGCGGAGGTCCCGTCCACCGGCACCGCCTCGACGCCGAGCAGGAGGGGCAGCGTATGGGCGGTGACGTCGTAGGGGCGCTGGGGCGGACCGCCCGGATACTCCCGGAGCTCGGGGTACTCCTGGCTCTCGAGGAGCGTCTGCGCGAAGGCCGCGTACGGCTGCCGCATGCGGATCAGCCAGCTCCCGGCGGGAAAGCGCCGGCCGGCGGCCCGGAAGGCGCGGGGCGCCCGCTCCACCTCCACGCCGCCCTCGACGAGCACGCGCAGGAGGTATTCGGTCCCGGTCCGGTTCGACTGTCCCGCCGGGACGACCCAGGCGTCGGGCCAGCCCTCCCACCCCTCGACGGCCCGGCGCCCGATCCGGTGGAAGTTCTCCAGCCAGAAGCGGCGGTTGCGGGCGGCGTGCGTGAGCAGCGCGAGGGCCCCTTCCTCCATGTGCGCCACGATGTCGGGCAGCCCCCACTCGCCCCCCTCCCACGGGACCGGGTGGTTCCACGTCCGGGCGTGCGGATCGAAGCCGCGGCGCGGCTCCAGCTCCTCCCACTCGACGCGCACCGGTGTGGCGAGGAGCGCCGAGGCGGTCTCGCTCAGGATGCGGGCCCCGGCATGATAGTGCTGATAGGCGCGGGCGGGCGTGAACGCGTCGTAGATCGCCGAGTTCACCACGCCCGATCTGCCGCGGGCGGTGAGGTCGGCGGCGGCGTAGAGGCCGAGCTGGTTGACGGCGGCGGTGAGCGCCGGATCCACGTTCGGCTCCCACGGATCGACGTAGGGGGGAAAGAAGATGCGCGGACCGTCACGGGACATCTGGTGGATGTCGTGGACGATCTGCGGGTGCCACCGGTTGTGGACCCCGGATACGGTGAGCCGGGTCTCGTCCTGCGTCAGTGCGTACCAGTCCCGGTTGGCGTCGTGGCCGGTGTAGTGGTGGTAGAGCCAGGGAAGCGGGGCCCCCTCGTACTCCGTCCCGACCCATTCCCGGTACCAGCGGGCCACCCACTCCGTCCCGTCCGGATTCAGCGACGGGACGTGGAGCACGATCACGTCGTCCAGGATCTCGAGCACCCGCGGGTCGTCGGACGAGGCCAGCCGGTGTGCAAGCCGGACGCCGGAGAGCGCGCTGCCCACCTCGGTGGAGTGGATGGCGTGCGTCACCAGCGCGACGGCCTTCCCCCGGTCCAGGAGGTCCTCGAGCTCGTTCTCGTCCCCGATCGTGCGGGGGTCGGCCAGCCGCTCCTGGACCTGGCGCAGCTCCTCCAGCCGGTCGAGGTTGTCGGGGCTCGTGATGGTCAGCAGCAGGAACGGGCGGTCCCGCGTGCTCCGTCCCAGCGTGTCGACCCTCACGCGCGGGCTCCCGTCGGCGAGCGCGCCGTAGTAGCGGACCAGCTCGTCCCAGGTGGCGAGCTTCCGGTGCTCGCCGGGGGTGAATCCGAGGACCTCGGCGGGAGAGGGGACCGGCTGCTGCGCGTCGACGGACTCCGCGGAGCTCCCCGTGGCCAGGAAGACGAGGAGGACGAGAAGCGGTCGGAGCGTGCGTCCCTGAAACACTCGGCCCTCGTGGGAACGTAAGAGATTGCGACCCGGATCCTCTTCCACTACCGCGGACCCCCGCCCTTGATCCCGCCTCGTCCCACTCCGCGCCTCCACACCCTCTTCGGCGCGCTCGGCGCCCTGGGCGCGCTCGGCGTGCTCGCGGCCCTCCCGCCGAGCGCGTCCGCCTCTCCGATCGTTCGACCGTCCGCGTCGCACCCCTCGGCCCCGTCCGGGTCCCGTGGCGTGCAGGAGCCCGCGCTCTCCGCGGATACCCTCCTCTCCGACACCATTCCGGAAGACGCCTTCGCGGACGCCGGCACGGAGACGCTCGTCCGCCGCGCGATGGAGGCCAGGGAGGGAGACTACGCCGGGCTCGAGGCGTACGAGGCACGCATGCGGGAGCGGATGTACGTCGGGCTGGGCGGCCGGCGGTTCCGGCGGGAGCGGGCGCTCTTCGAGCAGGAGCGGGCCGCACGTGTCCGCTGGGAGCACGACGGAACCGGTGCCGTCCAGTGGCTGGGCGCCCGGCGGAGCGTACCCGCCGTGGCCGGGCTGGACGGCGCGGAGGAGGACATCGAGCAGGACCTCGTCGACGACCTGGCCCAGGGGCAGGGATCGCTGCTCGTCCCGCTCGATCCCGCGGCAGACCGGCTCTCCCTCGGCTCGGGCGACTGGGCCCTCCACCCGCTCGCCGACACCGCGCTCCACGCATACCGCTACGCCGCGGGTGACACCCTGGTGATCCGTCTCGCCGACGGGACCCGGCTGACCCTGATCGAGATCCGGGTTCAGCCGCGGGAGGCCGGCTTCCACCGGGTCGCGGGTTCCCTCTGGTTCGATCGGGGGACTGGAGCCCTGGTCCGGGCCACCTACCGCCCTTCCCGCCCCTGGGGCCTCGTCGTCGCGGATTCGAGCGCCACGCTCGGTGGCGAGGAGGGTGGGGGCCTGCCGGGCTTCGTTCCCCGCATCTCGGCGGACATCGCCTACATCGCCGTCGAGTACGGGCTGTACGAGTCCCGCTGGTGGCTCCCCCGGCGTTTCGGGCTGGAAGGCGAGGCTCGGGTGGGCTCGTTCCTTCGCACGCCGGTCACCGTCGAGTGGGTCCTCGACGAGTACGCGGTCAACGTCCGGGAGTCGGAGATCCCGATCCGGGGGCCTCTCCCGCCGGGGTGGGCGCGGAGCGAGCGCCGCGTCCGACACGGGGCGGGGGGCGACTCGCTGCTGATCACCGTCCTCGTGCCGCCTGGGGACTCCCTTCGTGCCTCCGCCCTCGTCTCGGCGTCCCCGGTGGGAACCGCTCCCGCGGCGTTCACCGAGGAGGAGCTCCGCGACCTCAGGCGGGAGCTGGAGGCGCTCGCGCCGCAGGACACCGACATCGGCCCGCGCCTGGCCTTCGGCTTCGAGGATCGCATGCTGCGGTTCAATCGCGTGGAAGGGCTCAGCGGGGGGGCGGCGCGGGCCTGGACGCTGGGCGGAGGGCTCCGTCTGCGGGCCGAGGCGAGGCTCGGCGTCGCCGACCTGGAGCCGAACGCGGAGGTGGCGCTCCTCCGGGGCGACGAGGATCACGGGACGCGCCTGGCGCTCTACCGGCGCCTCGACCACGCCTCCGACTGGGAGGATCCCCTCTCCCTTCCGAACTCCGCCGCGAACCTCCTCCTCGGCACCGACCGGGGCTGGTACTTCCGCACGGCTGGAGCGGAGCTCGTAGCCGCCCGGGAGCGGAGGCGGGAGCGGCTCGAGGTGCGTCTCTTCGCGGAGCACCAGGAGGCCGCCCCGACGGAGACCACCTTTCATCTCCTGAAGCCGGTGGGGGGCGACCGGGTGGTCGGAAACATCGGCGCCCGGCGCGGAGCGGTGGGCGGGGCCGCGGCCACGCTCTCCTGGTTCCGGGGGCTCGATCCGACCGGCCTCGTCCTCTCGGGCCGTGTGGGTGGCGAGGGCGCCGCGGGCGACTGGGAGTACAACCGGATCCACGGCTCGGTCGCCGCCTCCCACCCGCTTCCGGGCCGCCTCAGCGGCGCGGTCGAGGCGGGGACGGGGGGCGCGTGGGGCGAGGTGCCGGTCCAGCGAACCTTCTTCGTCGGCGGGCCGGGGACGCTCCGCGGATTCCGTCCCGGCGATCTACAGGGGACCTCCTTCTGGTTCGCCCGAGCGGAGGTCGGAAGCCGGATGCCCGCCTTCCGCGTCGCGGTGTTCGGGGACGCGGCATGGGCCGGCCCGCGGGAGGCCTTCGGAACGAGCGGGTACGCAGCCTCCGCGGGCGTCGGCTTCTCCCTGCTGGACGGAGTGCTCCGCTTCGACGTGGCTCGGGCGGTCCGCGGCGGGGACGACTGGCGCGTGCACCTCTACCTGGACGCGCTCTTCTGAGGTCCGGGTCAGAGACCCGTCGGATGGTCGATGAACGTCCATTCCACCCCGAAGCGCTCCTCGACCAGCGACGCGAGCGCCCGCACCCCCCACGTCTCCGTGGCGTAGTGGCCCGCGTAGTAGACGTCGACACCGCCCTCGACGGCATCGAAGTAGGTGTGGTGGGACCCCTCACCGGTGACCAGCGCGTCCACGAGACCGGCGGCCTCGCCGACGAAGGAGCCCCCGCCCCCCGTGAGCACCGCCACCGTCCGCACCTCGTCGGGGCCTCCCGGGATCAGGCGGACCTCACCCCCCACGACGTCGGCGACCCTCCTGCGGAGCTCCTCGCGGCCGATCGGCCGCGCGAGGGCGCCACGCCAGCCGATCGGCGCTCCTCCGTAGCTCCCGAAGCGTTCGCTCGGCTCCACACCGAGCTCGCGGGCCAGGACGGCACAGTTGCCCACCTCCGGATGGGAGTCGAGCGGCAGGTGGGACGAGTAGAGGCCGACGGTGTTCCGGACGAGGGGCGCGACCCTCCGGTAGAGCCGCCCCGTCAGGGGCGCGCCTCCTCCCCAGAAGAGACCGTGGTGGACGAGGAGGAGATCGGCGTCGATCCGGATCGCCTCGTCGATGGTCGCCTCGGACGCGTCGACGGCGACGGCGAGCCGGCCGACCTCCTCCGGACCCTCCACCTGGAGGCCGTTGTGGGCCCCCTCGTAATCGGGGTGGTCGTCGGGCTCGAGGAGGTCGTCGAGAAAATGGAGCAGATCTTCTAATTTCATCTGGAGATCCCGCCGGCGTCCGGCTCGGGGATTCCGCCGGCAGTCGACCCCCCGCCCGGTGTGGGGAAATGTGGAAAAGTCGATCGCTCCCGGCCTCCCACACGCCCCGACCGGCCCGGGATCCTACGCGTCGCGGGGGGTTTCACGGACTCGGCCTCCGCTTTTCCCCATCTGTGGAAAAAAACGGAGATCACGAGGCCTCCGCTCGCTCCTCCCCTGCGGCCATCGGCGGAAGCGGTGGGGTGGTCGGCTCCCTTCCCGGAAGGGTGTCCTCGTCGGGCTCCGGAAGGCGGATCTCGCCCATCTCCACGGTGCCGTTCAGAACCGCGCCCTCCTCGAGCTGGATCCGCCGTGCACGCACCTCGCCGTCCACACGGCAGCTCGCCTGCAGCTCGAGCCGCGATTCGGCGACGATGCTGCCCCGGACGTTTCCGGAGAGGACGGCGTCCTGGGTCAGGATGTCCCCGTCCACCGAGCCCTCCTTGCCGACCACGACCGCCTTGCCGGCGTGGACGGCCCCCTCGACGCGGCCCTCGACCCGGACCGTCCCGTCCGTCTCGAGATCACCGATCACCCGCATCCCGGGTCCGATGATCGAGATCACGGTCTCCGGCGAGTTTCCTTCTACCTTCCGGTCCTTGGCCATCGGATCTGCTCCTCGAAGGATTGTCAGGTGGGCTGCTCGACCAACGTGAGGGGGTCCACGACCTCGCCCTCTCTCTGGATCTCGAAGTGGAGGTGGGCGGCCGTCGAACGGCCGGTCGAGCCCGTCAGGGCGATCACCTCGTTGCGCCGGACCTCCATGTCCTCCTCCACGAAGATGCGAGATGCGTGCGCGTAGAGTGTCCGGTAGCCGTCTCCGTGCTCCAGCACGACGAAACGTCCGTACACCGGATCGTCGCCCACCTCCGCCACCCGACCCGACCCCGCCGCGCGGATGTAGGAGCCCGTCGGAACCGCGATGTCGAGGCCCGGGTGCTCGCCCTCGCTGCCCTCGAGCAGCGGCTGCGTGATCCAGCCGGCCTGGGTGAGAGGCCAGCTCGTGGGCAGCCCATCCTCCGGCTCGCCGTCCCCGGCCGCCCCGCTCCGTCCCGAGCCGGGCGAGAGCCAGAGATCGGAGGTGGGAGGCGAGACGTCCGCTCCGAAGAGGCTCTGCACGCGGTCGTATCGACCCTCGAGCTCGCTGAGGCGGCGGGCCAGCGTCTCGACGCGAGCCCGTTCCGCCCGCAGGGTCTCCACCTCCTGCCGGAGCTCGCGGGCGCGCACCGCCTCCCGTGCGAGGTATCCCCAGGAGACGATGATCACCAGGAGCACCAGCGCCAACGCCCCGCCGCCCCACTTGAGCAGCTTCCTGCGGCCCGGGCTGAGCCGGATGGTGCGACTCGCCCCTCCGTCCTCCGGGACCAGGAGGACGCTCAGCGCGCCCCGTCCGGGATCGTCCGCCATGTCAGCCGACCACCTCGGAGGCTTCGTCGCCGGAGATCAGCGCGAAGAGCCGCTCGAAGTCCTCGTCCCCGTGGAACGGGATCTCGATCCGCCCCTTGCCCGCGCCCCCGCCCCGGATCCGGACCCGGGTGGCGAGGACCTCGCGGAGCCGCTCCTCCAGCGCCCGCACCAGAGGATCCCGCTTCGCCGGCTTCTTTGCGCCCTCCGTCCGCTCGCCTGCGGAAGTCTCCAGGCGACCCTTCACCCGCCGCTCGACCTCCCGCACCGACCACCCCTCCTCGACAGTCTTCCGAGCGAGGGCCCCGGCACGTACCGGATCCTCGAGGGCGAGGAGGGCGCGGGCATGGCCCATGGAGATCGAGCCGTCGCGGAGGAGCTCGCGTACGGAGGGAGGAAGACCCAGGAGCCGGAGCATGTTCGCCACCGTCGACCGGTTCTTCCCCACCGAGGCCGCGATCTGGGCCTGGGTGAAGCCGAAGCTGTCGGCCAGCGTGCGGTATCCCTCGGCTTCTTCGAGGGGGCTCAGCTCCTCGCGCTGGAGGTTCTCGACCAGCGCGAGCACGAGGAGCGTCTGGTCATCGACGTCCCGCACGACCACCGGCACCTCGGCCCAGCCGAGGCTGCGGACCGCTCGGAACCGGCGCTCTCCCGCCACCAGCTCGTAGCGCTGGGCGCCGGCCCTGTCGGCTCCGACGGGCCGCACGACGAGGGGCTGGAGGAGCCCGTTCTCGTCGATGGAGGTGGCGAGCTCCTCGAGCTCCGCTTCGGCGAACTCCTTCCGCGGCTGATGGGGGTTCGGCACCAGCGTGTCGACCGGAATCTTCCGCACCTCGGCCTCGGGGGCCGCCTCGTCGAGGTAGTCTCCGAGAAGCGCCCCCAGGCCCCTACCCAGTCGCTCTTTTTTTTGGCGGCTCATCCGGTCGCCACCTCCGGAGCCCCGTCCGTGGGGGCCGCCTGGTCCTCCTCCTCTGCGCGAATGACCTCCTGGGCCAGCGCCAGATAGCTCTGGGCCCCGGCGGACAGGACATCGTACTGAGCGATCGGCTCACCGAAGCTGGGCGCCTCGGCCAACCGCACGTTCCGCGGGATCGCGGTGCGGTAGACCTTCCGCCCGAAGTACTCCCGCGCCTCGTCGGCGACCTGCTTCGAGAGATTCAGCCTCCGGTCGTACATCGTGAGGAGCACCCCTTCGATCTCGAGGGAGGGATTGAGGCTCCGCTGCACGAGCCGGACGGTGTTCAGGAGCTGGCTCAGCCCCTCGAGCGCATAGAACTCACACTGGATCGGGATCAGCACCGAGTCGGCAGCCGTGAGGGTGTTCAGCGTCAGCAGCCCGAGCGACGGCGGGCAGTCCACCAGGATGAAGTCGTACTCGTCCCGGAGAGGCGCCAGCGCGTTGCGGAGGATCCGCTCCCGGGCCTCCACTCCGACCAGCTCGATCTCCGCTCCGACCAGATCCCGGTTCGAGGGAATGACGTCGAGGTGGTCGAAGTGCCGGCTGCGGAGGACGCATTCCCGGACGGGGAGCCCGTCGACCAGGACGCCGTAGACGGTGGGGAGGGACTCGCGCTTCTCGATGCCGAGCCCCGAGGTGGCGTTGCCCTGTGGATCGATGTCGATCACGAGGGTGCGCTTCTCGGACACGGCGAGCGACGCCCCGAGGTTGATGGCCGTGGTGGTCTTGCCCACGCCGCCCTTCTGATTCGCGATGGCGATGACTCGGGACATACGATCCGGTCCGGAGGCGGGAGGGACGGGCGAAGGGGGGGAGCGCCGGGAGGGGCACGAGGGGCTGCCAATATACCCGCGCTCCAGCCGAAGGTAAAGCGAATGACCGGCTTGACGAAGTGCCGAACGGGACGGATGTTGCGCGATCGACCCGCCTCTCGGCCCGGAGTCCCGATGTACCGTCCGAATCTCTGGTCTGCCGGCCGCTGGCCGCTCCGGCTCCTGCTGGCGGGGACCCTCCTCCTGGGCGTCGTCTCGTGCCATGAGGACGCGGGAGTGGGACCCGACCCGGAGATCGCCTTCCTGGTGGGAGAATGGGAGGCCCGCTCCTTCGTGGTCCGGGATCCAGAGTTCCCCGTCCTCTCGGTGGACCTCGTGCAGGATCTGGGCGGTCGATTCCAGCTCTTCGTCGAACCGTCGGGCCGCTACACCGCTCTCCTCGCCACCACGTTGCCCCAGCCGCCGGAATCGGGAGCGCTCTTCCTCGAGGACGACCGGCTGGTGCTCGACCCGGACGACGGCGAGCCCGCCGCGAACGAGTTCGAGCTGATCGGATGGCGGGTGATCCTGCGGGGTGAATCGCAGTTCGCCTTCAGCGGGAGCGCCGGTCCCGTGCCGGTCGAGGTGGTGATCGATCTGGAGCCGGCGGGATAGACCGCCCTCCCCGCCCGGTACCGCACGCCCTTGATCCGTGCGGATCGACCGGACTCTCCGGCTTGGACCTTCCCGGGCACCGGGCCGGTCCCGTCGATCCCCCGACCCGATCGAGGCCGCCCCTGTTTCACGTGAAACACCGGAGAGGGAAGACGGAGCGCTTCCGGGTGCCCGGGGCTCGGGAGCTCCGAGGGACCCCTGTGGCCCTGGTGCGCTGCGGAATCTCCCCTCCGTTCGATTCGGTGGATCCCGCTCGGGCACTTCCCCGGCCGGAGCGACTCCGCTGCTTGCGGGAGATCGACGACCTCCGGGCCACGCCGCCCGGCGACGAGCCCCGGCCCCATGTTCCATTCATCTGCTTCTCCATCCGAGCCTCGCCCGTGATCGGACCACCGGACACGGATCGATGATCCGGCAGAGGTCGTTCGGTCCCGGAGACGCTGCTCGTCGCCGTTTCGTGGGCCGGACCTCCGTCGACTCCCGACCGGCTGGGGGGTCTTCAGCCTCGATCTGGCGGATGTTTCACGTGAAACACCCGAAGACATACCGAAGACATGGGCACCCGGAATGGTCTCGCCACGCCTCGGGAACGCGGTTTGCACGGCGAAGGCCGTCCACACGTGAACCCTGACGAACCGGCCCCGATGCGATCGAGATCTCTCCTCTTCGCCGCACTCGCGCTCGCCCTCCCGCTCGCCGCCTGCGAGGTGGAGGAGGAGGGAGAGCTCCCCGAGGTCGAGGTGGAGAACGGCGAGCTGCCCGAAGTCGACGTGCCGGACAGTATCGACGTAGAGCTCGAGGAGGACACGCTCGTCGTACCCGCCCCCGACGTCGAGACCGGAGGATCGGATGACGAGCGGGGCTCCCCCCGGTACTGAGCTCGACCGGGGCCGTCAGTCCGCCCCGCCCCGCCACTTCCTCACCTCCATGACGAGGTTCTGCAGGTCGGCGGGAGACACCCCCGGCACGCGTCCCGCCTGCGCCAGGGTCGTCGGCCGCACCCGCCCGAGCTTCTCCCGCGCCTCCTTCGAGAGAGAGGCGAGCCCCGGATAGTCGAGCTCCTCGGGAATACGGAAGGACGCCTGCTCCCGGAGCGTACGGGCCCGCTCCGCCTCCCGCTGGACGTACCCCTCGTACTTGATCTCGACTTCCGCCGCGTGGAGAAGCTCCGGCGGATCCGCGTCCGGAAAGCGGGCGCCTCCCGCCTCCGCCAGCTCCCGCGCTCCGACCCGGGGCCGCTTCAGGAGCTCCGCCGCGCGCGTCGGCTGATCCACCGGATCGGTGCCCGCCTCGCGGAGCAGCGGGTTCACCCGCTCGGGCTGCAGCGAGGTCTCCCGGAACCAGGAGAGAACGCGGCGGCTCCTTCCGAGACGCTCCTCGAGAGCTCGCTCCTGCTCGTCCGTGAGGAGACCGAGGCCGCGAGCCACCGGTCCGAGCCTCCGATCCGCGTTGTCCTGCCTGAGGAGCAGCCGGAACTCCGATCTCGAGGTGAAGAGCCGGTACGGCTCGTCGACTCCCCGGGTGACGAGGTCGTCGACGAGCACGCCGATGTACGCCTCGTCCCGCTCGAGGACCCACGGATCCCGTTCCTGCACGCGGAGCGCAGCGTTGGCGCCCGCCACCACCCCCTGCCCCGCCGCCTCCTCGTAGCCGGTCGTGCCGTTGATCTGGCCGGCGAAGAAGAGACCGCCGATCCCCCGCACCTCGAGCGTCGGACGGAGCTGGTGCGGCGGGAAGTAGTCGTACTCGATCGCGTAGCCGATCTTCGTGATCCGCGCCTCTTCCAGCCCCGGGATCGTGTGCAGGAAGTCCACCTGCACGTCGGGCGGGAGCGAGGTCGAGAGCCCGTTCACGTAGAGCTCCGTCGTCTCCAGCCCCTCGGGCTCGAGAAAGACCTGGTGCCGCGGCGCGTCCGGAAAGCGCACCACCTTGTCCTCGATCGAGGGGCAGTAGCGTGGTCCCTGTCCGGAGATCGCCCCTCCGTAGAGCGCGCTCCGGTCGAGGTTCTCACGGACGACCTCCTTCAGGCCGGAGCCCGCCCAGGTGATCCAGCATGGCCGCTGCTCGGGCACCTCCTCCCGGTGATAGAAGGAGAAGCGGAAATCCTCGGGATCGCCCTCCTGGAGCTCCATCCGCGAGAAGTCGACCGTCCGACCGTCGACCCGCGGAGGGGTGCCCGTCTTGAAGCGGGCGATCTCCAGTCCCCGCTCCTCGAGCTCCTCGGCGAGCTCGATCGAAGGCGCCTCGCCCGCACGCCCGGCCCCGATGGCCGCGTCCCCACCCACGTGGATCCGACCACGGAGGAAGGTGCCGGCGGTGACCACCACCGCCGCCGACCGGACGGTGAGCCCCCCTCGGGTGCGGACCCCCGCGGCCTTCCCGTCCTCGAGGAGAAGACCCGTGACCAGGTCCTGGAAGAGGTCCAGGTCGGCCAGTCCGTCGAGCACCCGGCGAACCGCCCGTGGGTAGAGACCCCGGTCGCACTGGGCCCGGGGCCCCCAGACGGCCGGGCCCTTCGAGCGGTTGAGCATGCGGAACTGGACCCGGGAGGCGTCGGTCGCCCGACCCATCACTCCTCCGAGCGCGTCGATCTCCCGATCCTCCGCCCGCGTGGCCCCCCCCCCCCTCGCCGGGGTGCAGCGCCGAAGGCCCACCCCGGCGAGGTCCAGCCCTTGGCGACGCAGATGACCCCCACCGCGAAGACACGCGGTGGTGGACGGTCCACGTACGCGATCGACCGTCGTGCCGAC
>CAYPDV010000068.1:0-14066 GCA_964409525.1 uncultured Gemmatimonadaceae bacterium
CCGTACGTGATCGAGATGTGACGGCACGGTCCCGGCGGGATCGGACGAGCTCCGGTTGCACCTTCGGAGCACGCCCGGGTACTCTGGTCTGACACATTCTGCAGGATCGGGATCCCCGGAGAAGGAAGCGTGCACGACGTGGGCATCGAACGGAAAGACACTGCGATGACGACGGGCTCGAAGCTCACGACGAAGGGGCTCGTCGCGCTCCTGGGCGCCCTCTCCCTCGCCTGCTCCGACGACACCCCCACGGACACCGGGTCTCCGCCGACGTTCGACGATCTCGTCACGGCGCCGCTCTCGATCCAGGCTCCGGACCGGGCGCCGCTCTCGAGGGAGGCCACCTTCGAGACGACGGAAGCCGTCTCCGTCAGGGTGGAGATCCTCGACGACGGGTCCGTCTCCCACACCTTCGAGGATCTCCGGCAGGAGCACCGGATTCCGATCCTGGGCCTCCGGGCGGGCGCCTCGAACCTCGTGGAGATCCGGCTCACGACCGCCGACGGGGAGGAGGCGTCGGACACCCTCACGCTCGAGACCGATCCACTGCCGGATCTCTTTCCCTCGATCGAGATCCCCACCGCGCAGCCGGACAGGATGGAGCCGGGCTGGACCCTCGCCAGCTTCAGCATCGGGGACGGCGGCGAGGGCCACTTCCTCTCCTACCCCTTCATGATCGACGAGGATGGAGAGATCCGCTGGTTCCTCGATCTCTCCCACTTCGGCGGCATCGTCTACATGGTCGAGGCGTTCGACAACGGAAACCTGATCTTCGGACACGGCAGCTCGGTCTACGAATACGACCGGCTGGGACGGGAAGTCGATCGCTGGGACTTCCCCGGCTTCCTCTTCCATCATGACGTCGTCGAGAGGGAGAACGGGAACCTGATCGTCGCGGTGAACGAGGCGGGCGGAGAGACGGTGGAGGACCACGTCATCGAGGTGGACCGCGAGACGGGTGACGTCGTGGCGGTCTGGGATTTCCGCGACTTCCTCGACCCGGAGCGGAACCACTTCGTCGACGATCAGCGGGACTGGTTCCACATGAACTCGGTCTGGTACGACGAGGGCGACGACGCCCTGATCGCCTCGGGGCGGAACCAGTCGGCCGTGGTGAAGGTCACGAGAGACGGAGAGGTCGTGTGGATCCTCGGGCCTCACCGGGGCTGGGGCGAAGAATTCACCCCCTTTCTCCTCACCGCCGTCGACTCGAACGGCGATCCTCTGCCCGAGGACGTTCAGGAAGGGAGCGCGGGGACCGCCGACTTCGACTGGGGCTGGGGGCAGCACACCGCGGCCCTCCTGCCGAACGGGAACCTCATCCTCTTCGACAACGGGTTTCGACGGCACTTCGAGCCCGTGGCGCCCGGATCCGGCTTCAGCCGGGCCGTCGAGTACGAGATCGACGAGGAAGAGATGACGATCCGGCAGGTGTGGGAGTACGGCCGTGAGCGCGGCTCCGAGTACCAGTCCACGATCATCAGCGACGTGGACCACCTCGCGGAGACCGGGCACCGGCTCGTCACCCCGGGAATCACCGCGGACCGGCGAGCCTTCGTGACCGAGGTCGCGCTCCCGGACAACGAGGTGATCTTCGAGGCCGTCTTCGAGTTCGAGAACCTCCTCGGCTCGGGAGAGCTCCGGTGGGGTGACTTCGACATGATGTACCGGTCGGAGCGGCTGCCCCTGTACCGGTAGCCGAGGTCCGCGTCCCGCCGCGCCGCGCGGGAGGCCGGGTCACCCGCCGCCGTCCCGGAGCCGGTCGGCGGTCCTAGCGCCGAACCACCCCGCACAGGAGCCGGTCCCCGGCGTCGCCCGAGGGCTGGCTCACGTAGTCGTCCGGCCCCTGGTGGATCACCACGGCCGAGCCATCCTCATCGAAGAGCGAGCCCGGCTCCCCCTCCGCGAGCGTGACGTCCGGCGCGAACCGCTCCGCCCGGACGGGGCCCTGCTCCGAGGCGACGAGATTCGGGAGGTCGCCGGCGTGCATCCCTTCCGGATGGAGCGCTCCGTGGCTGCGCTCCCGGGGCGCGAAGTGGCCGCCCGCCGACTCGAAGGTCGGGGCGTCGCACGCACCGGTCTCGTGGATGTGGAGCGCGTGCGCGCCCACCCGGAGCCCCTCGGCCCGCACCCGGAGAAGCACCCCGTTCCGCGGGGTCTCGATCAGCTCCGCCACCCCCGCCGAATCGCCGGCCGGGTCCATGAGCACGGCGACCGCATCGGGGTCGGCCGCCCACCCGGGCTCGGACGGGGCGTCGGTCCCGGTGACGGCCTCCGGCTCGACCGCGGTGTCGGCGACGGGCTCGCGAGGCTCGGGGGGCGGGGCCGGGTCCTGGGCGGAGAGACAGCCGAGCGGGAGGAGGAGGACGCCGAGAAGGGCCAGCCGTGCGGTTCGCATGAAGATTCTCCGGACGGGAGGAGCGATCAGAGGGTGGGGGCGGGACGCCCCCTGTGGCGTGCGAACACCGCGGTGGCCAGGAGGATCCCGGCTCCGAGGCCGGCGAGGGCCGTGAGGGGGTCGCTCCGCACCCGCCGGGCCGCCTCCTCCCAGCCGAGCGCTTCGAGCGGGCGACTCATCGGTCCGCCGAGGCGATCCTCGGCGACGTCGACCCGGTCGGCGGCCAGGAGCAGCATCCAGTGCCGCGCCCGGTGCTCGGGCACGCGGTAGGCGAGCCGGCGCATCCTGCCGCTGAGCCCCCGCGGGGGCTGCGCCGTCCCGAAGACGGGGGTCGCCCGATCGAGGCCCGCCCGCTCGAGGCGATCATCCCGCCCCCTCTGCGAGGCGGGCGGAGCCCGGCCCGCGTCCTCCATCCGCTCCGGTGGGGCTTCCATCGGCACCCCGGGGCGCACCTCCGGGTCGAGGTCCGCGGCGTCCGGGGGCGCTCCGGCTCCTCCGGTACTCGGCTGCTCGCGATCTTCCTCCACCGGTGCCCCCCTCGCTGGACTCTCTCGGATACGTGTCCTCGGCCGCGCCTTTCCGGAGTCGCAACCGGTGTGCCAGATGGCGGCCGCCGACCCCTTCGGCCGCGCACACAACTTGCGACCGGCTCCGGAGTCCGAGCCCCCCGCTCCCGCCCGGAGGCCGCCTTGAAGGCGATGGTCTACCACGGTCCGACCGACATCCGGTACGAGACGAAGCCCGACCCCGTTCTCGAGCACCCGTCCGACGTCCTTCTCCGGGTCACCCGCACCGCGATCTGCGGCTCGGACCTCCACCTGTACCGGGGGCTGATCCCGGATACCCGGGTCGGGCACACCTTCGGACACGAGTTCACCGGGGTCGTCGAGGACGCGGGCGAGGAGGTCCGCACGCTCTCCCGGGGCGACCGGGTGGTGGTCCCGTTCAACATCTCCTGCGGGACGTGCTTCTTCTGCAGCCGGGAGCTCTACGGGATCTGCGAGAACACGAACCCGAACAGCGAGGTCGGGTGCGGGATCTTCGGCTACTCGCATACGACGGGCGGCTACGACGGAGGACAGGCGGAATACGTGCGGGTGCCGCTGGCCGACGTCGGGCCCATGAAGATCCCGGAGGGGCTCGACGAAGAGGACGTGCTCTTCCTGAGCGACGTCTTCCCCACCGGCTACCAGGCGGCCGAGATGGGGGGGCTCGCGGGCGGCGAGACGGTGGTGGTCTTCGGCTGCGGACCGGTCGGGCTCCTGGCGCAGAGCTCCGCCTGGCTCATGGGGGCCGAGCGGGTGATCGCCGTGGACCACCTGCCCTACCGCCTCGACTTCGCACGGGATTTCGCCGGTGTGGAGACGGTCGACTTCTCGGAGGTGGGTGACGTGGTGCCGCACCTCAAGGAGATGACCGGCGGGCGCGGACCCGACGTGTGCATCGATGCCGTGGGGGTGGAGGGCGACGGCTCGGCGATGCACGACTTCCTCGGACGGGTGCTCAAGGTCGAGGCCGGCTCGCCCGTCGCCCTCGAGTGGTGCATCCACACCGTCCGGAAGGGAGGGACCGTGGTCCTGATCGGCGTCTACGGCCCCCCTTGGAACCTGGTCCCGATCGGCACCGCGATGAACAAGGGGCTCACCATGCGGATGGCCCAGTGCAACACCCGCCGGTACATGCCCCGTCTCCTGGAGCACGTCCGGGAGGGGCGCGTCCAGCCACGGAAGATCACCAGCCACCGGCTTCCCCTCCCGGAGATCGAGGAGGCGTACCGGCTCTTCGCCCGTAAGGAGGAGGGATGCCGGAAGGTCGTGCTCCTTCCGGAGGGTGGGTCGTGAACGCGAAGCGGCTCGTGGGATGGGGACTCGTGGCGGGTGGGGCGGCCGCCGCGCTCCACCTTCTCCGCCGGCGCCCCATCGAGCTGGAGGGGAGGGTCGCGCTGGTCACGGGCGGCTCGCGCGGCCTAGGAATCCTCCTGGCGCGCGAGCTGGGGCGGGCCGGATGCGAGGTGGCGATCTGCGCGCGCGATCCGGAGGCGCTGGAGAGCGCCCGCGAGCGGCTCGCCGAGTGGGGCGTCCGGGTCCTCCCCCTCCGGTGCGACGTCGCCCGCCCCGAAGAGGTCGAGGAGCTGGTGCGGAGCGTCGAGGCGCGGCTCGGACCCGTCGAGGTGCTGGTGAACAACGCCGGCATCATCCAGGTCGGCCCGCTCGAGACGATGACCCGCGACGACTTCGAGCGGACGATGGCGGTCAACTTCGGGGGGGTCCTCCACACCACCCTGGCCGTGCTTCCCGGGATGCGGGCGCGGCGGCAGGGCCGGATCGCCAACGTCACCTCGATCGGGGGCGAGGTCTCCGTGCCGCACCTCCTGCCCTACGGGGCCGGGAAGTTCGCGGCGGTCGGCCTCTCCGAGGGGCTCCGGGCGGAGCTGGCCAGGGACGGGATCCGCGTCACGACGGTGGTGCCGGGGCTGATGCGCACGGGTGGGCCGGCCAACGCCCTCTTCAAGGGCGATCACGAGGCGGAGTTCACCTGGTTCGCCCTCGGCGACTCGCTCCGCGGGCTGTCGATGGACGCCGGGCGGGCGGCGCGCCGCATCGTGCGGGCGCTCCGGAGGGGAGAGGCGCACGTGACCCTCTCCTGGCAGGCGACCCTGCTGCGCCTGGCCCACGCCCTCGCCCCGGGCCTCGTCGCCGACGCGCTGGGCGTCGCCAACCGGGCGCTCCCCTCTGCTCCGGACGGAAACGGCCGCACCCGGCGCGGCATGCAGCTCGACACCCGGTGGGCGCCCTCGCGCCTGACCGGCCCCATGAACCGGGCCGCCGTGCGGAACAACGAGTACGGGGGCACGCCCCGGCCCTCGCCGGATCACGCCCGGTCGGTGGGGCTGGACGCGCCGGAGGACGCCATGGATCCCGGGGCCGAGGAGTCCGACGCGGAGGAGGAGCCGGAGGAGTAGGTCTTGAGCTCCATCGAGCGCCTCCGCGCCCCGGCCTCGAGGGGCGGGGCGCGAACCGAGCGTAGGCGTCGTCCGCGATCTCGGTGCGGAGCGCCTCGAGCGTGCCTCGGCGAGTCGCCCGCTCTCTACTCTTCGGGCACGTAGCTCAGATCCTCACGCCAGCGGATCATCTCGCTGCTCTCCGCCCGGACCGCGTCGGTGAAGCGGCGGAAGAGTGCGCCGGCGTCCGCCTCTCCGAGCTCCGCCTGGAGCATCTCGGCCATGGACGGGCTCGGCTCCTCGAAGTCGGCGAAGCGATCGCCGGGGATGCTGACCACGAGGTGGGGGTGCTCGCCGCCGTTTACGAGCTGGTAGACGGCCCAATCCTGATCCCAGCCCTGCGCCTCCGCCGACTCGCGGATGGTGCGGATCACCGCCACGACGTCCTCGCCCCCCCCGAGGTCCGGCATGTAGTGGTTGAGCATCGAGAAGGCGGCGGGCGGGGCTCCCACCTCGATCCGGCTCAGGTCGGTGCGCAGGCGCCAGAAGCTGACCTCGGCGTTGTCGACGTGCGGCTCGATGTGGTCCCGGAAGCTCTGCTGCAGGGCGTCCGGATCGGCGGGCATCCGGTCGAAGTCGGCCCACGTGTGGTTGAAGGTGCCGACGAGGTACTTGCCGGAGTTCTCGCCGGTCATGATCGACCAGACCATCCAGGCATCCGGCACGTCCTGGCTGCGAAGGACCTCCATGTGGCTCCGAACGCCGTTCTCGAACTGCGCTCCGTGGCCCGTGACGGGCTCGACGACGATGATCTCGGCGAGGGTCGCCTCCTGCGCGACGGCCGTGGGCGGAAGGGCGGCGAGCGCCACCGCGAGGACGGAGGGGAGAAGAGCCTTGACGAGGATCCGACGCATGATGGCCTCCACTTGGTGGGCTGCTCGAAACTCGACAGAGCAGAAGCGTAGGCGCGAGCGCGGCCCATCGCAAGGATTTTCGGCGCGATCCCGGGGTTGAACGTGCGGGTCGACCGGGGGTAGGGTCGAACATGAGCGCCACCGCCCCCTCCCGATCCCGTCGGATCCTCTGGGTCGACGACGAGATCGAGCTGCTCAAGCCGCATCTGCTCTTCCTGCAGGCCCGGGGCTACCACGTCGACGCGATCTCCAACGGCGACGACGCGTTGGAGCTGCTCCGCAAGGCGCCCTACGACCTGGTGCTCCTCGACGAGCAGATGCCGGGGCGGCGGGGCCTGGAGGTCCTGGAGGTGCTCCGGCGCGAGGATCCCCACGCCCGGGTCGTCATGATCACCAAGTCGGAGGAGGACCGCACTCTCACCGAGGCGATCGGACGGCGCGTCGACGACTACCTGGTCAAGCCGACGAGCCCCCGCCAGGTGCTGAGCGTGGTGACCCGGATCCTCGAGGGATCCTCGATCCGGCAGCAGCAGGCCGCGCAGGACTTCGCCGCTCGCTTCGGCCGCCTCACGCGGCTCTGCAGCGAGGCCCACACGCCGGCGGACTTCGTCGCGGCGTACGGCGAGCTGGTGGACTGGCACGTTCGGCTCGAGGAGGCGGGCGAGGGGGGGCTGCTCGACTCGGTGCAGTCGCTCCTGACCGACCTCAGGCGGGACTTCGGAGAGTGGATGGTCGAAGTCTACCCCCGCTGGATGCGGGGCGAGGAGGACCGCCCCAGCCTGTCGGTGGACGTGGTCCGCGAGCACCTCGTGCCCCTCCTGGGAGAAGAGCCGGTCTTCTTCGTCGTCCTCGACTGCATGCGTCTGGACCAGTGGCGCGTGATCAGCCCGCTCCTCGCACCGTACTTCGAGATCGAGGAGCACCTCCAGTACTCGGTGCTGCCGACCTCGACCCCCGTGGCCCGCAACGCCCTCTTCGCCGGGCACTACATCGACCAGATCGACCGGGAGCGGCCGGGGTGGTGGGCCAGCCAGGAGGACGAGGGAAGCATGAACGCCTTCGAGGACGAGCTGCTGGCGCGCCAGCTCCGCGAGCTCACCGGGCGCGACGTCCCGGTCCACTACGAGAAGGTCTTCACGGACCGGCACTCCGAGCAGGTCCGCTCCCGCATCCAGTCGGCGCTCACGGCGTCGGGCGGGGTGATCGCCATGGTCTTCAACTTCGTCGACCTGATGACCCACGGCCGGAGCGATTCACCGATCCTGATGGAGGTGGCGAAGGACGAGGCGGCGCTCCGCGACCTCACCCGCTCCTGGTTCGAGCGCTCGACCGCCTTCAGCGTGCTGAAGGAGGCGGCGGCGCAGGGTCACCACGTGCTCCTCACCACCGACCACGGCTCCATCCTCTGCCACACCCCCACCACCATCTACGCGCGCAGGGACGCCACCAGCAATCTCCGCTACAAGTTCGGCAGCGACCTGCGCGTGGAGGACGAGGACGGGGTGATGCTCACGAAGGACGGCAGCGACCTGCGGCTCCCGGCCGGCGGTCTCGCGGGGACGTACGTGCTGGCCCTCGACGATCGCTTCCTGGTCTATCCGACGAAGCTCAGAGAGTACCAGGCCCGCTACCGGAACTCCTTCCTCCACGGGGGGATCTCGCCGGAGGAGATGATCGTTCCCGTGGCACGGCTCACGCCGCGCCCGCGGTGACCGCCACGAGGTCCGCGTGAGGCTCTACCTCCGCATCCTGTCCTACCTCCGCGCCCACGCGTGGCTGGTCCTCGGAATGGTGGGGGCGACCTTCCTCTTCGCCGGCTTCAACGCCTTCTCCTTCGTCCTCCTGATCCCCTTCCTCGAGAAGCTCTTCGGCGTGCGCGAGCCGGAGGGGGCCGTCCCGGGGGAAGCTCCCGGACCCGAAGGGGCCGTCGGACCCGAAGCCGCGCCGGGGGTCGAGGGGGGGCCGGCGGTGCAGGTGAGCCCGGGCACCGCCGAGAACCAGGTGGAGAGGATCCTGGAGTCCACGGTCGGCCGCTTCGTGGATCTCCAGGGGGATCCCCAGGAGGCGATCCAGGGCGTGATCATCTTCATGCTCGTGGTCTTCGCCCTCAAGAACGTCTTCGACTTCCTCAAGACGTACCTGACCGCGATGCTGCAGCAGCGCGTCTCGAGGGACATGCGGAACGAGGTCTACGACCACCTGCTCGAGCTCGATCTCGCCTTCTTCGGGCGGACCCGTACCGGGCAGATCATCTCGCGGCTGACCCACGACGTGGAGCAGCTCCGGCTGCTGGTCACGCGGGAGGTCTCGCGGCTGATCTCCTCGTTCTTCGAGTTCCTGGCCGCGCTCTACTTCATGCTGGCGATCTCCGTCCCGCTCACGCTGGCGGCGTTCATCGTCGTTCCCGGGACGATGGTCATCTGGGGCCCCCTCCTGAAGCGGCTGCGCCGGGGCGACCGACGGGTGCTCGACCTGGCGGGCGAGGTGAACTCGCACATCCAGGAGACCGTCTCAGGCGTGCGACTGGTGAAGACGGCGGCCGCCGAGGGGCACGAGCAGGAGCGCTTCCACGGCCTCACCGACGACTACTACCACACCTACGTCCGCACCGAGCGGCTCCGCTCGCTGGCGCAGCCGATCACCGAGATGCTGGCGGCGATCGGCACGGTGATCCTCCTCTGGTACGGAGCGCACCTGGTGCTGGTCGAGGGCGAGATCACGGGAGCGGCCTTCATGTCGTTCCTCGCCCTCTCCATGGGGCTCTACTCGCCCGTGAAGTTCATGAGCAAGTTCCCGGCGATCGTGCAGCCGGGGCTGGTCGGGGCCGAGCGCGTCTTCGAGTTCCTCGACGCACCGATCGAGATCACCGAGGGGCGGGGAGCGCGCCCCTTTCCCGGCCTGGAGCGGGAGATCGTCTACGACGACGTCACCTTCGCCTACCGGGACGGCAGCCCCGTGCTCCGCGACGTCTCCTTCCGCGTGCCGAAGGGCTCGGTCGTGGCGCTGGTGGGGCCGAGCGGCGCCGGCAAGACGACGCTGGTCGACCTCCTGGGTCGGTTCTACGACCCGACCGAGGGCCGCATCCTGGTCGACGGGACCGACCTCCGGGAGTTCACGATCTCCTCGCTCCGCAACAGCCTCGGTGTCGTGTCCCAGGAGACGATCCTGTTCCACGACACCGTCCGCTCGAACATCGCCTACGGGATCGAGGAGCGGGTGAGCGACGAGGAGGTCGAGGCCGCCGCGCGGGCCGCCCACGCCCACGAGTTCGTGCGCGAGCTGCCCGAGGGGTACCGGACGGTCGTCGGCGAGCGGGGCGCGGAGCTCTCGGGTGGGCAGCGCCAGCGGATCGCGATCGCCCGGGCCATCCTGCGCGACCCGCCGATCCTGATCTTCGACGAGGCGACGAGCGCCCTCGACACCGAGTCCGAGCGGCTGGTGCAGGACGCCGTGGAGCGGCTGCTCGAGGGACGCACCGTCTTCGTGATCGCCCACCGGCTCTCGACCGTCCAGCGGGCGGACCGGATCCTGGTGCTCGACCACGGCCGGATCGTCGAGCGGGGCACGCACGCGGAGCTCCTCGCGACCGGAGGGCTCTATCACCGCCTCCACGAGATGCAGTTCTCCGACGGAGCATCCGCCGGAGTCCCCGCCGAGGCCCCCGCCGAGGAATGATCCCGGCGTCCGACGCGCGCCCTCCGGGGGCTTCCGCACCCTCCGTCCGGCACCGGCTCGAGTTCGTCGGCTACCGCCTGCTCACCGGAGTGCTCGCCCTTCTCCCGGAGCGGATCCAGCAGGCGCTCGGCTCCTTCCTCGGGATCCTGGCCGGCCCCGTGCTCCGGATCCGTTGGCGGGACACCCTCCGGCACCTCCGGCTCGCGTTTCCCGACCGACCGGACGCCTGGCGGCGGGGGGTGGCCAGGGCCTCCTTCGCGCACCTCGGCCGGGAGTCCGTGGCGACGCTCCGGCTCTCCCGCACGGGACCGGAGGCCGTGATCGAGCGGACGGAGGTGGAGGGGCTGGAGGCGCTCGAAGAGGGCCTGGCGGAGGGGAGGGGGGCGCTCGTCGTCACCGGCCACCTCGGCAACTGGGAGATCGGCGGCGCCGCCCTCGCGGCCCGCGGCGTGCCCGTGGACGCGGTCGTCTTCCGCCAGGGGAACCCCCTGTTCGACCGGGCGCTGGTTCGGGCCCGCGGCCGCCTCGGCCTCCGCGTCGTGGTCAAGCAGGACGCCGCCCGCGAGGTGCTCCGGAGCCTCCGGGCCGGGCGGGTCACGGCCCTCGTCGCGGATCAGAACATCCGGAGGCGAGGGGTCTTCGTCGACTTCTTCGACCTCCCGGCCGCCACGGCGCGGGGGCCCGCGCTCTTCGCCGTGCGCTCGGGCGCCCCCCTCTTCCTCGGCACCGCGATGCGCCTTCCCGGCGGCTCGCCCCGGTACCGGGTGCGGCTGGAGAGGGTGGAGACGGGGGCCGAGCGTGGCGGTCCCGGGAGGGAGGAGGGAAGCCGCGGCCCCGGACGGGAGGCGGTCGACGCGGAGGGGCGCGTGCACCGGATCACCTCGGCCCTGATGCGGCGCCTGGAGAATCGGATCCGGGAGGCTCCCGAGCAGTACTTCTGGCAGCACCGCCGCTGGAAGACACGCCCCGCCCATGAGAAGCGCGATGCCGGTGCGGCCCCCATCCCGGGCGCGCATGCCATCGAGGATGACGCGGTGTGACGCCACGATCCGGAAGGCCCGGAATCGCCTGCACTTTCGGGAACTCTCGGGGGGTGGGGTGGTATCATCCACGCGAGCCGGACGCTCTCCGGGCCCTCTCCTCCCCCCCCGCACGACACCGTGATCTACGTCTGCATTCCCGCTCACGACGAGGAGCGGAGCATCGGCGTCGTCCTCTGGAAGATCCGCAACGTGATGCGGGACTTCGGGCGGGAGTACGAGATCCTGGTGCTGGACGACGCGTCGGAGGACGATACGCCGGCGGTGCTCGAGCGGTACGCGGCCTTCCTGCCTCTCACCGTCCTGCGGACCGGGAAGCGGGTGGGCCACGGCCCGGCGGTCGAGCGCCTCCTGCGAGAGGCCGTCCGCAGGGCCCCGTATCCCAAGCGGGACGTCGCCGTGGTGCTCCAGGCCGACTTCTCCGAGGATCCCGCGGCCGTCGAGGACCTGATCAAGATCCTGGAGGGCGGCGCCGACGTCGTGGCGGGCGTGGAGGAGCCGGAAGGAGGACAGCCGGAGCGGTGGGAGCGGATCCTCCGGCGGGCGGCACCGATCCTGCTCGGCAGGGCCCTGCAGAACGCTCCGGTGTCGGACCCGCTCTCCGGGATCCGGGCGTACCGGATCGTCGTACTGAAGAAGGCGCTGCGCGGGGAGGATCGCCTCCTCCACGAGTCGGGTAGATGGGGGACGAACCTCCGGCTCCTCGACGCGGTGGCGCCCTACGCCCGGCGGATCGAGGAGAGCCCGATGAAGCTGCGTCACGAGCTGCGCCCACGCGCCTCCCGGTTCCGTCCCCTGCGGACGGCCCGGGATCTACTCCGTCTCCGCGGGCAGGCGACGTGGAGCGGAGAGGCCGGAGCCGCCGAAGGGGAGGCACGATGAGGTTTCGAACCGCGATCACGACGCTCGCCGCCGCTGCCCTCCTCCCCCTGGGAGGGGTCGGGGCGCAGGACGGCGACTCCGGTATCCGGTCCGTGAGCACGGGACGGATGCCCGCCGCGGTTCCCTTCGGGCCCGGCGAGCGTCTCGAGTACGACGTGAAGCTCGGCGCCTTCCGCGTCGGGAGCGGGCACCTGTCCGTCGACCGCGTGGAGCAGCTCGGGAGCCGCAGGGCGTACCGCCTGGAGATGAGCATCCAGGGAGGGCTCCCCCTGGCCCGGGTGGACGATCAGTACCGGTCGTGGCTGGACGTGCAGGACCTCTACAGCCACCGCTTCGTACAGGACATCCACGAGGTGAACTACGAGCGACTCCGCGACTACCGCTTCGACATCGACCGGATGACCTGGGAGAACGTCGAGGCGGACGACAGCGGCCCGCTCGCGAGCTCGACGCCCCTCGACGACCTGTCCTTCGTCTACTTCGCGCGGACGCTGCCGCTGAACGTCGGCGACACCTACCGGATCAGCCGCTACTTCAAGGACAGCGGGAACCCGGTCGTGATCCACGTCGAGCGGCGGGACACGGTGCGCGTGCCGGCCGGCACCTTCCGCACGATCGTGGTCAGGCCGGTGATCCAGACGGACGGGCTCTTCGGCGAGGGCGGCGAGGCCGAGCTCCACTTCACCGACGACTCCCGGCGCCTCCTCGTCTACATGCGCTCGAAGATCCCGGTGGTGGGCTCGATCAGCCTCCACCTCAAGAGCATCCGCGAGGGCACGAGGGTGGGCAGCGGGGGGTGAGGCGGACCCGCGGGACCCTCACAGGTACGTGCGCACCGCCCGCTCCACCTTCTCCAGCACCGCCTCGACGCTCACCCGACGCATCCCGTCCCGGTACTCCCGGCTGATCGGGTAGTCCTCGTCCGGGTAGCGGGCGTACCCGTCCACCACCAGGTCGTCGTACTTCCCGTACGGGCCGGTCCGCTTCGGATTGGTGTAGCCGTAGAGCCCCACCACCGGCGTCTCGACCGCCCGGCTGATGTGGAGGGGGCCGGTATCGGGCGAGATCGTGAGCGCGCTCCCCTCCAGGATCCAGATCAGCCGCCTGAGATCGTCGCCCAGGGTGTCGACCGCGTCGACGCGGGTGGTGGCCAGGATCCGGTCCGCGATCTCGCGCTCCAGCGACGACGGGCCACCGACGAGGATCGGACGTAGCCCGTATCTCTCCTCCACCTCCTCGATCACGCGGGCGTAGCCCTCCGCCGTCCAGTTCTTCTCCCGCTTGCTGGTGCCGACGACGACCGCGCACCCGGGTGCGCCGAGCCGGTCGAAGAAGCGGCGCTGCGCCTCCCGTTCGGCGGGGGTGATCGGCACGTGCCAGACCACCGGCTCGGGATCCACGCCGAGGTGGTGGAGGAAATCGAAGTACTGGTCCTGGACGTGCCGCATCGGCCCGGTGGGGATCCGCTCCGTGGTGAAGAGCCAGTTCAGGTCGCGCGCACGGGAGAAGTCGTAGCCGAGCTTGCGGGGCGCTTGGAGGAGGTGGGTGAGGATCCCGGCCTTGAACGAGACCTGCAGGTCGATCACGAGGTCGAAGCGGCGATCCCCGACCTCGCGCGCGAACTCCGCGAAGCCCTCCCACCAGGTAAGCCCCCGCCGCCGCCGGTAGACGACGAACTCGTCGACCGCCGGATGGCCGCGGGCCAGGAGGTGCGGCAGCGGCTGGATCACCCAGGTGAGACGCGTGTCCGGCCACGCCCTCCGGAGCGCGCTCACCACCGGGAGCACCTGCACCGCGTCGCCGATCGCGCTCGTCATAACGACGCACACCTCGTCCGCCCCGTCGCTCATTCCGCCCCTCCTCTCCCGTCGCCCGCGCTCGTCCGGAACCCCTCGCGTACCCGCTCCCCTGCCTCGGCCGGGAGCGGACGAGCCGCCCGCCCGGCCTCCTTCTCGAGCGAGCGGAGGAGACGGGCGAGCATGCGCTCCCCGTTCGCCGGTCTCCGGGAGCCGAGAATGCGGGCCCGGTCGAGATCGAGGACGCGGCCCCGGACGTCGCTCCCCTCTCCCGTCAGGAGCACGTTCATCGCGTTCAGGTCCGGGTGGGCCACGCCCGCCAGGGCGAGCACCGCCACCAGGCGGCCGGCCTCGCGGAGCCCCGCCACCTCCGTCTCGGTGAGCGCGGCTTCGTCCGTGAGCGCGGCTTCGTCCGTGAGC
>CAYPDV010000069.1:0-14053 GCA_964409525.1 uncultured Gemmatimonadaceae bacterium
CCGGGCCTTCAGGCCGGGCGCCAGGATCGTCTTCATCAGGGTCTGGCCGGTTTTGAAGTCCTTGCCGGCGATCGGCACGCCGCGCTCGGTGGCGAGCTCCTCGAGCGCCGGCACGTCGGCGGAGAGGTTGGGCGCGCCGTTGGCGTAGGGGACGCCTTCCATGATCGCGGCGTACGCGTAGAGCATGCTGGGCGCGATGGATTCGTCGTCGTTCTCCATCGCCTTCTCGAACGCCTCCACCGTCTCGTGGGCGGCGCCCGGGCGGAGGAAGATCTCGGTGGAGCCGCACCAGATCATGACCAGGCGCTCGCAGTCGTGCTCGGCCCGGAAGCTCCGGATGTCCTCGCGCAGCGCCTCGGCCAGCTCCCTCTTGCTCCCGCCCCGCTTCACGTTCGGCCCGTCCAGCTTCTTCACGTACTCCGTGTCGAAGACGGCCGGCATCGGCTTGACGGCCTCCAGGAAGTCCCGGATCGGGTCGATGTGCTCGCGGTCGAGCACGCCCGCGTGGACGGCGCTCTGGTAGCCGTCGTCGGGGATCGGGTCCCACGCCCCGAAGACCAACTGGTCGAGCCCCGCCAGATCGATGAAGTCCCTGATCAGCGGGGTCCGCTCCTCGGTGCGCTTTCCGAGGCGGATCGTGTTCATCTGGGACAGGCTGCCGATCGGCTTCGCCATCCCCCTCCG
This sequence comes from uncultured Gemmatimonadaceae bacterium, assembly GCA_964409525.1. Taxonomy (GTDB): domain Bacteria; phylum Gemmatimonadota; class Gemmatimonadetes; order Longimicrobiales; family Gaopeijiaceae; genus CAYPDV01. Next base: position 685 of record CAYPDV010000069.1, read on the forward strand.
TACCGCCTCGACCCCCGCCACGAACGTGGTGGCCACCGCCCCGAATCCGGGGAGCAGCACGCCGAGCCGTCCGTCGGCGGAGGTGACCTCGGGTCGATCCTTCACCGCTCGTCCTCTCCCGTTCTCTGCGCGGGACCCGGGGAGGCGTGCTCGGCCACGGGAGCCTCGTCGGCTCCGGCGGACGCTCCGCTCTCCAGGGGGACACCGCCTCCGTGTCTATGCACCCAGACGATCCGCTGGATCGCCGTCAGGTTCGTCGTCACCGCCATCACGATGATGATAACACTCACCACCACCCCGCCCCACATGAGCCCGAAGAGGAGCGAGCCGAGCCCCAGGAGCACCACCCGCTCCGCCCTCTGCATGAAGCCGACGTCGCACGCCATCCCGAGCGCCTCGGCCCGGGCCTTCGTGTAGCTCACCATGAGCGAGCCCCCCATGGCCAGCAGGATCATGTACATCATGAACTGCGCGGAGAGCAGCCCCTCGGCCCCCCCGACGATCATGTCCGGGACGCCTCCCGGCTCCTGGTACTGGTCGTAGAGCGAGACCAGTCCGAGGAAGACCACGATCTCGCTGATCCGGTCGAGGGTCGAGTCGAAGAAGGAGCCGAACTTCGAGGCGAGCCCGCTCTCGCGCGCGACCCGCCCGTCAAAGATGTCGAAGAGCCCGCCGAGCAGGATGAAGAAACCGGCGACCCGCACGTGGTCCTGGTGGAAGAAGAGCCCCGCCACGGCGGTCGACACGAAGCCGAAGACGCTGATGAGGTTGGGGTGCACCCCCCGCCGCACCAGCCACCGCGTCACCGGCTCGATGATCCGGTAGACCGGCTCCCGGAAGATCTTGAGGCCCTTCTCTCGGCTCACCGCTATGCCTCTCTGTCGACGGTCCCGGTGGAAGAGGGCCGTCGTGACTCCCCGGTTCGACCGAGCGGCGTCGCACCGAGAGGCGCGAGGGAGGTCCGGGGAGTCACGACGGCAGTATGATCGAGGACTCCCCGCCCTTCTGGATGCCCTTCGAGATCGTCTCGTTCACCCTGTTCAGCACCTTGTCGAAGTTCGACTGCGCCGAGACGAGGCGCTGATAGCTGGCGAGCCCCTGGAGGCGGGAGACGACGCGCTCGTACGCCTCCTTCATCTCGTCGTCGGGCTCCTCGCCCCGGCGGAGCGACGCCTGGATCGAGCTCTCGAGGTCGGAGAGCTCGCTCCGGAGCTCGACGAGCTCGCGGTCGTCGTCGGCCGCCGAGATGGCCCGCTTGAGCGCCTGGTATTCGTCCGTCCGCGCCAGCGACTCTCCGAGCTGCTGCGCCAGCTCCGTCACACCTGCCATGATCCCGCTCCCTTCCTTGAATTCCGATTCGACGAGCACTCCGTCCCGGCGCCCCGCCCGATACCACGGCCGCGGCCGCGCTCCCGCTTCGAGGCTACGCCCCGCCGGCCCGCGCGGCCAGCACGATCCTCTCCCTGCCCTGGAGGTCCCGACGGACCCGGGGCTCGGCGAAGGCGCCGGTTTCCCGGATGCGCTCGGCCACGACCCCGGCCTGCCCCTCGCCCACCTCGAGCGCGAGCAGGCCGTCCGGCCGGAGGTGGTCGGCGGCGTCCCGCACCAGCGCCTCCAGCACCCGCATCCCCCCCTCTCCGGCGAGGAGCGCCCCGAGCGGCTCCCAGTCCCTCACCTCGGGCTGGAGCCCCTCTCGCTGACCGTCGGCGACGTAGGGCGGGTTGGAGACGAGGAGGTCGAAGCGCTCGCCCGGGATCGCCTCGAGGAGGTCTCCCCCGCGGAGCTCGACCCGCTCCTCCATGCCGGCCCGAGCGCGGTTCTCCCGCGCCACGTCGAGCGCGTCGGGGTCGACGTCCGTCGCCACCACCCGGGCGAAAGGTCCCTCCACGGCGAGCGACAGGGCGATGGCGCCCGTTCCCGTCCCGACGTCGACGGCCGCGAGGTCGTCCCTCCCCGTCCCGGCCGCCCACTCGAGCACCTCGCCCACGAGCACCTCGGTCTCCGGCCGGGGAATGAGAACCCGGGGGTCGGTGATGAGGTCCAGCTCACGGAAGGGGGTCCGCCCCACGATGTACTGGAGGGGCTCCCGCCCGGCCCGGCGGAGCAGCAGCGGCTTGAACGACTGGAGCTCGTCCGGGGTCAGCGGGCGGTCGTACTCGAGGTAGAGCCGGAGGCGGTCCGTATCCAGCGCGTGCGCCAGGAGGTGCTCGGCGTCCAGCCGGGGCTCGGGCACCCCCTTCTGGTCCAGGTAGCGCTGGCTCCAGAGGATGAGCCGGAGGATGGTCCACGGCTCTCCCGGCTCCGGAGGACGGGCCCGGGGCTCGATGGACCCGGTGGAGCCGGACGCCTCGGTGGACGCCGTGGAGCCGGTGGACGCGGCCGGATCGGTGGAGGTTCCCGGTCCGGTACGCTCGGCGGAGCTCACGAGATCCCCGCCTCCTCCAGCCGCTCCTCCTGCCCCGCCAGCTCGAGGGCGTCCAGGAGCTCGTCCAGGTCGCCGTCGAGGATCTCGGGCAGCCGGTGCAGGGTCAGGTTGATCCGGTGGTCCGTGACCCGGTTCTGGGGAAAGTTGTACGTCCGCACCTTGGCCGAGCGGTCGCCGGTGCCCACCTGCGCCTTCCGCTCCCTGGACCGCTGGGCCTCCTGCTCGGCCAGCTTCCGGTCGAGGAGCCTGGAGCGCAGCACCTTCATCGCCTTCGCCTTGTTCTTGTGCTGCGACTTCTCGTCCTGGCAGGAGACCACGAGGCCGGTCGGCTCGTGGGTGATGCGGACGGCGGAGTCGGTCGTGTTCACCGACTGGCCCCCCGGCCCCGAAGAGCGGAAGACGTCGATGCGGAGATCTCCCGGATCCACCTCCACGTCGACGTCCTCGGCCTCGGGCAGGACCGCGACGGTCGCAGCCGAGGTGTGGATGCGGCCCTGGCTCTCGGTCTCCGGCACCCGCTGGACACGGTGGACGCCCGACTCGTAGCGGAGCCGGCCGTAGACGCCCTTCCCCCGCACGAGGACGATCGCCTCCTTGATCGCGCCGGGGATGCCCTCGGAGAGGTCGAGCAGCTCGACCGACCAGCCCTCGCGCTCCGCGAAGCGGCGGTACATACGGAGCAGGTCGGAGGCGAAGAGCGCCGCCTCGTCGCCCCCCGTGCCGGCGCGGATCTCGAGCACGGCCGGACGGTCGTGCAGGGGGTCCTTCGGAAGGAGGAGCCGGCGGGCGCGCTCGGCGAGCTGCGTCAGTCCCTCCTCCAGGCGACGGACCTCGTGCTCCGCCATCTCGCGGAGCTCGGGGTCGTCGGCCTGCTCGCGGAGCTCGCGGACGCCGTCGAGCTCCTCGCGGAGGGCCCGGAGGCGGCCCGCCGCCTCGACCACCGGCTCGAGCTCGGCGCGCTCGAGGCCGAGCGTGCGGATGCGGTCGGGATCCGAGGAAAGGTCCGGATCGGACAGCTCCCGGTCGAGCTGGACCAGCCGCTCTTCCGCCTCTCCGAGACGATCCACGAGGCGTGGGTCCAGGATCGGCGCCGACACCGGGTCGGGTGCGGGTCAGCCGGCGTCTTCGCCGGCCTCCTCGCTCTCGCCGCCGGGACGGGTGGGCATCGGACGCGGCTCGGGGGCCTCGGTGGCCGCGTCCGCGCTCTCGCCCTCTTCCGCCTCGCCCTTCCGGGCGGCAGCCTCGCCGGCCGCGGCCGCGGGCTTCTCGGCGGCGGCCTTCTCGGCCGCTGCGGCGGCCTCCTTCCGGGCGGCCTTCTCCTCGGCGGCCTCCTCTTCGGCCTGCTGCTTCCGCTCCTCGACCGTGCCGTACTTCCGCTGAAAGCGCTCGACGCGTCCGGCGGTGTCCACCAGGCGCTGCTTCCCGGTGTAGAAGGGGTGGCAGACGGAGCAGATCTCGACGTGGATCTCGTCCTGCGTCGAGCGGGTCTCGATCTGATTCCCGCAGGAGCAGACGATCGTGGCCGGCTTGTACTCGGGGTGGATGCCCTGCTTCATGGTCCCTCTCGCGCCGCGAACAGGAAGCGGGCTCGGACGGCCCGGAGGCGCCGCGCCCGCGAAGGTGTGGGGGGCCGGTCGGCCCGCCCGTTCAAAGTGTAGCCGGAGAAAGATAGCCACGCGGGGGGAGGCGTTCAACCGCCGGGGCCGCCCGGGATCGCGCGGCGGAGCCGACGGAGGAAGCCCGGAGCGGCGGCCGTCGCCACCACCAGGATGCAGAGGAGGGCCGAGCCGCCCCCCAGCCAGTCGCCCCATCGGACGTAGGGGGTGAGGACGTCGGCCCGGAGCACCCGCACCCGGAGCGAGCCCTCACGGCCCGCCCGGAGCCCCGGACCGGTGCGCCGCCCGAGCGGATCGACGGCGCCGCTCCACCCCCGATTCGCCGCCCGGACCACCCCCGTCCGCGTCTCCGCGGCGCGGAGGGCGAGGTGCGCCGCGTGCTGCTCGGGTGCCCCCCCTCCGGCCCCCTCGGCGAGCCAGGCGTCGTCGGTGAGCGCGACCAGCACCTCGGCCCCGCCGGCCCGGTACGCCCGGGCGAGCGGCCCGAAGAGCGACTCGAAGCAGACGAGCACCCCGACCCGGACCGTGCGCGCCGCCATCGAGCCGGGCTCGGCGGTGCGGACCGCCACCTCGAGCAGCGCACCCTCGCGACCGGCCCGGAAGCCGCCTCCGCGCCCCGCCGGCGCGAGGAAGGGCGCCCGCTCGACTCCGGGGACGAGATGCCGCTTCTCGTAGACTCCGCCCACGCCGCCCCGGGGAAGGAGGAGGAGGGCGCCGTTGGCGGGGGGCGCGGAGCCGCCGGCGCCGTCCAGGTAGGCGCCCACCAGGAGCGGCGCGCCGAGCGAGCCCGCCGCGCGCTCCAGCCGCCCGCGGGCCTCCGTCGCTCCGGGGCCCGTGACGCGGAGCACCGCCTCGGGGAGCACGACCAGGTCCACCCCTTCCAAACCGTCCACGCCCTCCACGCCCTCCACGCCCTCCACGCCGCCCACCCCGTCGAGGTGCCGGAGGACGGCGTCGACCGCGCTCTCCGTCCGGAGCGCGGGCTCGGCGGCCTCGAGCGGAAGGTCCGTCCCGACCACCCCCACGACCGGTCCCGGCTCGAGCACCAGGGCGTGCACGCGCCAGGCTCCCCACACGGCGGGAAGGAGGAGGAGGACCGACGTGAGCGCGTACAGGCGCGGAGCGCGGCCGCGGCGGGAGACGACGAGCCCGGCGGCCCACCCGGCGACAGCGGCGAGCCAGAAGGAGAGGCCGCGCGCTCCGGACCACTCGGCGGGCGCGAGGAGGGCGGGATGAGCCGTGAGCGACGCCCCCAGCTCCAGCCACGGGAAGGAGAGGTCGCCCAGGTGCGCCCGGAGCCACTCCACTCCGGTCCACGCGACCGGCAGCGCGAGCACCAGGGGAAGCCGGTGCCGGTGGTGGAGGCGGTGCAGGAGGAGGGTCGCGGCCCCGGTGAGCGCGGCGAGGAACCCGACCATGGCGGCCCAGGTGGCGAGGGCCAGCGGGAGCGGGTGGAGGAGAGCGAGCGAGGGCACGATCCACCGGAGGAGGAGCGCCCACGCCACCGCCCCCGCGGCCGCCCCCAGCCGCCAGGCGCGATAGGCGGCGTCCGGACCCGGAGGGAGCGCCGCCACCGCCGCGGTGATGGGAACGAGGGCGGCCGCCGCCACGAGCGGCTGTGGATCGGGGGGCAGCGCCCACGCCAGGAGGAGCCCGGAGAGGAGCGCCGCCACCCCGGCCGGGATCCCGATCAGCCGCGCTCCACCCGGCCCGCTCCGCCGAGCCCCCCGCCCGGCGCCCCCAGCGACACCTCCCGGGCCGCCCACGCGAGCGCCAGGTTCAGGGGCAGGGCCAGCGCGAGGATCTCCCCGTTCGCCTGGTCGAAGAACGGGAGCGGCTGGATCAGGAAGCCGAGCAGCGAGAGCGTGGCCACCGCGGCGGCCAGTACGACCGTGCGGCTCGCCTTCCTCCGGCGGAGGAAGAGGAGGGGGAGGAGGACCACCAGGAGGAGCGAGACGGGGCTCGCCTGCAGGAGGTTCTCGTTCCACCCCCAGAAGACGTGGTCCGTGAGGAGCCACGCCGCGAGGACGAGCGTGCCCACCCCACCCGCGAGAAGGCTCCACGCTCCGCCGACCACCGCGAGCAGGATGCGCGACGGCAGGTGCCCGCGACCGGCCGGCCGCGCGACGAGCGCGATCCCGAGAGCGAGGAGGACGGAGACCGCGAGGAACGGGAGGAGCCGGGCCGGCGGGGCCTCCGGCAGCGTCCGGACGCCCGGGAGCACCCGCCATTCGGCGTCCACCAGCGGACCCGGCTCCCCGCCGGGGCGGTCCACCTCCACCCCGCGCAGGTGGATGCGGAGTCGCTCGGGCATGAAGGTCTCCTCCCACGCGGAGATCTCCCGGTCCGCCCGCATGCCGAGGACCGCCTGGATGCCGAGGTAGGCGGGTAGCACGTCCCGGAGCGCCCGTCGGGTGTGCCACCGGTACGTCGTGCCCGTCGACTCCGACTCGAGCGCCGCCCGGAGCGCGCCGCCGACCGCCCGGTCGAGCGCGTCGCGCACCCGGGTCGAGCAGTTGTCACGGTAGTAGTCGTAGCGGTAGAAGCGGTTCTCGGGACGGGCGTTCCACTCCAGGAAGTCGCGGAGAGCGGCCCGCTGCTCCGGAGCGAGAGCCAGCCGCTGCGCCCACACCTCCCGCCCGGCGTCCCGGTACGCTTCGAGCTCGTAGGCGAGCGGGCGGGGCGCCATGGCGTACCGCATGCGGCCCCGCACGAGCCGCGGCACGAAGTCCGCCGAGGCGAAGTCGAAGATCCCCCAGTTGTAGGCGGTGTCGGTGCCCCGGGCGCGGTCCCGCACCCAGATCGCGTTGTGGCCGAAGCGCTCCCAGACGAGGTCGCCCGGGCCGATGGTGAGGAGGTAGACTTCCAGCTCGGAGCTGGGCTCCGCTCCGCCCTCCTGGCCGTTCGCGGCACCGTCGGACGGGGCGAGGAGCGAGGCGAGGAGTACGGCGAGGAGGACGGCGGGAGAGGAGGTGCGGACCCGCGTGCCGGGACGGAGGGCTATACCTCCACCTCCCGGCCCTCCTCCGCGGAGCGGTAGGCGGCTTCGAGGACCCGCGTCAGGGCGATCTGCTCCTTCGGGAGCGGCGCCTCCGCTTCGGCGGCGAGCACGCGGACGAAGTGATCGATCTCGCGCCGGTAGGCGTTGATGTACAGGCTTTCTCCGCCCCGGGGCCGCGGCTGCCGCGGCGTGATCTCGAGGGGGCGGCCTCCGAGCTTACGGTGGATCGAGAGCGGTGGGAGCGAGCCCGTGCCCTCGGTGCCGAGGACGCGCGTGAACTGGTAGTCGGCCTCCGCGTAATACGTCCAGCTCACCTCGACGCTGACCGAGATGCCGCCCGCCGCCACCGCGTGCAGCGTGGCGGCGTCCTCGACCCCTCCGTCGGTCCGCTGGAGCACTGCGGAGATCCGCTCCACCTCCGGGAACCCGACGACCCAGAGGGCGAGGTCCAGCGTGGGCGCGCCCAGGTCCATCAGCGCCCCGCCGCCCGCCTCCTTCCGGTGGCGCCAGCCGGCACGGCCCAGCGGGGTCCTGCGGTTCAGCGAGGTCGAGCGCACCGAGAAGACGCGCCCCAGCTCCTCGCTGGCGACGAAGGAGGAGAGCGCCGAGACGTCGGGCCGGTAGCGATGCCCCATGCTGATCATCACCGCCTTCCCGGCGTCCGAAGCGGTCTCGATGATGCGCTCCACGCCCCGCGCGGTGAGCGCCATCGGCCGCTCGACCAGAACGTGCCGCCCGGCCTCGAGCGCGGCGACCGCCTGCGGCTCGTGGAGGTGGTTCGGCGTGGCGATGACCAGCCCGTCGACGTCGTCGTTCTCGAGCGCCTCTCCGGGGTCCAGCACACGGTCCACATCGAAGCGCTCGGCCACCGACGCCGCCTTGGGGCCGTCCACGTCGGCCACCCAGGCCACGACCACGTCGTCCCGCTCGCTCAGGATCGGCAGGTGCATCACCTGCGCGATGGCCCCGGTGCCGATCACCCCGATACGGACGGGACGGTGGATCGAGGTCACCCCTCCTCCCCGCCCCCGGGGGCCGGCGCCCGCTCGCCGGTGTCCCGCCCCGGTCCCACCATGACCTGCCCCCCCGCCCGGATCTGGAAGTACTGGAGGTCGCCCGTGAGCTCGCCCCGAGCCTCGCCGTAGATGCGGAAGCGGTCCGCGAGGGGGTACTCGATGCCGGCGTGCAGGTTGAGCCCGGCGGTGATCGAGTCGAGGAGGTCCTCGACGAAGGTGCCGTCGATGCTCTCGCCCTCGCCGTTCATGAGGTGGGCCGACACGCCGCCTCCGACGTAGGTGAGGAAATCGAAGGGCACCGACCAGACGAGGTGGCCGTCCAGGGCCAGGACGATGTCGGACCACTCGATCACGCCCAGGTCGATGGACGGCGGCGGAGTGCCCGGCGGCTGCTCACGGGCCACCAGCTCCTCGAGCCGCCGCTCGAAGTCGCGGACCTCGGACTCCTTCAGGTCCGACGACCAGTACGTGATCGACGGCACCAGCCGGAGCCCCGGCCCCAGGAATCCGAGGTCCATCCGGGCACCGAAGGTGACCGCGGGATCCACGCGGCTGGCCCAGAGGTGTCCCACGTCGAGCCCCACGCCCCGGAAGGCGAGGTTCTCGTAGTCGTAGTCCGCCAGCCGGGGCCGCTGCGCCTCTCCGGCGGCCGGAGCCAGGAGAAGCGCCCCCGCGGCGAGGGCCCACGCGCAGTGCGCACCCCACGTCGTCCCCACCGGCCCCCACCCGCCCCTCGCCCCCGTCCGTCCCATCCGGCGATCCCTCCGCTACGCGGTTCGTGTGAACTTCGGCACCTACCGTCCCTCCACCGCCGCCTCCGCCGCCTCGGCGGCCGCGGCGACCGTGCGCTCCACCTCCTCCTCGCCGTGCGCGGTCGAGACGAAGCCCGCCTCGAAGGGCGAAGGGGCGAAGAAGACCCCCCGCTCCAGCAGGGCCGCGTGGAAGCGCGCGAAGAGGTCGACGTCGCTCTCCCGGGCGTCCTCGTACGATTCTACCGGCCCCTCGCGGAAGAAGACACCCCACATCGACCCGACGGCGCGGCCGCTCGCCGGGATGCCGGCACCCCGGAGCGCGTCCAGGAGCCCCTCGACCAGTCGCTCCGCGCGCCTCTCGAGTTCGTCGAAGGGGTCGTGCTCCTCCAGCCAGCGGAGCTGCGCGTTGCCGGCCGCGGTGGCGAGCGGGTTGCCCGAGAGCGTGCCGGCCTGATAGACGGGCCCGGCCGGGGCCATCCGCTCCATCAGCTCGCGGGAGCCTCCGAAGGCGCCCACCGGGAGCCCGCCGCCGATCACCTTCCCGAGGGTGGTGAGGTCGGGGGTGACGCCGAAGCGCTCCTGCGCGCCGCCCCCGGCCACACGGAATCCGGTCATCACCTCGTCGAAGATCAGGAGCGCCCCGTGCCGCCGGGTGATCTCGCGCACCCCCTCGAGGAAGCCCTCCGCCGGCGGGATCAGCCCCGCGTTCCCCACCACCGGCTCGAGGATCACGGCGGCCACGCCGTCGCCCCGGAAGCGGAAGAGGTCCTCCACCGCGTCCAGGTCGTTGAAGGGCGCCACCAGGGTCGAGGCCGCCGCTCCACGGGGCACGCCCGGCGAGTCCGGCAGCCCGAGCGTGGCCACCCCGCTCCCGGCCGCCACGAGGAAGGGGTCCGCGTGGCCGTGATAGCAGCCGGTGAACTTGATCAGGAGGTCGCGGCCCGTGACGGCGCGGGCCAGCCGCAGCGCCGTCATGGTGGCCTCGGTCCCGCTGTTCACGAGCCGGACCATCTCCACGCCGGGCACCATGCGCACGATCCGCTCGGCGAGCTCCACCTCGCCCGCGGTCGGCGTGCCGTAGCTCGTGCCGCGGCGCGCCTGGGCCTCGACCGCCTCGACCACGGCCGGATGGGCGTGGCCCAGGATCAGCGGACCCCAGCTCAGGACGTAGTCGAGGTAGCGGCGCCCCCGGGTGTCGAAGAGCCAGGGGCCCTCGCCCCGCTCCGAGAAGAAGGGCTCGCCCCCGACGGACCGGAAGGAGCGGACCGGCGAGCTGACCCCGCCGGGCATGACCCGGCGCGCCCGCTGCCAGAGATCGGCCGGGGAGCCTCCGGCCGCGACTTCGGGTTCGTCCCTCCCCTTCACCCCACCACCCGCCCCACGAGGTCGTGCTCGTCGGCGTCGGTGATCTCGACCTGGACGAAGTCGCCCGGTCGGACCGCCCGCGACTCCCCGGTGTCCGCGATCCGCGTGACCCCGTCCACGTCGAGCGCCTGGGCCGCCGTCCTCGCCTCGGCAGCGAAGTCGGGGTCGTCGCCCGTGAGCCGGTCGATCAGCGCCGTCCGCACCCGGCCCACCCGCTCCACGTTCCGGTCCAGGGAGATCATCCGCTGGAGGTCGGTGAGCGTGTCGAGGCGCTCCCGCTTGAGCTCCTCCGGGAGGTGGCCCTCCATGTCGGCGGCCCGGGTGCCGTCCTCCACCGAGTAGGTGAAGGCGCCGACCCGGTCGAAGCGGATCTCCTCGAGGAGGTCCAGGAGCTCGTCGAAGTCCTCCTCGGTCTCTCCCGGGAAGCCGACGATGACGGTGGTGCGCAGCGTGAGGTCGGGGATCGCGTCCCGGAGGGTCCGCACCCGCTCCCGGATCGTCTCCCGCCGCTCGGGGCGCCGCATGAGCTCCAGGATCCGGTCGCTCCCGTGCTGGAGCGGCATGTCGAGGTACGGCAGGAGCCGGTCCTCGGTGGCCAGCAGCTCGATCACCTCGGGCGTGATGCCCGACGGGTACATGTAGAAGAGCCGGTACCAGGGCACGTCCGTGCCCGCCAGCAGCGCCCGGAGGAGGTCCGGAAGGAGCGGCGCGTCCCGGTCCTTCCGTCTCAGGTCCCGGCCGTACCACGTCGTGTCCTGGGAGATGAGGTTCAGCTCCCGCACCCCGTGCCGCTCGAGGGCGCCCGCCTCGGCCACCAGCTCCTCGACGGGCGCCGAGCGGTGGAGCCCCCGGAAGCTGGGGATGGCGCAGAAGGCGCAGGTGTGGTCGCACCCCTCGCTCACCTTGAGGAAGGAGGTGTGGGGCGTCTCGCTCGCGAGCACGCGGAGCGGCCGCTCCATGATGGGCACGGCCGCCCCGTCCCCGCCCGCACCGTCCGCGTCGCCCCTCACGCCCGCCGGAACCGCCGCACCCGCCGCATCCGTCCCGAACTCCCCGGGCAGCAGCCCCCGCCGGCGGAGCTCGGGCACCAGCCCGGGCATCTCCGTGAGCCCCATGAAGAGGTCGACCTCGGGGATCTCGCTCTCGAGCTCGGCCTGGTAGCGCTGGACCATGCACCCGACCGCCACCACGGCGCGGACGCGGCCCTCCCCCTTGAGGCCGCACGCCTCGAGGATCGTCTCGATCGACTGCTCCTTGGCGGCGTCGATGAAGCCGCACGTGTTCACGACCACCACGTCGGAGCCTTCGACCTCGGACGAGACGCGGGCTCCGTGGCCCACGAGCGAGGCCATGATCTTCTCACTGTCGACCGTGTTCTTGTCGCAGCCGAGCGTCACCAGGGCGATGCGCGGGCCGCCCTCGGGGCCGATCGGGTCGATCTCGAGCGCGACGGCCTCGGCGTCCCGCCCCACGTCCGGACGGACGGGCCCGGGCGAGACCGGAAAGACCGGGAGGTCCCGGGTCTTCAGCCCCATCGGATCCGGCTCACGAGGGAACGGCCCGCCGCGGCGATGCCGCCGCCCTGCACGGGACCACCCGTCACGGCGTCACGACGTGGGTGCCCTCGGGGGGCGTGAAGCGGAACTCGGAGGTCGCGACCTCGGGGTTCAGCTCGACGTCCTGGAGGCGGACCCGGCGCACGTTCCCGTTCTCCTCGCGGATCTCGACCTGCCGGAGGAGCCGCGTCTCGCGGTCGATCCAGACGGTCGCGCTCCGGTAGGGCGAGGGCGTCCGCGGCACCAGCTCGACGACGTCGGTCGCCCGGCCGGACACGGTCTCGGTGTCCCGGTGGGTCGCGGCGTACTTCCGGCCCGGATCCTCCACGAACTCGCGGTGGAAGTCGAAGCGGCCGCCGCTCTCGGACATGGGCGCCTTCATCACCTGGCGGGCGTCCATGCTCGGGTAGTACGCCCACACGAACTCGCCGTCGGCCACCACCACGTCTCCCTCGGGGTCGGTGAAGCGCATGAAGAAGAGTCCCGGACGCCGCTGGCACGTGCGCCCCTCGCTCACCGTGCGCCGGTCGAGGAGCGGCACCTCGACCACCTGGTGGAAGTCCGCGCAGAGCGAGCGGAGCGACTCGTAGCGCCGCTCGGCCGCCCGGAGCACCTCGAGCGCCCGCTCGTCGGACGTCGCCGAGGCGGCCTGCTGGGCCGCTGCCGGCTGCGCGAGGGCCGCCGGCAGCGCGGCGGTCCCGACGGCGAGGGCGCCGACGAGCGCGACGGGCGCGGCCGGCAGGAGCGTGCGAAGATGGAGGCGCATGGTCGGGCTTCGGGGGAGGCGCGGGATGGGAGGACGCGGCGGTCCGGACGCCCGGCGACCCGCGCGGGGGGCGGCTCTTCCGGACGCTCGGTGGTACACGCCCGGGGGGGCTCCGTTCCTGCATCCCGGCCCCCGCGCGGCCCCCGGTCCCGGCACGTCCCGAGCGTCCGGAGCGCCCGGAGCGTCCGGACGGCTCCTCCCCGGCTCCCACTCCCCCGGCTCCTACTCCCCCGTCTCCAGCTCTCCCGAGGCGCAGATCACGTCCAGCTCGTCCATCCCGGCGAGCACCTCGCGCGGCTTCGTGCCGTCGGGCGGCCCCAGGATCCCGGCCTCGTGGAGCTGGTCCACGATCCGGGCCGCGCGGCCGTAGCCGACGCGGAGGCGCCGCTGGAGCAGGCTGGTCGAGCCCTGGTCGTGCTGGATGCACACCTCGGCCGCGGCGCGGAAGAGCTCGTCCCAGTCCTCGGGGCCGTCCGGCTCGAGCGCCTCCGCGGTGGCCTCCTCCATCTCGTGCTCGCGCACCACGGCCAGGATGTCCTCCTCGGCGCCGGAGATCCACCCCTCGGCCTCGCCGGGCGGCTCCTCGTCCGCCTCGGCGGCCTGCCGGCGGAGCGCGGCCTGCTCCCGGTACCAGCCGGCGAGACGGTCGGTCTCCCCGGTCGAGATGAAGGCCCCCTGGATCCGCACCGGCTCGCTGGTGCCGGGCGGCAGGAAGAGCATGTCGCCGTTTCCGAGCAGCGCGTCGGCCCCGTTCTGGTCCAGGATCGTCCGGGAGTCGGTCTTCGACGACACCCGGAACGCGATCCGGCAGGGGAAGTTGGCCTTGATCAGGCCGGTGATGACGTTCACGCTCGGCCGCTGCGTGGCCACGA
>CAYPDV010000070.1:0-13674 GCA_964409525.1 uncultured Gemmatimonadaceae bacterium
CCGAAAAGCTCTCAAAGTCTACCCGCTTCACTCTCTCCTGCACTGCCCCGGTTGTCATTCTGTCGAAAGGCCCGCGGACCGATTCCGGTCTCGCGGGCCTTTCTGCGTAGCGGAACCCCCGTGACCCGCTGTCCGCCCCCGGGGGCCGGGCCGTTGCTCGGGCCTACGGGCGCGGGTACCGTGTCCCCATGTCCTCCATGGCCGAGCCCACTCCCTCTCCGACCTCCGGGTCCGCTTCCCCCGATCCGGACGGGGAGACCCGCACGGGCTACGTCACCCTCGTGGGGCGGCCCAACGCCGGGAAATCCACCCTCCTCAACCGGCTGGTCGGCGAGCGGCTGAGCATCGTCTCGCCCCGCGCGCAGACGACGTGGCAGCGGGTCACCGGGATACGCACCGAGCAGGGGATCCAGATGATCTTCCTCGACACGCCGGGGCTGCTCCGCCCCTCCGATCTCTTCCAGCGCTCGATGCTGGGCGAGGCCCACGAGGCGCTCCGTGAAGCGGACGCGGTGCTGGTGGTGCTCGATCCGACCCGGCCGCTCGGCGCGACCGAGCGGCAGGCGGTCCAGGAAGCGGTCTCGCTCGCGACGGCTCCGGTGCTGGTCGCGGTGAACAAGGTGGACGCGGCCCCGGAAGAGGAGATCGCGGACCGCGAGAGGTGGGGGCGCGACGTCCTCGGCGGCCGCACGATGCGGGTCTCGGCCCTCCACGGCACCGGCATCGAGCGACTGGAGGAGGTGCTCCGCGAGACGATCCCTCCGGGCCCCTTCCTCTACCCGCCGGAGGACCTGGCCCCCGACCCGGTCCGCTTCTTCGTCACCGAGCTCGTCCGCGAGACGGTCTTCGAGCAGTTCCACCAGGAGATCCCCTACTCGGTGATCGCCCGCGTCGAGGAGTTCCGTGAGTCGCAGGAGCCGGTCTACATCCACGTGGACCTCTACGTGGAGCGGAAATCCCAGAAGGGGATCCTCGTAGGGAAGGGCGGATCGGCGATCCGCGACCTCGGCAGCGAGGCGAGGCGGAAGATCGAGCACTTCATCGGACGCCCGGTGTATCTCGATCTCTGGGTGAAGGTCCTTCCCGGATGGCGGCGGCGCCGCCAGGAGTTGCGGCGCCTCGGATTCCGGGTTCCGGCCGACGAAGAATCCGGCAGCGACGAATGAGAGCGCCTCTTCCAGAAACGAGCCGAGTGCACGCCCTCCTTCTCGCCGCCCTCGTCCTGTTACCGCTCCTGTCGCCCCTCGAGGCCGACGCGCAGCGGAACGCCTCCGAGGAATCCGCCGTCGAGGGCGCCCTCTTCCTCCTCCTCCCGGTCGGGGCGCAGGGGGTCGCTCTCGGGCGCGCGATGACCGCCCTCTCCGGCGCCGACGCTGCCTTCTGGAATCCCGCGGGGCTCACCGATCTTCCGGAGCGCCACTTCGTGGTCTACCGGGGTGATCACCTCGCGGGCGAGGCGACGGCGTTCTCGCTCCTCCTGAGGCCGTGGGACATCGGCTCCGTGGGGGTCTCCTACCAGCTGCTCGACAGCGGCGAGCAGGAGGTGCGCGGCCAGGACGGGACGGTGCAGGGAAGCATCACCGTGCGCTCGCACCTCGGCGTCCTCTCGTACGCGACCCGGCCCTTCGATCGGATCGCATTCGGGACGAACGTGAAGGCGATCCGGTTCAGGGTCGGCTGCCGGGGCCAGTGCCAGGACGCCGAGGTCACCGCCACGACGTGGGCGGTCGACGTGGGAGTCCAGACGGTCCCCTTCCAGGAGATCCCCCTCCGGGTGGGCGCCCTCGTGGCCCACCTCGGACCCCGGTTCGGGATCGTGGATGCGGACCAGGCGGACCCGCTCCCCACCCGCATCCGCCTGTCGGGGGCCTACCAGGTCCTCGAGCACCTGGTCCCCCGGCCGGACCTGAACCTCTGGCTCGCGCTCGAGGTGGAAGACCGCTGGAGGAGCCCAGGCGATCCGAGCGTGTACCTCGGATCGCAATTCTCGGCCGGAACCGAGGACGTGGTGTATCTCCGGGCCGGGTACGTGGCCGGGGGCCTCGACCAGCGGGACGGCGCGGCCGTCGGAGTCGGGCTCGAGTACGACCGCTTCGACATGGGTCTGGCCCGCTCCCTGGCCGCTTCCTCGCTCACAGGCGAGACGGAGCCCGTCCACATCACGCTCGGGATCCGGTTCTGAAGCCTCTCCCGATCACGGGCGAGCTCCGCACTGCGCCTTCCGGATGGTACGCTCCTTGATCGCGGCTGCAACGGGCCTTTCGGCTCGACGGACCCACCGAAATCCTTTCCATCCACGAGATCCATGAGCCCCGCTCCCCCCCTGCCCACCGCCGACCGGATCGAGGAACGACTCCGCGAATCCGGTCGTGGACCGCTCAAGCCGAAGGAGCTCGCTCGGGCCCTCGACGTGGAGGAGCCCCGGTACCGGGATTTCAAGCGGCTTCTCGAGACGCTGGTCGAGGAAGGTCGTCTGTACCAGGTGAAGGGGGGGCGCTATGCCGTCCCGGACAAGATCAACCTCGCGGTGGGACGCCTCACCGTGATCCGGAGCGGGGACGGCTTCGTGAACACTCCCGGCGACGAGGACGACGTCTTCGTCCGCTCCTCCGACCTCGAGTCCGCGATGCACGGAGACCGCGTCGTGGCCCGCATCGAGCGGCGGCCCCGCGGCAAGAATCCGGCGGGACGGGTGATCAAGGTGCTAAAGCGGGCCCATCCCACCGTGGTGGGCACGTTCCACCGCGAGCCCCGCTTCAGCCACGTCGTCCCGATGGACGCGAAGCTCTCCCGGGACGTGATGATCGCGCCGGGCGACGACGGGAGCGCCTCCGACGGGGACGTCGTCCTGGTCGAGGTGACCTCCTTCGGCGACCGGAAGCTGAACCCGGTCGGCGCGGTCACGCAGGTCCTGGGCCCGATCACCGATCCCGGCGTCGACGTCATCTCGATCCTCTACGGACACGGTCTCCCGCTCGACTTTCCCGAGGGAATCGAAGAGGCGGCGGAGCGGGCGGGGCGAAAGGGGATGGCCGAGCCGGGCGCGGAACGCCGGGACCGCACGGACCTCCACGTCTTCACCATCGATCCGGCCGACGCCAAGGACCACGACGACGCGCTCTCCGTGACCCCCGCCGGCGACGGCCACTGGGAGGTGGGGGTGCACATCGCCGACGTGTCGCACTTCGTCGAGCCGGGAAGCGTCGTCGACCGGGAGGCGTTCGAGCGCGGCACGAGCGTCTACCTGGTGGACCGCGTCGTTCCGATGCTCCCGCACGCGCTCTCCTCCCACGTCTGCTCCCTGCACGAGGGGGAGGATCGCTTCGCCGTCTCCCTCTTCATGGAGCTCGACGAGGACGGAACGCTTCACGACCACCGCTTCGAGCGCACGCGGATCCGGGCCCGTAGGGGTCTCTCCTACGAGGAGGCCCAGGGCGTCCTGGACGGCGAGGCCTCGGTCGACGAGGAGACGGACCAGTCCATCTGGACCCTGGCGCGCCTCGCCCGGGGCCTCCGCGCCCGGCGGGTCGAGCGGGGCTCCATCGACTTCGACCTGCCCGAAGCCCGGGTCGTGCTGGGCCAGGAGGGCGAGCCCGTCGACATCCAGCGGATCCTCCGGTTCGAGGCGCACCGCCTCATCGAGGACTTCATGCTCCTCGCGAACGAGACCGTCGCCCGCGAGGGCGAGCGGCGCGAGCTCCCCTACCTCTACCGTGTCCACGAGCCGCCGGCCACCGACTCCGTCGAGAAGCTCCGGGAGTTCCTCGGCTCGATCGGCCACCAGCTGCCGAAGGGCGACATCCAGCCGAAGACGGTGCAGAAGGTGCTGGAGCGGGTGAAGGGAGAGCCCTCGGAGGGGCTCGTGTCGCGGGTCGTCCTCCGGTCGATGAGCAAGGCCCGCTACCAGCCGGAGAATCTCGGACACTTCGGCCTCGCCGCCGAGCATTACACCCACTTCACCTCGCCCATCCGCCGCTATCCGGATCTGGTCATCCACCGGATCGTCGTGCGTGCCCTCGTGCTGGGCCAGGAGATCCCCCGCGACTGGGGAGGCGAGCGGATGGAGGAGATCGCCGAGCACTCCAGCGAGCGGGAGCTGGTGGCGACCGCCGCCGAGCGCGACAGCATCGATCTCAAGAAGGTGGAGTTCATGGAGCGCCACCTCGGCGACGAGTTCTCCGGCACCATCGCGGGCGTCACGGCCTTCGGCTTCTTCGTGCTGCTCGACCGGTACTTCGTCGAGGGGCTCGTCCACGTGAACACCCTCGACGACGACTACTACCACTTCCGGGAAGAGGCGTACGCCCTCGAAGGCGAACGGACCGGAAGGCGCTTCCGCCTCGCGGATCCGGTGCGCGTGAAGGTGGCCCGGGTCAACAAGGAGGAGCGGCAGATCGACTTCGCCCTCCTCGATTGAGGCGGCCGGCGGACGTTTGACACCCCCGGCGGCTCCGACCTACCATCCGCTTCCTGCATCTCGCTCCGCAGCAGGTGCGATGCGGGACGTCCCGCTACATCCCCTCGCCGGAAACGCCTGATGTCGCGGACCCGATCGGTGGTCGTGCATGGAAAGGACCGCGGCGAGACCCGTCCGCTCGTGGAGTGGCTCCGTGAGGAGATGGGACTCCGGGTGAGCCGGATCGTGGACACCGAGGGGGTGCTGAACGCCCTCAACACCACCTTTCCCGCATGCGTCGTGCTCGACGGCTTCGACCCGGACCGTCGAGACGAGGTCCTCGACCTCTGCCGGAAGATCAAGAAGGATCCCTTCACGGGAATCGTCCCGGTCGTGATCCTGGCACCGCAGGGGAGCACGCTCCCCGCCGACGGTCTCGATGCGGGAGCCGACGAAGTGGTCACCGACGCCATCTCCAGCCGGGAGCGAAGGCTCCGGGTCGAGCTCCTCCTCCGCCGCGCGGCGCGGGACGTGAACGTCCACCCCACCACCCGACTCCCCGGAACGGCGCAGATCGAGCGCGACATCGCGGAGCGGCTCGCCAGGGGAGGACTCTTCGCCGTCTGCTACGCGGACCTCGACCACTTCAAGGAGTTCAACGACCGCTACGGCTACAACAACGGTGATCGCGTCATCCTGATGCTGTCCAGGATCCTCAGGGACATCGTCCGCGGACTCAGCACGGAGGGGTTCGTGGGTCACATCGGGGGCGACGACTTCATCTTCACGGTCCCGGCCGAAGACTTCGAGGTGTGCTGCCGGGAGATCCTGCACCTCTTCGACGAGCTGAGCCCCTACCAGTACACCGAGGAGGACCGCAAGACCGGGTACTTCATGGGGAAGGACCGCCGCGGCGCCGTGCACCGGGTACCCGTGATGACGCTCTCCATCGGCGTCGTGACAAACGAGTTCCACACGTTTACTCATACCGGGCAGGTCAGCGAGCTCGCGGCCGAGATGAAGACGTACGCGAAGACGCTCCCCGGATCCGTCTTCGTGGTCGACCGGCGCGAGAGCTCGCTCCCGGGAACGGAGGCGGGCGAGGAGGCGGAAGCCGGGCCCACCTCGAAGCCGGCGACCCGTCGGAGCTCCGAGGCGGCGGTCGAATCCGCCTCCGAGCCCGCGAAAGCGAACGAGTAGCAGACCCCCGCACCCGAGCGAGGATCGTCATGGCCATCACCGTCCACTGCCCGTCCTGCTCCACGGCGTTTCCCGTGGACCCGGCGAAGGTCCCGGAGGAAGGGGTGCACGCGCGCTGCAGCGTGTGCGAGCGCGTGTTTCCGGTGGAGCGGCCCGCCGGCGAGGCCCGCCCCGAGGGAGAAGCCGCGGAGTCCCGGGACGATTTCATCGTCGGAACGGAGGACATGGAGGTCGAGCCTGAGCCGCTGGAAGGGCTGGTCAGCGAGGGCGAGATGGACCCTTCCGAGACCTTCCCGCCGACCGAAGCGGAAGGAGGGCCCGAAACCGCCGCTCCCGCGGCACCCGCCGAGCCCACGGAGGAGGCCGCACCCGGCGAATCGGCCGCGCCCGCGCAGGAAACCCCGCCCACGGAATCGTCCGAGCCCGCCGCGCCCGCCCCACGGACGGAGCCGCCGACCCGGGACGACGGTGCGAACCCCTTTCTCCAGAGGGATCCGCGGCACCGGGCGGCGCGCCTGGCCCGGGTCCTGGTCTCCGACATGATCATGTACAATCCGGACCGGCACACCCGCGCGCTGGAGCAGGGCACCCTCGCCGAGGACTTCGAGGAGGAGATCCAGAAGTCGTGGAAGGAATACGTCGAGCAGGTCGGCCAGGAGATCGCCGACGAGACCACGTACTTCAACGAGGCGCTGAACGAGATCCTGGCACGGGGCGAGGACGTATTCTGAGAGAAGGTCGCTGAAGGACCACGGGGGCCTCCGCGAAGCGAACCCGCACGGCCGCGCGGGGTAGTGGAGGAGCGTGGGGGCCGTCCCCGGGACGGCCCCTTCTTGCATCCGGCATTCCCATCGACAGACCGAGAAAACCGACATGGACCGCGATCTCCTCGCCCGGCTCGACGAGCTCGAGACGACGATCTCCGAGCTCAGGGGGTATCTTTGACCTCGGCAACCGGGAGCTCCAGCTCCGAAGTCTCCAGGAGGAGATGACGGCGCCCTCCTTCTGGGACGACCCGGAGAAGGCGCGCGAGACGATGCAGCAGGCGAACCGGATCGAAGGGTGGATCGAGCCGTGGAAGGAGCTGAAGGAGAAGTCCTCGGACCTGCGTGAGCTGGCCGGGCTCCTGGAGACCGATCCCGATCCGGATCTGGAGAAGGAGTGGGCCGCCGAGATCCGGCGTCTGGAGCGCGCCGTCGAGGCCCTCGAGCTCCGCACCATGCTCCAGGGCGAGGACGACCACCGCGACGCCATCCTCACGATCCACCCGGGAGCCGGCGGGACCGAGTCGCAGGACTGGGCCGAGATGCTCTCGCGGATGTACACCCGCTGGGCCGAGGACCACGGCTACGCCGTCGAGGTACTCGATCTCCAGCCCGGCGAGGAGGCCGGGATCAAGAGCGTCACGATCCAGATCGAAGGGGAATACGCCTACGGGCACCTGAAGGCGGAGAAGGGGGTCCACCGCCTGGTCCGCATCTCCCCCTTCGACTCGCAGTCGCGCCGCCACACCTCCTTCGCCTCGGTCTTCGTCTACCCGGAGGTGGACGAGAGCATCGAGATCGAGATCGACCCCGGGGATCTCCGGGTCGACACCTTCCGCGCCTCGGGCGCCGGGGGGCAGCACGTGAACAAGACCGACTCGGCGATCCGCATCACGCACGAGCCCACCGGAATCGTCGTCTCCTGTCAGCAGGAGCGGTCGCAGCACAAGAACCGGGCGACGGCCATGAAGATGCTGCGAGCCGCACTCTACGAGCGCGCCCTCGAGGAGAAGGAGCAGGAGAAGGCCGCCCTGGAAGCGACGAAGAAGGAGATCGGCTGGGGCAGCCAGATCCGCTCCTACGTCTTCCAGCCCTACACCATGGTCAACGACCACCGCACCGAGCTGAAGGTGACCGACGTCCACGGAGTGATGGACGGCGACCTCGATCCGTTCATCGAGGCCTACCTGAAGAAGTTCGGCGCGGCGATCGTGGCATGAGCGGCGCGGAAGGAAGGACGGAGCCCGGAGGTGGGGAGCAGCCGAGCGCCGTCCTCCGCGCCCGCCGGGAGAAGCTGGAGCGCCTCCGCGGCGAGGGCGTAGAGCCCTTCGCCTACCGCTACGAGCGGACGGCGCGCGCGGCCGAGGCGACGGAGCGGTTTTGCCGGGCCGAGGAGGCGGGCGAGCTCGACGAGAGCGGCGAGCACGCCGAGGTCCGACTCGCCGGCCGGATGGTGAGCTGGCGCGCGCACGGGAGGAGCGCCTTCGCCGACCTCGAGGACGACTCGGGTCGCATCCAGCTCTACTTCCGGGAGGACGAGATCGGAGAGGCGGCGTTCGGGCGCCTCGAGCTGCTCGACCTCGGCGACTGGATCGGCGTCCGGGGTCCGATCTTCCGGACGCGGACGGAGCAGGTGACGCTCCGCGCCCGCGAGTGGACGCTGCTCTCGAAGTCGCTCCGTCCGCTTCCCCTCGGGAAAGCGGAGGTCGATCCCGAGACGGGAGAGCGCACCGTCCACTCCGGATTCGCCGACACCGAGGCCCGCTACCGGAGGCGCTACGCGGACCTCGCGGTGAATCCGGAGGTCCGGGAGATCTTCCGGACTCGCAGCCGGATCCTCAGCGCGCTGCGAGGATTTCTCGACGCCCGCGGCTACCTGGAGGTGGAGACGCCGGTGCTCCAGCCCCTCTACGGCGGCGCCGCGGCGCGGCCGTTCACCACGCACCACCACGCGCTGGACCGGCGCCTCTTCCTGCGGATCGCCGACGAGCTCTACCTGAAGCGGTTGATCGTCGGCGGATTCGAGCGGGTGTACGAGATCGCCAAGGACTTCCGGAACGAGGGGTTGAGCCGACTCCACAACCCGGAGTTCACCATGCTCGAGCTCTACCAGGCGTTCGCCGACTACGAGGAGATGATGGACCTGGTCGAGGCGCTCCTGGCGCACGTCGCCACCGAGGCGCTGGGCACGACGGACGTGGTCTGGGAGGGAGAGGAGGTCTCGCTCGAGCGGCCGTTCCGACGCCTGAGCATGGTGGACGCGCTCGCCGAGGCTCTGGGCACGCCGCCGCTCGACCTCACCGACGAGGAGCTCCGGGGCCACGCGCGGGAGGCCGGCATGTCCGACGCCGACGAAGCGGGGAGGGGTCGGCTCCTCGACAAGCTCTTCGAGCTCCACGTGCAGGAGGATCTCCGCCAGCCGACCTTCGTGACCGACCACCCGATCGAGCTCTCACCGCTGGCCAAGCCCAAGAGGGACGAGCCCCGCCTGACGGAGCGCTTCGAGCTCTTCGTGTGCGGGATGGAGGTGGCCAACGCCTTCTCCGAGCTCAACGACCCGGTCGAGCAGCGGGCGCGCTTCGAGCAGCAGGCCCGCGCCCGGGAGGCGGGCGACGTGGAGGCGCACCGGATCGACGAGGACTACCTGCGGGCGATGGAGTACGGGCTCCCCCCGACCGGGGGGGTGGGGCTGGGAGTGGACCGGCTGGTCATGCTGCTGACCGGCCAGCCCTCGATCCGGGACGTCATCCTCTTCCCGATCCTGCGCGAGCCGGAGGAATGAGCGGGTGAACCGCCTCGACTGGTTCATCGCCCGCCGCTACCTCTCCTCGAGGCGGGGCGGACGATTCCTCTCCTTCATCACCTGGATCGCCCTCGGCGGGGTGATCGTCGGAGTCACCGCGCTGATCGTGGTCATCGGGGTGATGACCGGGATGCAGCGGGACCTCCGCGACAAGATCCTCGGGTCGACGCCCCACGTCCTCGTGCTCCAGCAGGGCACCTCGCTCCGGATGGACGACTGGCGGGAGGCGCTCGAGCGGGTGCGCCGGATGGAGGAGGTCGAGGCCGCCGCGCCCTTCGTACTGACCCAGGTGGGGATCTACCGGGGCGACTACGCCCAGCCGGCGGACCTGTACGGGGTTGCCCTCGAAGACACGCTGGCCGCGGTGACCGAGATGGAGCGGGAGATCCGCGAGGGGGTGCATTCCCTCAGCACGCCCTCCTCCGGGCTGACCCCGGTCCTCGTCGGGAGCCGGCTCGCCGATCGCATGCAGATCTTTCCCGGCGACACGCTCCGGGTGATCTCACTCGAGAACCTGCGCACCGACCCGTTCGGCGGGCTCAGCCCCGCGATCCGGATGTTCCAGGTCACCGGCACCTTCACCACCGGGATGTACGAGTACGACTCCCGGAACCTCTACGCGCCCCTGGAATCCGTGCAGGACCTGGTGGGGATCCTCGAGACGGACCGGGTCTCGGGGCTCGGGGTCCGGATCGAGGACCCGTGGCTCGCGACCGAGGTCGGGGGCCGGATCCGCACCGAGCTCGGCTTCCCGTTCTGGGTGGAGAGCTGGATCAGCACGAACCGCCCGCTCTTCAGCGCGCTGAAGCTCGAGAAGCTCGCGATGTTCGTGATCCTCTTCCTCATCATCGTGGTGGCGGCCTTCAACATCGTCAGCACGCTGGTGATGGTCGTCGTCGACCGCACCCGTGAGATCGGGATCCTCAAGTCGATGGGCATGACCGACGGGCAGATCCTCCGGATCTTCATGCTGCAGGGGCTCTGGATCGGGGTGATCGGGACCGCGGTCGGGACCGCCCTCGGCCTCGGCCTCTCCTGGATCCTGGACACGTACGAGATCATCGAGATCCCGGCGGACGTCTACTTCGTCGACCGCCTCCCGGTGGCGCTCGATCCGGCCGACGTGCTCCTGATCGTGGGCGCGAGCATCCTCGTCGCCTTCGCGGCGACGATCTATCCGGCGGTGCAGGCGTCTCGACTCGAGCCGGTGGACGCGATCCGGCATGAGTGAGGTGATCCTCGAGGCCCGGGACCTCCGGAAGAGCTTCCCCGCCGGGGAGGGACGCACGCTCGACGTGCTCCAGGGCACCGACCTCGCCGTCCGGAAGGGCGAGGCGGTGGCGATCATCGGCGAGAGCGGGGCGGGCAAGTCCACGCTCCTGCACCTCCTGGGGGCCCTCGACCAGCCCACGTCGGGCGCGGTGCTGGTGGGCGGGCGGCCCCTCGCCGGACTCCAGGGAAGGGAGCTGGCCGCCGTGCGGAGCCGCCACATCGGATTCGTCTTCCAGTTCCATCACCTCCTGCGCGAGTTCGACGCCCTCGAGAACGTGATGATGCCCGTCCTCATCTCCGGGGTGGACCGCGAGGAGGCCGAGAGCCGGGCGGTGACGCTGCTGCGCGACGTCGGTCTCGAGGAGAGGATGCACCACAAACCTCGCCAGCTCTCCGGCGGCGAGCAGCAGCGCGTCGCGGTCGCGCGCGCCCTCTCGCACCGGCCCCTCGTCCTCCTCGCCGACGAGCCGAGCGGAAACCTGGACCAGCACACGAGCGAGGCGCTGCACGACATCCTCTTCCGCCTGCAGGAGGAGCGCCGCCTCTCGATGGTGCTCGTGACGCACAACCGCGAGCTCGCGGAGCGGACCGACCGGCTCCTCCTTCTCAGGGAAGGGCGGCTCCACCCCCCGTCCTGAAGCCGCCGCCCGCGATCCCCCGCCGAAGGGAGCGCGACGGCGCCCCCGGTGTAGAGAGGTGCGGACGCCCGATCCGGATCCGGGGCAGTGCCCCGGGACCCCCCGAATCGGGCAGGAGCAGGACCCGCGCAGGAGGGAAGGAGACCATGGCCGGTTCCGTCTGCGACCACTGCGGATCGGACGATCCCGTGATCCAGCTCACGCAGATCGAGAACAACGAGATGACCACCTACCACCTCTGCGAGAAGTGCGCGGCGGCGAAGGGGCTCGAGACCGAGGGCCCGACGAACTTCCCGCTGACGGACTTCCTCGCGAAGATGGGGGGTGAGAATCCGGCGAACCCCTCGGAGGAGATCGGGGAGGTCTGCTCCTTCTGCGGTCTGGAGTTCGGCCGATTCAAGGAGACGGGGCGGCTCGGCTGCCCCCACTGCTGGTCCACCTTCGAGCCGCACCTCCGTGTCCTGCTGCGCCGCATCCACGGGGGCACGCACCACGCGGGCAAGGTCTACCTCCCGCCCGATCCCACCGCCTCCGAGAGGGAGCGTCGGCTGGAGGGGCTGCGCCGGAAGCTCGAGCGAGCCGTGGAGACCGAGGACTTCGAGCGGGCGGCGGAGCTCCGCGACCAGATCCGCGACCTCGAGCCCATCGGATAGGGGGCGCCACGGCATGGACCGCTTCACCACGATTCCCGACTTCGGGCTCGGCTGGCTGGACGCCAGTGGTGAGCACGCCGACATCGTGCTCTCCACCCGGGTGCGCCTCGCGCGCAACCTCCAGGGGCACGCCTTCGGCCCCCGTGCCCGCGTCAACGACCGGGAGGCGGTCCTCCGACAGGTGAGGGACACGAGCGAGAAGGTCGACCTCCTGAGGGGATCGACCGTGATGCGGCTCGCCGACGTCGAGTCCCGCACGCGCCGCCTCCTCCTCGAGCGGCGGCTCGTGTCCCGGGAGCTGCTCGGCGAGAACGGCGGCCAGCCGGCACGCGGCACCGCGGTGCTGCTCTCCTCCGCCCAGCCCCTGAGCGTGATGGTGAACGAAGAGGACCACCTCCGTCTCCAGAGCCTCGCCTCCGGCCTGCGCCTCCAGCAGGCGTGGTCCCTCGTGGACCGGCTGGACGAGGACCTCGGGGGCGAGCTGTCCTACGCCTTCCACCACGAGTTCGGCTTCCTCACGAGCTGCCCCACGAACGTCGGAACGGGGCTCCGCGCGAGCGTGCTGATGCACCTTCCGGCGCTGGTGCTCACGAAGGAGATCGGGAAGGTCCTCCAGGGGCTCGGACAGGTCGGGCTGACCTTCCGGGGCCTCTACGGCGAGGGCTCGGAGGTGGTCGGGAACTTCTTCCAGGTCTCCAACCAGACCACGCTCGGCAAGACCGAGGAGGACCTGGTCGATCATCTCGACAAGATCGTGCGCCAGGTCATCCAGTACGAGACCCAGGCCCGCCAGGTCCTGCTGCGCGACGCGGCCCAGGTGACCGAGGACAAGATCTGGCGCGCCTACGGTTTACTGCGATACGCGCGGTCCCTATCGTTCGAGGAGCTCATGAACCTGCTGAGCGGCGTGCGCCTGGGGGTCTCGCTGAAACTTCTCCCCGATCTCCGGGTATACACGCTCAACAAAGTCATGATCTTCACGCAGGCCGCCCATCTGGAGGAGGCGGCCGGCCGCGACCTTCCCCCCGCCGAGTGCGACGCCCACCGGGCCGCGTTCGTGCGGCGGCTGCTCGCCAGCGAAGGCGCGGTACGGGCGGACGACGATTCGTCGGACGCCCCCTCGGAGTCCGGTCCGCCGGGCTGAGGTGTTCCTTCCGCCGTCCTCCGTCTGAAACGAGATGAACTACAACTTCACCGACCGAGTCCGGAAAGTCCTCGCGATGGCGAGGGAAGAGGCGATCCGCCTCCAGCACGACTACGTGGGGACGGAGCACATCCTCCTCGGCCTCATCAAGGAGGGCGAGGGGGTGGCCGCCGCGGTCCTCACGAATCTCGACGTGGACCTCGACCAGGTCCACGAGCGGGTCGAGGAGTCGGTCCGGAAGGGCAAGGCGACGATCGCCCTCGGTGAGCTCCCCTATACCTCCCGCGCGAAGAAGGTTCTCGAGTTCGCGATGGCCGAGGCGAAGGAGCTCAACCATTCCTACGTGGGCACCGAGCACCTCCTTCTCGGCCTGCTGCGCGAGGAGAAGGGGATCGCCGCACAGGTCCTGAACTCGCTCGGCGTGACGCTGGAAGATGCGCGGGCCGAGACGGCGAAGGTGCTGGGCTCGGACGTCGGAGGTGGCGAGCCCGCCGGGATCGGCGGGGCGCCCACGGCGCCTTCGTCGGGCAGCGGGAAGGGCGAGAAGAAGTCGAAGACCCCCGCCCTCGACCACTTCTGCCGCGACCTCACCGACCTGGCCCGGGAGGGCAAGCTCGATCCGACCATCGGCCGCACCATGGAGATCGAGCGCGTCATCGAGATCCTCTGCCGCCGCAAGAAGAACAACCCGGTCCTCATCGGGGAGCCGGGCGTCGGAAAGACCGCGATCGTCGAGGGGCTCGCGCAGCTCATCGCGCGCGGCGAGGTCACCGAGGCGCTCGAGGCCCACCGCGTGCTCGCCCT
>CAYPDV010000071.1:0-13603 GCA_964409525.1 uncultured Gemmatimonadaceae bacterium
GCCGCTCCTCGTCCCTGCTTGGCCTTGCTCCGGGTGGGGTTTTCCGTGCGACTCCCGTTACCGGAAGCCCGGTGCGCTCTTACCGCACCCTTTCACCCTTGCCTGTGCCCCCCGCTCGCGCGGCGGGCCATCGGCGGTCTGCTCTCTGTGGCACTCTCCGTCGCCTCTCGGCGCCCGGGCGTTACCCGGCACCCTGCCCTGCGGAGCTCGGACTTTCCTCCGACGCGCGGTTGCCCGCCACGCCGGCGACCCTCACTCGCACGCACCGACCGATTGCGTCCGTGTCCCCCCGGATTCGGAGGGACGTGCATTGATACCCTCCTCGACCGCGCCGGGTCCACTGCGCCCGGCCCTGCCCGGGGGGACTTGCACGCGGACCCCCGAACGCGATCTTTCCATACGGTAATCGTCCCGCCGCCTCCTCCGTATCCCGCACCACGCGGGTCTCGGAGCGCGCGTCGCCCCCGGCTCCACCCGGGCACTCCCATCTCAGCCGAAGGAACCGCGATGTCGCCGAGCCGATATCTTTCCGCCCTCCTCGCCGGGTTCGCCGTCGTGGCGCTTCCCGCGGCAGCCGTGTCACAGGTCTGCACCGGCGTTCCCAGCTCGGGTCGGGACCTCACGGTGGCGCCCATCGCGCAGTTCACGGAAGGCATCGACAGCTACGGGGCGATGCTCCACTTCAACTCGCCCGGGTACCTCTCGTACGGCGCCGGCGGGATGCTCGACAGCTTCGAGAACGAGGAGGACGACGGACACACCCTCTTCGGTCGGATCACGGCCGAGCTCGATCCGGAGCGCCGCTGGCCGGTCGAGGTCTGCGTGGTGGGAACCGGCCAGTATTCGCGGCTCTCGACCACCTTCACCCTGGGCGACTTCGTCGACGAGCGCTTCATCGTGATCGGGGGGGTCGGCGTCGGGAAGAGCTTTCCGATCACGCCGCGTGCGAGCCTCGGCGCGTTCGTGGTCCCCGGCCTCTACTACGTGACCGCCGAGCGCGAGATCGCCGTCCGGGAATTCGTGACGGTCGAGGAGGACTCCAGCAGCGGCTTCACCACCCGGGTCGGCGGCACGCTCGCCTTCGACCGCTTCTTCCTGGAAGCCGAGTACCGGTTCATCGACATCACCGGGGTGGACGACGTCGTCGGGGTCTCGCTGGGATACAACATCCGCATCCCCTAGCGCGGTCTAGCGCGGTACCCGGGGGCGCGGGCATCGGCACGGGGCCTGCACCCGACGAGGGTGGATCCCCGACAGCTCCCCATCTCCCCATCCGCCCGCCCGCCCGTGGAGACGGCCCTCCGACTCGTCGCCGGTATCGTCCTGGTCGGGCTGAACGCCTTCTTCGTCGCCATCGAGTTCGCGCTCACGCGGCTCCGGCAGTTCGACGAGTCCGAGATGGCCTCCTCGCCTGCGCTCCAGCGGGCATGGGCGATGACGGAGCGCCTGGAGATCCACCTCACGGGGTGTCAGCTGGGCATCTCCGCGACGAGCATCCTCCTGGGGGTGGTCACCGAGCCGGCGGTGACCTCGCTCCTCTCGCCGATCTTCGGCGCGCTCGGGCTGTCCACCGCCGCCGGCCGCACCACCTCGGTCGTGGTGGCCGTCGTCCTCATGAACCTGATCCACAAGATCTGGGGTGAGCAGGCGCCCACCTACATCGGCGTGGAGCGCCCCCTCGAGGTGGCCCGCCGGCTGGCGCCGGTCCTCTACTGGTGGTCGCGGATCATGGCGCCCGTCATCCGGCTCGGAGACGGGCTGGCGAAGTTGACGCTGCGCCCCTTCGGCGTCGAGATCACCCGCTCGTGGGTGGGCGACGAAGACGGGGGCGAGGCGATCGTGAGCTACGGAGAGGTCCGGAGGCGAATGGGCCACCTCCTGGCACGCGGGCGCCTGCCCGAGGACCGGCGCCGGGAGGTGCTGAGGAGCCTGGAGATCAGCCGGATCCCGGTCAGGGACGTGCTGGTGCCCAGGGACGAGATGGTCACCCTCGACGCCCGCGCCCCCTGGCCGGAGAATCTGGAGACCATGCGGACGGCGCAGCACGACCGGTATGCGCTCCGCGACGGACAGGGCGAGGGCTTCGCCGGGATCCTCTACGCACCGGTCGTGCTCGCCCACCTGGACGAGCTCGAGGCGGGCGAGATCGAGCTCGCCGACCTGGCCGATCCGGCTCCCACCGTGGACGCCGGCCTCCCGGTGGCCGAGCTCATCGACCAGCTCCAGGACGCGCGGAGCGAGGTGGCGCTGGTGACCGAGGGGGGACGGGTCGCGGGAATGGTCACCGTCACGGACGCGTTCGAGACGATCGCCGGTGAGATGGAGGACCCGCGGGACTGAGGTCCTGCCCCTCTCCGGGACGCCGTGCGCCCGCCGCCGCTCGAGCGAGTCGCCGCTAACCCTCCACCATCCCGGCGAGGCGCGCGGCGTCGCGGGGGGCGTGGCCCTCGGCGTCGTTGTCGAAGTACACGTAGACGTCCCGCCCCTTGCGCTCCGGGGGCTTCCGCTCGGTGATCCGGCGCGCGTCGTCGGGCTGGCCCCCCTCCCGCCAGACGCGGATCTTCTCCGCCCACTCCTCGAGCTCCCGGCCCGTGTACCGGCTCACGTACGTCTCGCGGCTTCCGTGAAGGCGCACGTAGACGAATCCCGACGTCAGCTCCTCCACCCGCTCGAAGTCCGCCGCGTCCGAGACGGCCAGCGAGGTGCCCGTGTCCCGGACCACCCGCACCGTCTCCGGATCGAAGGCGTCCGGGCTCCGGAGCTCGACGACGTGCCGGAGTCGATGGTTCCGCTCGACCTCGAGGAAGGGCTCCTCCACCCGCTCGTCGTGGTCCCGGGCCAGCGCCGCCGCCTCCTCGTGGTCGTGCGGAAGCAGATCGAGGAAGTCGTGGAGCCGCTCGTGTGAGGGGGTGAACGAGGCCTGGAGCTGCCAGAGGATCGGCCCCAGCTTCTCGCCGAGCGCCAGGACTCCGGAAGCGAGGAAGTTCGCCAGCGGCCCCCGCGGATCCTTGAGCTTCTTGCTGTGGGTGATGTAGCGGCTGCCCTTCACCGCGAACACGAAGTCGCGGGGGGTGTCCCCGTACCAGCGACGATAGGTGTCCGGGCTCCGGAGCGAATAGAAGGAGGCGTTGATCTCGAGCGTGGAGAAGCGCTCGGATGCGAAGCGGAGATCCTGGTCGCGGGGCAGGTCCTCGGGGTAGAAGTCGCCCCGCCATTTCTCGTAGCTCCATCCCGAGAGCCCGATCCGCGCTCTGCCCATCGATCCGCCCCGTCAGCTGTCTCCGTACCCGCTCACGGGTACGACGGGAGGGACCAGGCCCATGATCGCGAGCCGGACCGTCGGATGCGCCACGCGCTCCTCCGAGCAGACGGCGGCGGGCGGCACGCCCGAGGCGTCCAGCAGATCCGCCACACGCCCGCGCGCGAGCTCCAGGAGCGCTCGGTCGCTGGGGCGGCGCACCAGCCCCTCCTCCACCCGGCTCCTCCACACCGGCGAGCCTTCCGCCCCCCTGCGGTGGAGGCAGACGTCGTACAGGACCACCTGGCGGTAGCCGAGGAGCCGCAAGGCGTAGGGAATCGTCTCGTCCACCACCAGGTAGGGCAGCGCGCGGTAGAGCTCCTCGGCGTTCCTGGACAGCAGGGTGACGCGTCCGTTCCGGGCCCACCACTCCTCGTAGGTGGGCTCGTCGGGACCGGGGGCCGTCTCCAGGTCCTCGCCCGGGAGCTCTCCGGGCGCGCCGTCGCCGGGGATCGAATCGTCCTCCCCCTCCTCGACGCCCTCTTCCTCGCCGCCCTGGAGGCCGCGGAGCTCCCGGACCTCGTCCAGTCCAGCCAGTCCGGCGCGCAGGAATTCGAGCCCCTGGATCGCCTCGACCTCGTGGGGGGCGTTGTCGAGGAGCTGGAGCGAGGCCGAGACCACGAGGCGCATCAGTCGCTCCGCCTCGGCGTGCTCGCCCCGGTGGAGGGCGAGCGCGGCACGGCCCCACTGGGCCAGGAAGATCTCCTGCAGCACCTCGATGTCCGGCGGCGGGAGCCGGTCCCAGCTCATCCCCGAGGAGAAGGGGATCCGGTAGCGGGCTCCCGCCACGTCCGCCGTCGGCGCACGAGCGAAGATCTCGAAATCGGCGTGGGCCGGGTGCTGGTCCATCCGCTCCAGCCATTCGGCCCGGGCGCCGTCGAGCCGCCCCACGGCCGCCCTCCCGAGAAGGAGGCGCGGCCACTCCCGGGGCGCGATTCCCATCTCGCCGCGGCCCGACGTCCCACCGAGGAGGGGCCACCCCCGGTACGGTGACGATACCCGTCGGACTCCCGCCGGAAGCTCCAGCGTCCGGTGGTAGAGGACCCGGTGGAGGGCCGTCCCCGCCTCTCCGGGGGTGATGGAATCGTCGGGCGGGAGCGCCTCCGCGCGCCCGACCGGGATCCGGGAGAGCGCATCGAACGCCTCGCGGAAGTCCCACGGCGCGGGGGCGGCGAAGCCCACGAGCCGGAGCCTCGCCTTCCACTGCGCCACGTCCTCCGGACGGCTCCCGTAGGAGCGGAGGAAGTGGAACGCCGCGAGGCGGAGCTCGTCCTCCTCCGACAGCCGCTCGTCGGGCGGAAGATCGAGCTCCACGCCGCGCAGGATCTCGCCGCACGCCTCACCATCCCGCAGCCGCTCGCCGACCCGGTCGGGCACGTCCATGCCGATCTTCTCCCAGGCCCAGGCACGGTACGCCCGCGCCTGGCCCAGGCTCCGGGCGGCGGTGTACGCCGGGAGCTGTGAAGAGAAGCGGTGGATCTGCAGACAGATCTCCGCGGCACGCGCCTCGGCTTCCTCCTCGAGACGGTACCCGTAATCGAAGTTGTAGCGGAAGGCGCTCCACATCCGGCTCGGGAAGGACTTCTCCCGCATCTGCCGCCGGTGGACCGCCTCGTGGACCCGGGTGCTGAGGGGAGGCGGGTGCTGGAAGTAGATCGTCGTCTGCGGTCCGAGGGTGACCGCCACCGGACGGAAGTTCCGGTAGGCGTTCCAGACCGCGAGCGAGGCGGCCACGACGAGAACGGTGAGCACCGCGGCGGCTCCGAGAAGGATCCGGCGCCACCGTCGTCTCATCGGCTACTCTGGGGTTCGCGCTCCTCTGTCGGCGGACGGTATATAAGACCGGAAATCCCCCGCGCGGGTTCCCTCGTCGCACGGATCCTGCGGCCGCCGGAGCACCGATGAGCGTCCCCTCCTACTTCCGGATCTCCCCCGGACTGAGCGAAGGAGCCGCCCGGGGGGGTCTGAGCCTGCGGGACGGGCTCGCGGGCCTCAGCGTGGCTCTCGTCCTGATCCCGCAGTCCCTCGCGTACGCCGAGCTCGCCGGGATGCCGCCCCACACGGGCCTCTACGCCGCCGCGCTCCCGGCCATCGTGGCGGCCTTCTTCGCCTCGTCCGCCTACCTGCAGACGGGCCCGGTGGCGCTCACCTCCCTCCTCACGCTCGGTGCGCTCCTCCCCCTGGCGGAGACCGGATCGGTCCGGTACGTGGCGCTCGCCGCGCTCCTCGCACTGGTCGTGGGGGCCACGCGGATCCTGCTCGGGGTCTTCCGATTCGGGCTCCTGGCGTACCTGATGTCCCAGCCCCTCCTGCTGGGCTTCACCTCGGCGGCCGGCGTCCTGATCCTCGCGTCCCAGGTGCCCGGCGCCCTCGACGTCGCCGCACCCGAGGCCAGCGGCGTCGTGGGCAGAGCCGTCTGGACGCTCGCGCGGCCGGACCTGTGGAGCGGCGGGGCACTCGCCCTCTCGGCGGGCACCGTGGGGCTGGTGGTGCTCGGCAGCCGGCTCCACCCGCTCTTCCCGGGCGTTCTCCTGGCGACGGTGGGCGGGGTCGTCTACGCGATGATCGGGGGCTACGAAGGCGCCGTCGTCGGGTCCATTCCGGCCGGACTCCCGCTCCCGGACCTCTCCCTGCCGTGGAGCGAGCTCGGCTCCCTCGTCCTTCCGGGCGTCGTGATCGGGCTGGTGGGGTTCGCGGAGCCCGCCTCGATCGCCCGCACCTACGCCGCCGAGGAACGCGAGCCGTGGAACCCGAACCGTGAGTTCGTGAGCCAGGGACTCGCCAACCTGGTCGCCGGCACCCTCTCCGCCTTCCCGGTGGGAGGGTCCTTCTCCAGGAGCAGCGTGAACCGCCTCGCCGGGGCGACGAGCCGATGGAGCGGAGCGATCGCGGGCGGGCTGGTCCTCCTCTTCCTGCCCTTCTCCGGGGTGCTCTCGCCGATGCCGATCGCCGTCCTCAGCGGCATCATCGTCGCCGCGGTCGTGAGCCTGGTCCGGCTCCAGCCGCTGGCCAGGATCTGGCGCCTTTCCCGGCCGCAGGCGGTGGTGGCGTGGAGCACCTTCATCCTGACCCTCGCCCTCTCGCCCCGCATCGACCAGGCGGTTCTCCTGGGGATCCTGCTCTCGGTCGGCGTCCACCTCTGGCGGGAGCTTCCGGTGACCTTCGACACCTGGAGCAAGGACCGGGTGATCCACCTCTCCATCGAGGGAGTGCTCTGGTTCGGATCGGCCCCGGTGGTCGAGGAGACCCTCATGCGCGCGGTGGCCGAGGAGAAGGACGCCGAAGGGCTCGTGATCCACCTCCAGGGTGTCGGACGGATCGACCTGACCGGCGCGCGCACCCTGGAGAAGATCATCGACGAGGCGAGGTCCGCGGGCCTCTGGACGTGGCTGGAGGGCGTGCCCCCGCACGGGTACCGGATCCTCCGGAAGGTGCTCGACTGGGATCCGGAGCGGGATCCCGTGCCGGGACGGCGTCCTCGGTCCGAGGAGGACGAGGCGGAGGGAGAGCCCCCCGCGCCCCACGAGGAGGAGACGGCGGCGGAGGGCGGGGCTCCGCCCGGCACGCCCGATGCAGAGTCCCGCCGGTGAGGGGCTCCGCGCGAGCCCCGACCGCTCGCCCACTCACCACGCCTCCACGAGATCATCATGTCCCGGCCCTCGTATTCCGCCGCCGCCGTCGGTCTCGTCCTCCTGGTCGGCGCCGGCTGCGCGACGCTCGGCTCGCTCGGCGACGCGATCTCGGCTCCCCGCTTCAGCGAGGCCACCGACCGGGACTCCCGGATCCGGCTCCTCCTTCCCTCCACCTCCCTCCCCCGCGGCGGGGCCGAGCTGACGATCTGGGCCCGCGTGGACAACCCGAACCCGGTCGCGCTCACGCTCACGGATCTCGCGGGCGAGCTCTTCCTGGAGGGAACGCGTGCGGTGGACATCGACCTGCCGCTCGGCCTTCCGCTCCGGGCGGAGGGTGACACCCTGTTTCCCGTGCGGGCCCGCCTCGACTTCCGGAATCTCGAGAGCCTCGCCGACGTGATCGCCCGGGCCGTAGGCGGGGGAGACCTGGACTACCGCCTGGACGGGAGCTTCTCGGTGGAGGCGGCCGGACTGCGGACCCCGCGCTTCGGTCCGACTACGCTGCTCGAGGGACGCGTGCCGGTGCTCCGGTGAGGTGAATCCTCGGATGCCCGTCTCCCTCTTCTTCCGCGTTCCCTCGGCCCGTCTCCTGCCCCGGCTCCTTCCGCTCCTCCTCCTCGCCGGGTGCGCCCCCGCCGCCTCCGACGGCTCCGGTCGTACCGGCGACCGCCACCTCATCTCCGCCGAGGAGGTCGAGGAGTTCCGGGTCCATTCGCAGGGCACGGCCTGGGACGTGGTCCAGGAGGAGCGCCCCCGATGGCTCCGGCCCCAGTACGTCGGGACCGGGCAGGGCGTGCTTCCCCCGGTCTTCGTCGACGGGATCCGCCGGGGCCCCATCGGCGCCCTCCGGGAGGTTCCGGGCAACGCCATCGAGCGCATCCGTTTCATGCCCGGGCGCGAGGCGAGCCTCCGGTACGGGACGGGCTATCCCGCGGGAATCATCCTGGTCTACACCAATCGACGGTAGCGGAGGAGGGGCCACGTGGACATCGATCTGGGGCGGGCGCTCGACGACGCGGCGGCGACCGTCTCCGGATGGGCCGAGGGGCTGGTCGGCAGCCTTCCCGACATCGTGGCCGCGCTCCTCGTGCTCCTCTTCTTCTGGGGAGTCGCCACGCTCGTCCGGAACGCGCTCCTCCGGATCCTGGAGCGGGTCTCCCAGCACCGGAGCGTGCAACGCCTGCTCGCGACCGTCGCCTACGGGGCGGTGCTCGCGGTCGGGATCTTCGCGGCGCTGGGGATCCTCGAGCTCGACCGGACGGTCACCTCGCTCCTCGCGGGGGCGGGGATCGTGGCCCTGGCCCTGGGATTCGCGTTCCAGGACACCGCCGAGAACTTCATCTCGGGCGTGCTCCTCGCCTTCCGGCGCCCCTTCCGGGAGGGCGACGTCGTGGAGACGAACGATCACATGGGGGTGGTGGAGGCGATCAACCTCCGGGCGACGATGCTCCGGACGTTCGAGGGACAGCGGGTCTACATCCCGAACAGCACCGTCTTCCAGAACTCGCTGGTCAACTACACCGAGCTCGGCCGCCGCCGCGTGGACCTCGCCTGCGGGGTGGCGTACGGCGACGACCTCGAGCGCGCACGGGAGGTCGCCGTCCAGGCGATCGAGCCCCTCGAGGCCCGCGACCCCGGGCGACCCGTCGAGTTCTTCTACGAGGGCTTCGGCGACAGCTCGATCGATTTCGTCGTCCGGTTCTGGATCGGCTTCTCCGCCCAGCCGCAGTTCCTGGCCGCCCGGAGCGAGGCGATCGTCGCGCTCAAGAAGGCGCTGGACGAGGCGGGCCTCACGATCCCCTTCCCCATCCGCACGCTCGACTTCGGGGTGGTCGGAGGGCGGAGCCTCGCCGAAGAGGCGCCGGGACTCGGCCGCGGAAGCGAGGTCGGTGGTCGGAGCGACGGCGGGTGATTCCACGTTCCGGTCCGTCCTTTGCTGACTGGAGGGCGCGCGGGCGGCGGTCGCCGTCCGAATCGTCGATTCCCGACAGGAGGATGTGATGAAGACCCCGATCCGCTGGTCCGCCGCCGTATTCGCGCTGGCCCTGGTCGCGGCTCCCCTCTCGGCTCAGCAGGCGACGCCCGTGAGCCCGGGCGAGATGGAGGAGGCCCTCGAGGCGCGGACGAACGAGGTCCACGACGACCGGGCGGCCGTCGACCGGGTGCTCTCCGACGAGCGCGTGGAGGCCGTCGCCCGTGACCGCGGGCTCGATCCGGACCGGATCCGTGAGGGAGCCCGGGGACTCGAAGGCGAAGACCTGGCCCGTGTCGCCGAGCAGGCCCGGACCGTCGAGGGGGCGCTCGCAGCCCAGACGATGACCTTCACCGTCACCACCATCATCGTCGCGCTCCTGGTCATCATCCTGCTCATCCTGGTCCTGGACTGAGCGAACCGAGACGGACCCCGCCCACCGCGGCGGGGTCCGCTCCGGCGCGGCCGGCGCCGGGGCTTCCGGCGCTCGCCACGGCGGTCGTCGGAGCGGGGGCGTTGCTCGCCTTCGTCGCGGTCCCGCCACTCCCGGTCGCGGGCTCGCCACTCGCGGGCCAGGAGATCGACCCGCCCGTGATCTGCGGCGAGGCGGCCGGGGTTCCGCCCGGAGCGGGGCCGGACGAGCTCGTGCGCCTCGCCGCCGGGCTCTTCCGCCAGGAGTGCTGGTCCGGTGCGGTCCGCCTCCTGGAGGCGGCCGTGCGGGAGGGGGCGGCGGGCGAGGACGTCTGGAGGCTGCTCGGGACCGCCCGGTACCTGGCCGGCGACGCCACGGGCGCGCTGGAGTCGTGGAACCGGATCGGCGCTCCGCTCGTCGATCGTGAGGTCGACCTGGTCGGCTCCCGCAGGACCCCCGGGGCGCTCTACCGCCGAGCGGCCGCGATCCCGCACGACACCCCGCTCACGCCGGCGGATCGGATCGGGGCGGAGCGGAACCTGGCCCACCTTCCGGCCGTGCGGAGCGCCGCGGTGAGCTGGGAGCCCCGATCCCTCGACCGGGCGGGGGTCCGGATCGTCGTGCGGGAGGAGCGCCTCCTGCCCGAGGGATGGCTCGGCCTGGCGTCGGTCCTCGTGCCGGCCGCCGCGCGGAGGGAGCTCGTCCACACCGCGGGCTCGCCGCTCCGGCGCGGCGACGCCCTGCGAGGTACCTTCCGCTGGCGGTCCGGCAGACAGGCGGTCGAGCTCGTGGGCGGCCTGCCCCTCGCCGCCGGAAAGCGGGTGACTCTGTACGCCGGAGGGGGCTGGCGGGAGGAGACGGCGATCCTCGCATCGCCGGAGCCGGAGCCTCCACCCGTCCCCGAGGGGGAATCCGAGCGGGTGAGGGCCGCCGGCTCCTTCGCCCTCCTCGGAGCGGGCGGGTGGATCACCCCGGAGATCCGCTGGCGTGCGGACCTTCGCCGGGACGGGTGGGACACCGGCCCCTCGAGCCTCGGTCTCGCCGCCGAGGCCGAGCTCCGTCCGGTCGGAGACCGACTGTCCATCACCGGCCGTGGCGGTCTGCACCGCTTCGACTCGGGCGGGGGAACGCCCTTCGGAACGGCCGAGGTCCGGATCCGGAGCCGCTCCCGGACCTCCCGCGAGGGATGGGTCGCGCTCGCGGGCGGAGACGCGGCCGTCGTGGGAGAGCGCGCGCCCCTCCTCCTGTGGCCCGGCGCGGGTACGGGCACCGCGCGTGAGCCGCTGCTCCGCGCCCATCCGCTCCTCGACGGCGGGACCATCCGCGGCTCCGCCTTCGGCCGCAGGCTCGTGAGAGCCGGCGTGGAAGCCCGCTGGTGGGGGTTCGACGTGGGGCTGCTCCGGCTGGCCCCGGCCGTCTTCACCGATGCGGCGGCCGTCTGGCGGACCGGGCCGCCCGGCGTGCCGGAGGCCTCCCGCGACGAGGGGCGGCTCCTGGTGGACGGCGGCGCGGGGGTGCGGGTCTCCCTCCCCGGCATTCCCGGAGCGCTCCGGCTGGACTACGCGATCGGCCTCACCGACGCGTCCGAGGCGTTCTCGGTCGGCTGGGAGGCCTCCTGGCCCGGAAGGGATCCGCTCTCCCTCCTTCGCCGCTGATCCCGAAGATCCTTGTGCCGGGGCGGACGGGAGAGGATTTTGACCACCCGCCCCGAACCGTCGCTCGGGGCGAGCGCGAGATTCCCGGACCCGGAGACGCTCCATGAGACCCGTTCCGCCCTTTCCCCGCCGCACCCTGCCCCTTCTTCTCGTCCTCCTCCTGCCGCTGGCCGCGTGCGAGGTCCAGGAGGGCACGGAGTCGGACGACGGCGCCGCCGCCATCGCAGACCCGGACGAGGTCCGCACCGCGATCGAGGACGCGAACCGCCGCGCCGCCGAGCGCTACAACGAGGGCGACATCGCCGGATTCGTGGACGGGATCTACACGGAGGACGCGATCATCCTGCCCCCGGGCGGACCCCGCATCGAGGGGCGGCAGGGCATCCGCGACTTCTGGGAGGGCGCCACCGAGGAGATGGGCATCGAGCGGGTCGAGCTGGCCACCACCGACGTCGAGCCCCTCGGGCCCGACCGCGCCTGGGAGATCGGCCGCTGGATCCTCGACACGGCCGGGGGCGAGGCCCGGGGGAAGTACGTGGTGATCTGGCAGCGGGACGACCAGGGCACGTGGCGGTGGCACCTGGACATCTGGAACGAGGGAGCCGAGGAGATGACGGTGGGCGAGAACGGGCCGGCCGATACCGGCGCGGCCGGAACGGAGGAGGACGAGGGGGCGGCCGGCGAGGAGACGTAGCGGAGAACGTCATCCGGACCGGCGGCGCGTCCACCGGGACCGGCGACGACCTGCAACGCACGGGGCTTGCAGGGAGGCATCCGGGCATGCCTCACCCGATCCCGCTCGCCGACCCGCCGCCGGAAGCTCCGGAATGACCCTGGAGGCCGGTCTCACCCTCGGCGCCATCGTGGTCGCGCTCGTCGTGCTCGCCTTCGAGCTCCTGAGCGCGGACCTGACGCTGATGGGGGCGCTCGCGTTCCTCATCGTCGCCCGGGTGGTCGAGCTGGAGCCCGCGCTCGCGGGCTTCGCCAATCCCACGCTCCTCGCGCTCGGCTCCCTCTTCGTGATCGCGGAGGGGCTGCGCCAGGCCGGCGTGCTCCGGAAGGCCGCCGATGCGCTGGTGGGCGGAACGCGGCACCTCCGGGCCATCCTCATCCGCCTGACCACGACGTCGGCCGTCGCCTCGGCCTTCCTCAACAACACGCCCATCGTGGCGATGGGGATCCCGACGGTGATCTCCTCGGCGGAGAGCCGGAAGGACGTGACTCCCTCGAAGCTCCTGATCCCCCTCTCCTACGCCTCCATCTTCGGAGGGCTCTGCACCCTCATCGGCACCTCGACGAACCTGGTGGCCGACGGGCTTCTCCGCTCCTACGGCTATCCGGGCCTCGGCTTCTTCGAGATGGCCTGGCTGGGTGTTCCCCTCGCGGTCGTGGGAATCGGGCTCCTGGTCACCGTGGTGCCGCGCTTCCTGCCGCGGCGGGAGTCGCTCCACGAGCAGCGGCGGCGGGAAGGCGTGATCCGGTGGTCGCGGGGCGAGGCGGACCACCTCTACCAGGTCCCCGCGCAGTCGGCGGTCATCGGCAGGACCGTGGGAGACGTGGGACTCGACAGCGGAGAGCTCGAGGTGGTGCGGATCACCCGGGAGTCCGGCCTGGTCGCCCCGGTGGGCGAGGACGAGACGATCCGGGAGGGCGACTACCTCACCTTCCGGGGGCCGGACGAGGAGATGGACGAGACGGCCCGACGGTCGGGTCTCGATCCGGTCGAGAATCTCCGCCACCTGGAGCTGAAGGGACCCTTCCAGCTCCGTGAGGCCGTGATCCCCGAAGGCTCGCCCCTGGCGTCCGAGCGGGTGTCCAGCGCGAACTTCCCGGACCGGTACGGGGCGGTCGTCACGGCGGTGATCCGCCACGGGCGGCCCGTCGGCGAGGATCCGAGGCGCGTCGTGCTCCGGCCCGGCGACACCCTCCTCCTGGAGGCGACGGAGGGGTTCGGACGGGCGTACGCCGCGACCCGGGACTTCTACCTGGTGGGCGAGGAGCCCGGAGAGGAGCTCGAGAGCGCGCCGCTCTGGAGGCCCACCCGGGGAAAGTGGGGCATGCTGATCCTCCTCGGCGTGATCGGCCTGGCCGTGGCCGAGGTCGTCCACATCTCGGTCGCGGCCCTCTCGGGAGCCCTGGTGATGGTGTGCACGGGCTTCCTGTCGCCCGGAGACGTCCACCGCTCGATCGACTGGTCGGTCCTGGTGGTGATCGGGGCCGCGCTCGGCCTGGCCGCGGCGATGCAGACGAGCGGCGCGGCCGAGCTCGTGGCCCGGGGGCTCGTCCACCTGGGCGCGCCCCTGGGATCCTACGGGGTGCTCGCCGCGACGCTGCTCGCCTGCTCGATCCTGAGCGCGCTCATCACCAACAACGCGGCGGTGGCGCTCCTCTTCCCGATGGCCATCTCGACCGCCGCCGCGCAGGGGCTCGATCCACGTCCCTTCGTCATCGGCGTCACGGCGGCCGCGTCCCTCTCCTTCGTCACCCCGATCGGCTACCAGACCAACCTCATGGTCTACGGTCCCGGCGGGTACCGCTTCACCGATTTCGTGAAGGTGGGGGGGCCGCTCCAGGTCCTCGCCATCGGAGTGGCCGTCTTCCTGATCCCGATCTTCTGGCCGATGTAGGGCAGGG
>CAYPDV010000072.1:0-13096 GCA_964409525.1 uncultured Gemmatimonadaceae bacterium
CATCGATTCGTCAAGGGTATCGGTGTAAAGCCGGTGTTGTGCGGGAATATTAAGGGCCTGCAAGATCCCTATCGGAATCCGACTACGCAGGAGGGGTTTGCGCGGAAGTGGGGGCAGAACCCGCGCATGGTGACCTCCTTCGCTGATGGTACCAAGATCTCATTTGAGCAAACCATCGTAGCGAATGCCACCGGAATGCGAGTCGCCCGACGTGGCATGCATGGTCCAGTCGTGCCTTCAGGCACCCCTGTCAGCGAGGCTGCTGAATGGTATCCGATGGAAGATCTGCTAGAAGGTCCCGGTATTGTCGACTACGTAGTCGGTGCGGCACCGGGACCGGGTGTATTCGTTCTGGGGACCCACGACAATCCGGCGCAGCAGCATTACCTGAATCTCTATAAACTGGGTGAAGGGCCTGTATATTGCTTCTACACACCTTATCATCTCTGCCATTTTGAGGTGCACAATACGATTGCACGCGCAGTTCTTTTCGGTGACGCGACAATTACGCCTGCCGGCGCCCCTCAAGTTGCTGTCGTCGCGACCGCCAAAAAGGGCCTCGAGAAAGGATCTGAGCTTGACGGCATTGGCGCCTACATGACCTACGGCCAATGCGAGAACGTCACCGAATCTCAGCGCCTGAACTTGCTTCCGATGGGATTGGCGGAGGGATGTCGCCTGACCAGGGACATCCGTAAAGACGACGTACTTACATTTGACGACGTGACCATTCCTGTCGATCGACTTTGCGACCGGCTATGGCTGGAGCAGCAACGTCATTTCCATTTGAAATCCAGTGTTGCGCCCGTCGATCATGTGAAAGAATCATCCGGCGAGCGGTCTTTGGGTACGTCCCCTAGACTCACTGTCCGAAAGAGAGCCGGGTAGAGTCCTTGCGTCTTCACTAAGGCTTCGAGTCTGCGATCGTTTAGCTCACCATCTCAGTACATTAATCCAATCCCCTAACAGTATTGCTACGACAACAGCATCTATTCTGATGGGAAGAATCTATTGGCTGTGGGTTGTCTTGTCGACCGCATTGCTGAGCTTCTGGCCGAGCATCATCCATGCCGATTCGTACGGTGTGCCACCTCGTATGAACGAGGAGCTGTTTTTTCCACACCTGGTACTCGTGCTCGGACACTTCGTCGCAGGAGTTATGCTGCGCCTGGTCTGGACCAAGAAGCAGTCTCTGCTGCTTTCCGATATTGTATTGATCGTGCTTTCGTCGGAGGGACTGAGCTTGCTGCTGCTCATGCTAGTAAACGCCCCCTACTCGCGAGGCGTTCTATTAGGTACGATCGTTCTCTCCCTCGCGTGCTTCGTCAGTATCTACGCTACAATCGAATTACAAAGGCGGGGGTTGTCGAAAGTACGTATACGCATACTTTCGATCGTGGCTGTTGCGATCATCGTGATCGTACTCGTGCAGCCGTCGGCGATCCGTCATCTCTTTGGGTCGTCCACTGCTGATGAAGCGGGAGACGTACGTGAGCAGAATGTGATCGACTCTGCATTTTACCTGCTGAGGATGGTGGAGTATGCAGGTGGTATTCCTCGACCGAGTGTACGAGGAGGGGGGATGGATGTTTTTGGCGACGGCTTCATAGTCGTTACTGGAGAAGGGACGTTTTATGAGGCGACCTTTTCTGATGGCGACACCGATCTGGAAGTCCGGGAACTGCGGATGCGGGCGCCATCAAATGCAGCGGAGTTCAATGAAGACGCACCGGAGGGTGTCCTAAAGGAGTATTTTGGCGTCGCGGATGTTCTGGTGCAGCGTACCCCCGACGCGACGCGCATTTTCACGTCACATCATTT
The DNA here is from genome assembly GCA_964409525.1 of uncultured Gemmatimonadaceae bacterium. GTDB lineage: Bacteria > Gemmatimonadota > Gemmatimonadetes > Longimicrobiales > Gaopeijiaceae > CAYPDV01. The sequence continues at coordinate 1,822 of CAYPDV010000072.1, forward strand.
TTGGAAACGCGAGTTGCAGTGCTATGTGCTTCGTGTATCGAAGATGGATTGGTCCGATCACGAGGTGGATTTAGTAGAACAGGATCGCACATGGGAGGTGCTGTATGAGACAGATCCATGCATCGACTTTGAGGCTGATTCGCTTCGAGGCCACCAACTTATGATGAGCGGTGGCCGAATGCAGCTGCTAAACGATGCCGAGTTGCTGGTCACCGTCGGGGACCATGGCTTTGATAAGAACGTCTATGGACCGATTTACGCACAAACGGCTGATGCATCATACGGTAAGACGATTCGCGTACGCATAGAAGACGGTTCCGCTACGCCTTTCTCGACGGGCCACAGGAATCCTCAAGGACTGCACATTACACCTGAGGGCACGATCTGGTCAACAGAACATGGCCCACGCGGTGGGGATGAACTCAATGTGCTTGTCGAGAAGAGTAACTACGGATGGCCGTATGTAACCTATGGTACCGAATATCACAAGCATGAGTGGCTCGAGCATGCCGAATATGCTCGTCGTGGCTCATTCCAATCGCCCGTATACTCATGGGTGCCCTCTGTTGGTATCTCAAACGTGCTTCAGTCGTCTAGTCCATTGTTCCCCGCATGGAACGGTGACTTATTAGTAGCATCGTTGAAAGGCCATACCCTATTTCGTGTGCAGGTTGAAAACAATCGAACCGTCGTTGTCGAACCCATCAAGATCGGCGGACGCATCCGGGACCTCGCAGAAGATGCTCAGGGACGCCTCGTCCTCTGGACGGATCCCGGTTCATTCCTGGTAATCGAACCGATAAAGGAGAGCAGTGACGCGTCCTCGCTGTTCCTGACGCAGTGTGCCAATTGCCACCAGGTGGATAATGATAATAAACATCTGATCGGTCCAGATCTCGGAGGAGTTTTCGGTCGCAAAATTGGTTCGGCACCGGGGTACAGGTATTCGAATGCTCTCGCGGATCTTTCCGGCGAATGGGATGACCAGGCACTTCGCAGTTTTCTGAAGAATCCGCGAGCATTCGCGCCCGGGACTACGATGGATTTCGAAGGTCTTTCGGATAATGGGGACCTGGACCGCATGGTTGCCTACATTAAGTCGCTCGATTAGGCTCGTGCCGGATCGGCAGAAGGTATCAGGTGCCCGGTCCTGAAAGTACATGTTCGCGTCTACACGTCCACCGTCCACTTACTGCGTAGCGTATCTTCACCCACGAATGGCCAATTCGTTCGCAAAGCTTCAGATTAGATCCGTGTAGTTTTAGGCTCCCAAGTCGGATTAGTGCTGAGGCAAAAGTGGATTTTTGTTGACGTTAATTGCGCACGCTTGTATCCGCTTTATGCCGGACATTTAAGGACCGGTATTGGATAGGCCGGACGCCGGCAGTTGTTTGACTCGGACCCCCGACGGCAAGGCTGTACCACATAATACGGTCGTTTTTCGGGATACATCGTCATGTTTATGTTCAGTCTTCGACCTGCAGCAGAGGAGACGTCTGAGCGAACCACACAAAGAAGCGGCGACTGGGAATTCGTGCGGTTGGGCTGCATAACTGGTGCGGTCGAGAATCGGTGTAGTTGCGAACAGCCGGGATGATAATAGCCTGAGTAGCCGCACGATACCGACTTCGAACAGCAAACTCTTGATTGGAATGAATTCAATGCGGTACCTCTTCCGACTCACTGCCCACTGCACCATCTTCTGGATAGTGGTGATGTCGGGTAACACGGTCGAAGCGCAGTCGACGATCTCCTACATTGGATCCACGGACTACGCAACGACCGGCCCCACCGAGACCTTCTTCGATCTCGACGTGCCGTCGGGGGTTCAGGCGGGTGATCTCCTGGTCATGAGCATGTACCATGGAGCGAGCCCTAACCCGACGATCACCGCGCCGCAGGACTGGGAGCAGCTCTATCAAGACTGGACCTCTTCCGGAGGTAAGCACACGGTCTTTTACAAATTTGCGGATACTTCGGAACCGTCGTCGTACGGATGGCAGCTCGATAGGACAAAGAATATCGCCGCAGGAATGGCAGCCTATCGCGGCATTAGCAGATCTGCTCCCTTCCACACACAGGCAAATGAATACTTTGCCGATGTGACCGCCGTGACGGCAGAGCTTACTACGACTGCCGAAGGGGTACGTTTACTAGTTTTCACGGCGGCAAAAGCTGCAATTGCCGGTATGACGCCGGATGCGGAGATGGTGAAGCGGTACGGGACGTTTTCCGAAGTCCGCGCTATAACCCTTTCGGATGAGCAGGCTGCGTCACCAGGAACGTTTGAGCGAAGCATATCGATCGACGATCCAGACGGAGCCGATGAGGCCTTCACGTTCGCGGTGGCTTTATTGCCCGGCAGTGTAGTAAATGAGCCGCCATCAGTTGCTGGCATGGAAGATCGCTCCGCCTTCGAGGGCGATGTTGTGGACGTGCAAATTTATGCGACCGATGCGGACAGCGACGATCTGTTGTATTCGGCGACGGGATTGCCGAACGGGCTCAGTATGGGCGCTGCGGACGGCCGGATCACGGGTGTCATTGACGCGGGGGCGGGTGCTTCGAGTCCGTTTGAAGTAACCGTGTCGGTGAGTGACGGAGTCAATACGCCGGTCGACGTCGCGTTTACCTGGACAGTTGGTGCCAATGCTGGCGTGATCACGTACTTAGGAGAGACGTCGTATTCAAGTGGATCGACTCTCGTTACGTCGTTCGATCTGGACGTGCCCTCAGGTGTACAGACAGGCGATTTGATCGTAATGAGCCTGTTTCAGGGCGCCAATCCAAGCCCATCAATCACTGCCCCACAGGATTGGGAGCAGCTCTATCGAGACGAGACGACGGCAGGGGGACAGCACACGATTTACTATAAGGTGGCGGATTCGTCGGAGCCGGCCTCGTACCATTGGGAGGTCAACCCCTCCAAGAATATTGCCGCGGCATCGGCAGCGTACCGCGGCGTCAATCCGACATCGCCTTTTCTCGCGAAATCGAGCGAGCACGCTGTCGACGAGACGTCTGTGACGGTAGAACTCACGACGACCATCGCAGGTGCACGTCTGCTGGTCTTTACCGCGGCTAAGGCAACCGTCGCCGGAACGACGCCGCCTTCGACCATGGCTGAACGCTATGACGTACATGCTCTTGAACGCGTACTGTCCTTGTCGGGCGAGCAGCCTGCTGCGCCGGGAACGCTCGTGCGAAGCATATCCATTGATGATCCTGACGGAGCGGATGAGTTGTTTGCATTTGCCGTGGAGCTATTGCCCGAAGGCGTAGAAAACGAGCCGCCGGTGGTGGATCCGATCGCGGATCGCGCTGGTTTCGAGGGCGATGCGGTAGACGTGCAGATCGCCGCAAGCGATGCAGACGGCGACGCGCTTACGTACGATGCGGAGAATCTTCCAGCGGGCCTCTCCATCGATTCGGACGGCCGGATTGCCGGCACGATCGGCGTGGGAGCTGCGGCTTCGAGCCCGTATGATGTGATGGTGTCGGCGAGCGACGGAGTGAATGCGCCGGTGGAGGTTGCCTTCACCTGGACGGTGGGCGCGGAAGCCGGAGAGATCGCCTACGTAGGATCGACGATATACATGAGCGCGGCGGGAAGTGAGCAGTCTTTTGATCTCGACGTGCCCTCCGGTGTTCATGCAGGTGATCTGCTGATCATGAGCATGTATCACGGAGCGAGCCCGAATCCGACGATCACCGCGCCGCAGGACTGGGAGCAGCTCTATCAGGACTGGACGGGGTCGGGCGGGAAGCACACGATTTACTACAAGATTGCGGATTCGTCGGAGCCTTCCTCATACGGATGGCAGCTCGACAGATCAAAGAACATTTCTGCGGGAATGGCGGCCTATAGAGGCGTAAGTACGACGTCTCCGTTCCAGGCGAGCTCGACTGAGCACGTCCTAGATGCGGATCTCGTGACGGTTGAAGTCACGACCACGGTGGAAGGATCGCGTCTGCTGGTCTTCACGGCGGCGAAAGCTGCGACGGCCGGCATGACGCCGGAAGGGGGGATGGTCAAGCGATATGGGACATTCGCCGATGTTCGGGCGCTTGCTATGTCGGACGAGCAACTTGCCGCGCCTGAAACCCTCGTGCGAAGCATATCGATCGACGATCCGGGCGGAGCGGATGAGGCCTTTGCGTTTGCATTGGCGCTGTCACCTGGAAGCGTTGTAAACACACCTCCGACAGTGGATCCGGTGGCCGACCGGTCAGACTTCGAGGGAGACGTGGTAAACGTGCAGATTGCCGCAACCGACGCGGACGACGACGATCTGTCGTACGCAGCGGAGAATCTTCCGGCCGGCATCTCGATCGATTCGGACGGTCGGATTGCCGGCACGGTTGGGGCGGATGCGGCGGCTTCGAGCCCGTATGAGGTGACCGTATCGGTGAGCGACGGAGTCAATGCGCCAGTGGAAGTTGCGTTTACCTGGGCGATCGGCACGGAGACTGGAGAGATTGCATTCGTGGGTTCGACGTCATATTCGAGTGGATCAACCCTTGTGACGTCCTTCGATCTAGACGTGCCCTCCGGTGTACAAGCAGGCGACCTCCTGATAATGAGTATGTTTCACGGCGGGAATCCGGACCCAGTAATCTCAGTGCCGGAGCCCTGGGAAGAGCTTTACCAAGACTGGACTTCCACAGGAGGCAAGCACACGGTCTACTACAAAATGGCGGGCTCATCAGAGCCGCCTTTTTACACGTGGGAGATTGATCCATCGAAACATCCGGCGGCGGGTATGGTGGCTTACCGCGGTGTCAGTACGACCTCTCCGTTTCACGTGCAGTCGACGGAGAAGGAGGTCGGTGCCTCGTCGATAGAGGTTGAGCTCACGACGACGGTGGCAGAGACGCGGTTGCTTCTGTTTACGGCGCTCAAAGCGGAGACCGGCGGTGCAACGCCGGATGGTAGCATGAACGAGCGTTATGACGAGTATGCCTTCACTCGTACAGCTCAGATGTCGGACGAGCGGCTCACGTCATCGGGTACGATCATGCGAAGCGTGTCGGTCGACCATTCCACAGGAGCGGATGAGGCATTTGCGCTTGCCGTGGCATTGCTGCCTGAGAGTCTGAACGAGCCGCCGGTGGTGGATCCGATCGCGGATCGCGCTGGTTTCGAGGGCGATGCGGTAGACGTGCAGATCGCCGCAAGCGATGCAGACGGCGACGCGCTTACGTACGATGCGGAGAATCTTCCAGCGGGCCTCTCCATCGATTCGGACGGCCGGATTGCCGGCACGATCGGCGTGGGAGCTGCGGCTTCGAGCCCGTATGATGTGATGGTGTCGGCGAGCGACGGAGTGAATGCGCCGGTGGAGGTTGCCTTCACCTGGACGGTGGGCGCGGAAGCCGGAGAGATCGCCTACGTAGGATCGACGATATACATGAGCGCGGCGGGAAGTGAGCAGTCTTTTGATCTCGACGTGCCCTCCGGTGTTCATGCAGGTGATCTGCTGATCATGAGCATGTATCACGGAGCGAGCCCGAATCCGACGATCACCGCGCCGCAGGACTGGGAGCAGCTCTATCAGGACTGGACGGGGTCGGGCGGGAAGCACACGATTTACTACAAGATTGCGGATTCGTCGGAGCCTTCCTCATACGGATGGCAGCTCGACAGATCAAAGAACATTTCTGCGGGAATGGCGGCCTATAGAGGCGTAAGTACGACGTCTCCGTTCCAGGCGAGCTCGACTGAGCACGTCCTAGATGCGGATCTCGTGACGGTTGAAGTCACGACCACGGTGGAAGGATCGCGTCTGCTGGTCTTCACGGCGGCGAAAGCTGCGACGGCCGGCATGACGCCGGAAGGGGGGATGGTCAAGCGATATGGGACATTCGCCGATGTTCGGGCGCTTGCTATGTCGGACGAGCAACTTGCCGCGCCTGAAACCCTCGTGCGAAGCATATCGATCGACGATCCGGGCGGAGCGGATGAGGCCTTTGCGTTTGCATTGGCGCTGTCACCTGGAAGCGTTGTAAACACACCTCCGACAGTGGATCCGGTGGCCGACCGGTCAGACTTCGAGGGAGACGTGGTAAACGTGCAGATTGCCGCAACCGACGCGGACGACGACGATCTGTCGTACGCAGCGGAGAATCTTCCGGCCGGCATCTCGATCGATTCGGACGGTCGGATTGCCGGCACGGTTGGGGCGGATGCGGCGGCTTCGAGCCCGTATGAGGTGACCGTATCGGTGAGCGACGGAGTCAATGCGCCAGTGGAAGTTGCGTTTACCTGGGCGATCGTTGAGCCTGCGGAATCGATCACGTTTTTGGCCTCCACTAGCTATATGAGCGCCTCTGGAAGTGAAGATAATTTTGAGCTGGATGTGCCCTCCGGTGTACAGGCTGGTGATCTGCTGGTCATGAGCATGTATCATGGAGCGAGCCCGAATCCGACGATCACCGCACCGCAGGACTGGGAGCGGCTCTCTCAGGACTGGACCTCCTCCGGAGGTAAGCACACGATCTACTACAAAGTCGCAGATCCATCCGAGCCCTCTTCATACGGGTGGGAGCTCGATAGAAACAAGAATATTTCCGCAGGTATGGCGGCGTACCGGGGCGTCAACACGGAGTCTCCGATCCATGCACTGGCTACTGAGCATGCAGTCGGTGCTGAATCGGTTTCGGTCGAGCTCACGACATCGGTCGAAGGTGCACGTCTGCTGGTCTTCACTGCAGCGAAAGCCGGGACAGCCGGCATGACGCCGCAAGGGAATCTGGAAAAGCGATACGGAACATTCGCCGACGTTCGGGCGCTGGCCATGTCGGACGAGGAACCGGTCGCGCCAGGTACGCACGTCCGAACTGTTTTGATCGACGACCCGGATGGAGCGGATGAGGCATTCGCACTAATCCTGGCGCTGCTTCCGCTGAGCGCCTCACCGTCTGATGTGGAAGCTTCGATTGCCGCCACGAAAGTCGGCCACAGCACGACCACGCTCGGCATCGACGAGAAACCGCTACCTACCGAGTTCGCTCTACGATCCAATTATCCCAACCCATTCCATGGACTGACGACGCTCGTGTTTGACTTACCTCACGATTCGGAGGTCGCTGTAAATGTGTTTGACGTAATGGGCCGGCGCGTTCTCGCGATCCCGACAACCCGCATTCCGGCAGGATCGTCCAGAAAGCATCTCATCGATGCGGGATCGCTTGCTTCCGGTACCTACCTCTACGTGCTCACGGCCAGGTCCGAATCCGGGCTAACCACACGATCGTCCAAATTCACCCTGATCAGGTGAGCATCAATCAATGCGATCGAATAGACATTCAGCCTCTGCGAAGCATAGCTCATCATGCAGATTGAAGATTAGTTACGGGTTAAGAATAACATGATGAAGAGAGTGCTCGTTACGGGAGCGTCCGGATTCGTCGGGTATCAGGCATTGATGCCCCTCGCAGCGAAAGGATACGACGTACATGCGGTTGCCCGCTCATCTACGCATAAAATGTCAGCGGAAGTCCAGTGGCATCGTGCCGACTTGCTGATTCCGGAGCAGATGCGGGAGCTCGTAAAAGAGGTGTGCCCTACACATCTACTGCACTCGGCCTGGTATCTGGAGCCGGGAGCGTTCTACGACTCGCCCAAAAATCTGGATTGGGTTCGGGCCAGCATTGATTTATTGAAAGCCTTTCATGAAGCAGGAGGGCGGCGTTGCGTGATGGTAGGTACGGGATACGAATATGATCACCGGCATGGCTATTGTACCGAGGGAATCACGCCGTGCCGCCCAACGACCATATACGGCCGGTCCAAGGATGCATTGCGTTCATTGCTGGAGGCGTATTCAGAGGCGGTTCACCTGAGTAGTGCGTGGGCACGCGTATTCTTTCTCTACGGTCCGCGGGAGTATCCGTCGCGACTCGTAGCTTCAATTACGAACGCCCTCCTTCGAGATGAGCCGGCTCCATGTTCGACCGGCGATCAGATTCGCGATTACCTGCACGTGCAGGATGTAGCGGAGGCACTGGTCGCCCTGTTGGAAAGCGACTCGATGGGCCCGGTGAACGTCGGATCTGGTCAACCGGTCACCATAAGGCACATTGTCGATAGAATCGCCGGCGTCATCGGACGCGAGGATCTGATTCGCGCCGGAGCCGTTCCGGACAACCCGAATAGTCCACCGCTGATCGTAGCAAATGTATCCCGTCTGAGGAACGAAGTCGGATGGAGCCCACGGTTTGATTTGACGGACGGCCTCAAGGACACCGTTGATTGGTGGCGTGCGAATATAAATAAAGAAGAGAACGCTTAAAATGAGTTCAGTAGCCATCTTAGGTGCAGGTATGGCTGGTTTTGGCGCTGCCTACCAGCTGGATCGTTCCGGAATTGACGCGGTTATGTACGAGAAACGCTCGTATTACGGCGGGCATACCGCTTCCTATTCGTACGATGAAGGCTTCATCTTCGATGAGGGACCACACGTTTCATTTACGAAGGATGAACGCATTCAAGAATTGTTTGCCGAAAGTATAGATGGTGATTATCAGGTATTAAAGACTGGGGTTAACAACTACTGGAAAGGTCACTGGATCAAACACCCTGCGCAACGAAATTTATACGGGCTTCCAACGGATCTGGTGGTCGACGTCCTGGTGGATTTCGTAGCGGCAGCGCAGAACGGCACCGAATCCGTGAAAACGTATGAGGACTGGCTTATTGCCAGTTTCGGCGAGACCTTCGCAAGTACGTTTCCTATGGAGTATGGTCTTAAGTATCATACGACCGAGGCAAAGAATATGAGTGTTGATTGGCTCGGTGAGAGGCTCTATCGACCATCCATGGAAGAGGTTTTCCACGGAGCATTATCAGAGAGCACGCCGGACGTGCATTACATAGATAGATTCCGGTATCCAACGCATGGCGGATTCATGTCATATCTGTCACGATTTTTAAAGTGTTGTGATATACAGGTGGATCATGAGTTGGTCAAGCTCGACACGTCGGAGAAGCTGATGCACTTCTCCAATGGAAACGTCGTGCAGTATGACAGATTAGTTTCCTCCGTGGCCTTACCGGATCTAATCTCGATGGTGATAGATGCTCCGGACGACGTTCGGGAAGCTGCACAGAAACTAGCATGCTCGCAGTGTGTGCTCGTCAACGTAGGAATTGACCGCGACGACATCTCAGAGGCACACTGGAGTTACTTCTATGACAGAGACATTTTCTTTACTCGGTTGAGTTTTCCGCACATGCTGTCGCCGAAGACCGTACCGCCCGGTGCCGGGAGCATTCAGGCAGAGGTATATTATTCTGAGAAGTATAAGCCGATAGACCGGCAGCCGGAAGATTGCATTGAGCCCGTCATTCGCGACCTCCGGCGCTGTGGGCTTATCCGAGAGGACGATGAGATTTTATTTAAAAATGCGATGTTCATTCCATACGCGAACATCATTTTCGATCTCGATCGAGCCGAAGCAGTCAAGACGGTTCACGGGTTTCTCGATGATGTCGAGGTGGCCTATTGCGGACGGTACGGCGACTGGGGATATATGTGGACCGACGAGTCTTTCAAGAGCGGTGAGAGAGCTGCGAGATCCGTACTGAATCAAGCGTGACTGCCCTTTACAATGGAAGTGCGACGTACTGTCTCTGCAGTTATACGTTGACCGCACAAGGCGTTAAGGTGAATAATCTACTATATGCGCAGAAATTCTATCGCTAGTTGAGCCAAAGATACCATGGTGCACATTTGACGGCTTTGTAACGTCGCGCGGTTGGGATGTAAACCATGTGAGCCAGCCGTCGCCGTATGTCCGAGAAGCTGACTGTTCGCAGGACAGGCGGAATGCGTTCCGCAGTCTCTGACGTGTTGTGGAAGATCAGCCTCGATGAGATGCTGACATGGCTTCGTACGCTGCGTGGGCTGTTCCTGATTGTTTTACAGCTTGGCTTCATCCTCATTGTAGCGCATCAGTTCGCCATCGAGGAGAATTACGGCTTTTCCGAGATCATTCCTCTGATCTTCGTGGGCTTTGTGGTCCACGCACTCCTCCCACTTCGCTTTCGGCCGCCCTTCTTCCTCGCACTGTCGTTAGCGGCTATAGTCACGATTCTTGGGCTAAAACAGGGTACCGCTCTGATCATAGTGGGCTTGGGCATGATCAGTTTGTGCCATCTTCCAGTCGCCTTCGCCATTCGCGTCGGTCTGCTCATTTTTGTAGGCGCCGGACTCGCGGTAGTTCGCGGGGGCTGGATTGAGACATCCTGGGAATCACTCCCAATCATAATTCTGCCGATTCTCGGGGCAATGTTCATGTTCCGCCTGATGATCTATCTGTACGATCTGCGGCATGAGAAGGAGCCGGTCTCCATATGGCAGCGTCTCTCCTACTTCTTCATGCTTCCAAACGTCTGTTTCCTGCTTTTCCCTGTTGTGGATTATCAGACGTTTCGACGAACCTACTATGACGGAGCACCCGAGGGGATCTATCAAAAGGGTCTGCTGTGGATTACACGCGGCATCGTCCATTTGCTGCTGTACCGAGTTGTTTATCACCACCTTCTGCCTTCCGCCACGGAGGTTGTGGACCTTGCCGGAGTCGTCCTCTTCATGCTGACGACTTATGCGCTCTATCTACGCATTTCTGGGCTGTTCCACCTGGTGATCGGCATCATGTGCCTCTTCGGTTTCAACCTCCCGGAGACGCATCGCCTCTACTACCTCGCGTCGAGTTTCACAGATTACTGGCGGAGAATCAACATCTATTGGAAGGATTTCATGCTGAAGCTCTTCTACTATCCGTCGTTGATGAAATTCCGTCGTTGGGGGATGACCACGGCACTTGTGCTGTCAACGCTGTTGGTCTTCGGCGGAACCTGGCTTCTACACTCTTACCAGTGGTTCTGGCTGCAGGGTGAATTTCCATTGACGGGCCCGGATGCGCTCTTTTGGGGCATTCTCGGCGGCTTGGTCGTCATCAATTCACTTATTGAGGCAAAGCAGAGTCGCAAGCGATCGCTAAAAAAGCAGGCATGGTCGTTTCGCGCCGCGTTTTTGCATTCCCTTAAAGTGATGGGAATGTTCGTTTTTATCTGCACGCTCTGGTCGCTATGGAGCAGCGAAACGATAGGAGACTGGCTAGTGCTAATGGAAGTGGCCGCTACAGGCAGTGCACAAAGTTGGGCCATTCTAATAGCAGGGATGGGTGTGCTGGTATCTGTAGGAGTGCTTTTCCAATATGTTGGAAATCGCGGCTGGAGTCTGACGCTGGTGGGTTCGCGGCCGTCGCT
>CAYPDV010000073.1:0-8942 GCA_964409525.1 uncultured Gemmatimonadaceae bacterium
TGCGGGCAGCCCGGTCTCGAGCTGCCGGAACCGGACGTCGTGGAGCCGGGCGGCGTAGACGTGGTTCGCCGTGAGATGGCCGTCACTCCGGGACGCGATCTCCAGGGCCCTGTCGACGGCCCAGTGGGAGTGCTCGGAGTTGTCGACCGGAACGAAGAGCTCGCGGTACATGCGCGCCTGTGTCGGAGGAAATGAAGAAGCGGCGCTCCCGCGGGGGGTCCCGATCTCCCGGCCGTGCACGGCCGTCTCCCGAGGGCGCCGGTCCGGGGACCGACGTCCGATGCCGAGGGGGCCGGCGCCTTCCGTGCCGGCCCTGTGGAGATCTATATGGACTGCCCGCTCGCGTGGGAGCGTTGGTCTCGTCGCTTCACCGTTTCCCTCCGGCGCGGCCGGAGCGGCCGCCGCTCCCCGGTCGGGGAGGGCAGGAGCCGCGGGAGGTGGATCCCGGGCTCGATCGAGGGCCAGTATATCCGGCCCCCGAGAGGGGTGTCAATCGATCCCGGGTCCCGGCGACCCACCGGACTTCTTCAACGGCCTTCTAGACCACCTTCTACAGATCCCAGGCGGCTCGGGCGAGGAAGGCGAGGTTGAGCAGGACGGCCGCGAGCCCCACCAGGTAGAGGTCCGGCGGGATCCGCTGGGCCTCCGAGGCGAAGAAGGCTCCCTGGATCACCGCGGGCAGCCGGAGCGAGTGGAGCAGCCAGACGGCCCGTGCGAACCAGCGGTTCCTCCAGCTCCAAAGGCCCCAGAACACGAGGAGGAGGATGGCCCCCCCCATCAGGAGCCACACCCAGGCCGGGCCGCGACCCTCCGGGAGGATCCCCTGGCGCCAGAGCACCCAGACGACGGCCTCGTAGAGGATGCCGACGTGGAGGTAGACGAACGCCGCCTGGCGGTACTTCCGGATCCGGGAGGGGCTCTCGGCGGCGGGCGCGTCCCCGCTCCCTGCGGACCGCCACCCGGCGGCCGTCACATGTTCTCCAGGCCCAGCTCGGTCCGGGCGCGGTCCATCACGTCGGGCGTGATGACGGCGACGCCCCGCTCCTGCGCCCAGTCGGTGTAGATCCGCTTCACCATCCCGCGCACGAAGGAGGGCACGCGGCCCAGCCGGTCCGTCGCGTCCGCGCTCCAGGTGACCCGGTTTCCGGCGGCGGCGCCGCCCGTCGCACCCGGGGCGTCCGCTTCTCCTGCCGCACCCGCCGCCGCACCGGCGGAGGCCGCCTCTCCGGCCGCACCCGGGGGCCCCGCGCGAGCCGCGGCTCCACCATCCGGATCCGAGCCCTCGTCCTCGGCACCGTCGGCGCCGAAGGCGTCCGGCCGCCCCTCCGCCAGCGAGCTGCGGGTCAGCTCCATCGGCTGCTCGGGCACCTCTCTGCCCCCGATCCGCACCCCGAGGCTGCTCACCAGGGTCGTCTCCATCGGGTTGGTCAGGAGGCCCATCTCGCGCCCGCAGGTGGCGCAGCGGAAGACCGCCGCCAGCGTGCCGTCGCCGGGAAGCTGGCGCTCCTGGAAGTCCATGGCGCGGTCGCATTCCAGACAGAGGAACTTCACGGGCCGCCTCCTTCCGCGGGGCGCCCCTCCGGAGCGGAGGGCCGCTCACCGGTCGCGCGGGCGTCCGGCCCTCCCAGCAGCGTGTCGATCCGATCGGCGAGGAGATCGAGGGCGCGCCCGGCGGGGCTCCCGCCGGCCTCCTCGCCCGCGCGGCCCCCGTCCGTCGCCCGCCCGAGCTCCGGGTCGAAGGGCACGGCGCCGAAGAGGGGGAGGTCGAGAGCCCGGGCGATCTCCTCCGGATCGTCGCCGGGAAAGAGGGTCGAGACGGAGCCGCACTCCGTGCAGGCGTGACCGGCCATGTTCACCACCAGGCCGACGCCCTGCACACCCGATTCCCGGAGGAGCCGCGCCGAGCGGGTCACCACGCGCACCGAGGCGGGCGACGGGGTCGTGACGAGGAGCACGGGCGAGGGCCGGGGCACGAGCTCCAGGAGCCGCCGGATCTTGTCGGTGCCGGGAGGGACGTCGACGAGGAGCGCGTCCAGGCTTCCCCAGGAGACGTCGGAGAGGAACTCCCTCAGCACGCCGGTCTCCAGCGTGCTCTGCCAGAGGAAGGCTCCGCTCTCCGGCTCCCTCCAGCGGAGCGGCGCGCCCTCGCCCTGGAGCAGTTCCATCGAGACGACCGGGACGCCGCCGCCGCCCGTGGCGGGAACGACTCCCTCGGAGGTGTCGCCGAGTGGCCCGGAGGCCCCGAGCATCCGTGCGAGGGAGGGGCCGTTCAGATCCGCGTCGAGCGCTCCGACCCGCCGGCCGAGCCCCGCCAGACGCCGGGCGAGGTTCGCCGTGAGCGCGCTCTTGCCGACACCGCCCTTCCCGCTGAGGACGGGCACGACGGCGCCGATGGACTCCAGCCTGCGGCGGAGGCGGGCGTGGTGCGCGGCCACCTGGTCGGGCATCGACGACTCGCCGGCGACCTCGTGGTACGTGCGGAACCGTCGGCTCATGGGGGCGTCACGCTCACGGGACGAGCTGCTCGCCGGTCTCGTCGAGCGCGACGAGGGCGTCGACGGGGCAGGATCGGCAGGCCTCGAGGATCCGCTCCCTCGACAGGTCGGCCGCTCCCGGGAGGAAGACCGCGACGCCCTCGTCGTCCAGCTCGAAGGCGTCCGGCGCCTCCTCGATGCAGTCGCCGAAGCCGACGCAGAGGGTGCGGTCCACCCGCACCGTCAGGGATCCGATCTTCCGCTCCTCGACGTCCGACACGGACCCTCCGCGTGGGAATTCCGGGTGGGGAGGGGGGCCGCCCTCCTCGCATCCCGATCCTACGGCGCGGCCGGGCCGCGGACCACCCCGTCCCGGGCTCCGGCGCCTTCCGCCTGCCGCCCCCGCCTTGGCTCGCGCCGTCGCTCCTCGCATGTTCGCCCTTCCGGCTCGCCTCGCTCTCCTTCTCCAACGGCCTTCCAGCCATGCCCCGCTTCTCCCGGATCCTCTCCGACGTTCGCCGCCCGGCCCTCGCGGCGACCCTCGTCGCGGCGCTCCTGTCCGCCGCACCGATCCCGGCGACGGCGCAGGAGGGCGACGCGGTCGCGGAGGCGCCCGACCTGTGGGACGTGGAGGGCGAGATCGGCGCGAGCGTCTTCTTCGGGAACACCGAGCAGACCACCGTCACCTCCCGGGCGGGGGTGGAGCGATCCGACTCGACCTGGGAGGTCTCGGCGGACGGGGGCTACAGCTACGGCGAGGCCACGGAGGAGGGAGGAGCGACGTTCGTGAACAAGCGGTCGTGGCGGCTGGGCGCGCAGCTCGATCACCGGCCGTTCGACCGGTGGAGCCCCTTCGTCTTCGCGAACGCCGCCGGCTCGCTCGAGCAGCGGGTCGACCTCCGCACGGACGCCGGGATCGGCGCGAAGTACACCTGGGTCCGCACCGAGCCCACCCGCGTGGACCTGAGCGCCGCGGTGCTGGCCGAGCGGCTGGAGCCCCGACCGGACCCCGAGGCCCCCCTCGTGGAGACCGAGTCCCTCGCCCGCTGGTCGCTCCGCTTCCGCGCCCGCCACACGCTGATCCCGGACCGGCTCGGGGTCTCCACGGTGAACTTCTGGCAGCCGAGGATCGACGCCCTGGACGAATTCCTCTTCACCTCCGAGTCGAGCCTCTCCTTCCAGCTCACGGAGGTGGTCAGCGTGAAGCTGACGCTCCTCGACACCTACGACAGCGAGGCGACGGTGCGGGGCGCGCGGACGAACAACGACGGACAGCTCTTCTTCGGGGTGCTCGCCTCCTTCTGAGCCGACCGCGGCGCGGCCGTGCCGCTGCCGGCGGCGCCCGGCTCAGCGGCTCCTGTGGGCCGGGGCTCCCACGGGATCCTCCGGCGGAAGGAGCATGGAGCCTTCGGCCACCGTCACCGCGCCTCCCGACAGGTAGACCCGGTCGCGGTCGACCGACACGGTCAGGAGTCCCTCCCGCGCGGAGAGCTGACGGGCCGTGAGCGCAGGCTGTCCGAGCTGCTCGGTCCAGTACGGGACCAGCGAGGCGAACGCCACGCCGGTCACGGGATCCTCGGGGATCCCGATCCACGGCGCGAAGAACCGCGAGACGAAGTCGGCGTCGCCCTCGTCCGGGGCCGTCACGGCCACTCCGAGCACGTCGTCACCCGGATAGACCTCGAGGAGTCGTGCGGTGTCCGGCTCCAGCAGCTCGACGTGCTCCCGGCGCGGAAGACGGATCAGCCAGGCGGTCCGCCCCCTGAGCGCGGGCACCCCCTGGGGCGACCCGAGAGCGCGGAGCATGCCGGAGGGCGGCAGCGCCACCTTCGGAGGGTCGGCCGGGAAGTCGATGCGCATGACCCCTCCGGCGCGCTCGACGGTGTAGACCTCCGAGCCGCCACGGAAGCGGAACGGCGCCGCGTCGCCCCGGGAGCGGAGCACGTGGGCGGCCGAGAGCGTGGCGTGTCCTCCCACCGAGACCTCGACGAGGGGGGTGAACCAGCGGATCGGACGGACGCCGTCCTCGTCGGGCGGCCCGACGAAGGCGGTTTCCGGGAGGTTCACCTCCGAAGCCAGGAGCTGCATCTGGTTCGGTGAGATGGGACGGTCGAGGATGCATACCCCCGCGGGATTGCCGCTGAACGGGGTGTCCGTGAACGCGTCCACCTGGTAGTATGGAACCCAGGTTCCGTTCTTCATGCCCGGCTCACTCCTCGGCTCGTGACGTCGCCACCACCGTCGGATCGGCTTCGTGTCTCCGGGCCGGTCATCCGCTCCCGTCTCCGGGACGTCGACGCGGCCACGCGGGCGCTCCGGCTCAGGGCGGCGACGTTGTCGCTGGCCGGCTTCGTCATGGGGGGCGTCCTCGCGGCGTTCCTCGCCGTCAAGGCGGAGGATCCGCCCGCGGTCCTCCTTCTGGTCCTGCTCTCGCTCCCTCCGGCGTGCGCGGCCGCGGTCTACTTCGGGTCGCTCTGGATCGTCGACCGGGCCGGGAGGCTCGCCTCTACAATCTATAACCCCTCGGGCGACGGGACGCCTCACCTGCCCGAGTTCTCGTACGCCGACTCGCTCGCGGCGAGGGGGCGGTGGGAGGAGGCCGTCCGGGTCCTGCTCGAGGCGGCCGAGGAGCGCGGCGGAGATCCGAGGCCGCTCGTCCGCGCCGCGCGGATCCTGCGCGACGATCTCGGGCGGGCGGAGGAGGCCGCGTCCCTCTTTCGGCGGGCCCGGAGGGAGCGGGAGCTGGACCGCGCCATGGAGATGCTGGTGACCCGCGAGATCGCCGAGATCCACCTCCACCGGCTGGACCGACCTCTGGGCGCGGCGCCGGAGCTGGCCCGCCTCGTCGAGCGGTTTCCCGAGACGCCGGGAGCGGCTTGGGCGGAGGAGACTCTCGCCCGGATGCGCCGGACGCTCCGCACCGAGACGGCCGGGACGGACGAGCCGGCCGACCCGCGGTAGCCGCGGCCACGCCTCTCCGGCGACCTCCCGCGGGTCCGGCTCTTGCAGCCGCACCTCTCGCGGAGCACCGTGCGGAACTCAGGCAGCACTCGAAGGCCGTCAGAGAGGAGGGAAGAGATGCACCGGACCTGGATAGCGAGCGTGCTGGCGGTCTTCGTCATGGCGGGCTGCGCCGACGAGGCGGCCGACGGGGACGTCGAGGACGGCGCTCCCACCGTGGAGGAGCTGACCTCGAGGGAGCCCACCTGGGAGGTGCGCCTCGACCGCTCGGAGGCCGACGAGGGCGGGTTCCAGCTCGTGGAGACGGACGAGGGCTTCGACCTCTCGACCGGCCCGGCCGGCATCTTCTATGAGCCGACCACCCTCTTCGAGTCCGGCGACTACACCCTCTCCGCCACGTTCACCGAGCGGGAGCTTTCCTCCGAACACGCCGAGTCGTACGGCGTCTTCATCGGCGGACGCGATCTCCAGGGTCCGGGCGTCGAATACACCTACTTCCTGGTCCGCTCGACCGGCGAGTACCTCGTGAAGAGGCGCGAGGGCGACGAGACCCACGACCTGGTGGACTGGACGTCGGACGAAGCGGTGAATGCCGCCGGGTCATCGGATCGCGCTTCGGCCGACCGGGGCGCCCGGGACGCGGCGGAGGGCACCGCGGACGACACGGCGGACGGCACCGCCGAAGAGACCGCGGACGCCGAGCCCCGCGGCGGGGTCACGAACACCCTGGCCGTCGAGGTTCGCGGCGACACCACCCGCTTCCTGGTGAACGGTACGACGGTGGAGACGCTCCCCACCGCCGAGGCACGCCCGTGGGGCGTGGTGGGCATGCGCGCGAACCACCGTCTCGACCTGGAGATCCGCGACTGGCAGGCCGCCGGGGGTGGCTCCAACATCGAGCCGGCGCGGTCGCCGGAGGAGTCGGGGCGGGAAGGCTGACGGCGGAAGCTCCGCCGGCCGGATCTCAGACCCTCCGGCGCTTCTTCCTGAGGAAGTCCATCATGACGTACTGGCCGAGCGACATGGTGGAGGTGAAGTACGCCTTGCCCCGCGCGATCTCCGAGACCTTCCGCACGAACCCCACGAGGTGCGGATCCCGGGCCAGCATGAAGGTGTTGATCAGGACGCCGGCCTTCCGGCACGCGGCGACCTCGCGGAGCGTCCGCCGGAGGATGCGGGCGTCGAGGCCGCCCGGGTTCCTGTAGACCCGGCCTTCGGCCGTCGTGATCGCGCTCGGCTTCCCGTCCGTGATCATGACGATCTGACGCATGTCCTTCTTCTGCGACCGCAGGATCGTGCGCGCGAGCTCGAGCCCCTCGGCGGTGTTCGTGTGGAATGGCCCGACCTGCGCCCGCCCGAGACGGGCCAGCGGGATCTCCTCGGCGCGGTCGCCGAAGGTCACCACCCGGAGCGAGTCGCCGGGAAAGCGCGTCTGGATCAGGTGGGCCAGCGCGAGCGCCACCCGCTTCGCGGGGCTGAAGCGGTCCTCGCCGTACAGGATCATCGAGTGGCTCACGTCCAGCAGGAGGACGGTGGCGCACGAGGACCGGTACTCGGTCTGGTGCACCATCAGATCCGAGTACTCGAGGTCGAGCGGCACGCCGAGCCCCTCCCGCTCGATCGCCTTCTTCAGGGTCGCGGGGATGTCCAGGT
Organism: uncultured Gemmatimonadaceae bacterium; assembly: GCA_964409525.1. Classification (GTDB taxonomy): domain Bacteria; phylum Gemmatimonadota; class Gemmatimonadetes; order Longimicrobiales; family Gaopeijiaceae; genus CAYPDV01. Next base: position 7,089 of record CAYPDV010000073.1, read on the forward strand.
TGAGCGTGTCGCCGTAGCGGTAGGGGCGGCTCGCGGCGTCGGCGGCGACACCGGTGGCGAGCTCCGGGGTGTCGTGCGAGCCGAGGCTCGCCTTCCCGAGAGCGGAGAGGATGTCCTGGAGCGCGCGGTAGCCGAGGAAGTCCATTCCCTTCCGGGTGAGCTGGAAGTCGACCCCCCGGGCGGCCTCGCGCGCCTCGTCGACGTCGCCCTCGCCGGTGGCGTCCCGCGTCGGGCCGACCGCGCCCGCGCCCCCCTCGTCCAGCCGGATGTAGCCCTCCTCCACCATTCTGCGGACCAGGTCGTCGAGGAGGTCGGCGATGCGCTGACGGACCGCCTCGTCGCCCCCGCCCTCGCCCCGGAGCTCCTCCAGCATCTCGGGCGTCAGCTGACCGCTCTCCAGGAGCGCTTCGAGGAGCGCGTTCTTCAGCGCCTCCATCGAGCTGGTGTCCTCCGCGCCGGACCACCCCCAGAACGGGTGGTGGTGGGGGCCGCCGGCGAATCCGCCGTCGAGGAGGAAGTCGGAGAGCTGCTCGAGCAGGCCCTGCAGGTTGAGGGCGTCGAGCCAGCTTCCCCGGTACTTCGTGTAGGTGGCGTAGCGCACGTCTTCCCGATGGCTGGGGGATCCGCTTCTCCGTCGCGCGGCCGGCCCGGACTTCGGGGCGCCGGCCGGACCGGCGCCCGGGCGACCCACCTGACGCGGGCCCGGCTCCACTCTACGTTGGTCACGATGCAGCCATCGGACCAGGGAGGGGGGGCGGATCGGAAGCGATCCGCGGGAGCGGAGCCGGTAGGCGCGGACCCGATCGCCGACGCTTCGGCCGGGGGCGCGCCTCCCGGTCCCGCCGCCACCCTCCGACGCCGCCTCCTCGAGCACTTCGATCTCCACCGCCGCGACCTCCCGTGGCGGCGGACCGACGACCCGTACCGGATCTGGGTCAGCGAGGTCATGCTCCAGCAGACCCGCGTGGAGACGGTGGTGCCCTACTACGAGCGTTGGCTGGAGCGCTTCCCGGACGTGGGGGCGCTCGCCGGGGCGGACCGGGACGAGGTGCTCGGGGCGTGGAAGGGCCTCGGCTACTATTCCCGCGCCCGGAATCTCCACGACGCCGCCCGCCTGGTCCGGGAGCGCCCCGGGGGCGAGCTGCCCCGCACCCGGGACGCCCTGAAGGCCCTGCCCGGGGTGGGCGAGTACACCGCGGGCGCGGTGGCGAGCATCGCCTTCGGCGAGGCGGTGCCGGCCGTGGACGGGAACGTGCGCCGCGTCCTGTCCCGTCTCTTCGACCTGTCCGACCCCGCCCCCTCCCGGCTGCGGGAGCTCGCGGCCGGGCTCGTGGATCCGGAGCGGCCGGGCGACTTCAACCAGGCGCTGATGGAGCTCGGCGCCACCGTCTGCACCCGCTCGTCACCGGCGTGCGCGGAGTGTCCGCTCGAGGGCCGCTGCCTGGCCCGGGCGCGCGGCACCGTCGACGAGCGCCCCCGCCCCCGCCGCAGGACCGCCGTCCGCCGGGCCGTCGTCGGCACCGCCGTCGCGGTGGCCCCGGACGGGCGCGTGCTCGTGGTGCGCCGACCGGAGGACGGCCTGCTCGGCGGCATGGAGGAGTTCCCGGGAGCGGAGGTGGACGAGGAGGCGGCGGTCGGCCCGTCCGACGGCGGAGCCGGGGGCGAGGCGTCGAGCGGCGGAGCCGCCGCGGACGTGTCGGACGACTCCGGCCGGTCCCGCCTCGCCGCCGAGTCCCGGCTCGCGGCGCTGGGCGTCGAGCCCACGGGCCCGGCGACGCGGCTTCCGGATGTGGAGCACGCCTTCAGCCACCTGCGCGTGACCTACCGGCCGTGGCGGATCCCCGTCCGGGGCCC
>CAYPDV010000073.1:9042-12862 GCA_964409525.1 uncultured Gemmatimonadaceae bacterium
CTCGGCGAGGCGAACCTGTCGGTGGCGCAGCAGAGGATCGCGAGGTCTCTCGCGACCGTGGCCGGATAGGCGCCGGCCGGTCCGCTCGGCGCTCCGCCAACCGTCGGAACCGCCGCGGCTCGTCGGCCACCGTTTCCTCGCCCCCTCATCCGGCCCCGAACGCGTCGAAGCCCTCGAACCCCTTCTGCCCGGGACCGGCGCCCGGCCCCTCGTGGGGCGAGCGCCGGTACCCTCCGGCGTGGGTGCGGCTGATGCGCCGGTCGGCTACCAGCGCCTCCAGCACCAGCTCGCACGCCGCGGCCCGGACCCCGTCCGGGGCGGAGGCCGGCGCGAGTCCCACCGCCTCCACCGCCTCGAGCAGTCCGGGTACGGTCTCGAAGCCGCGCACGCACGCCGAGGCCGAGGCGTCCTCTCCGACCTTGAGCGCGCCGCCCCCCTCGAAGTACTCGATCACGCTCTCGAGGTCGGCGCCGCCGGCCCGCGCGTCGAAGGTGTCCCGGGCCGCGCGGGCCACCAGCTCCCGGGCGATCTTCTCGGGGCCCTGGACCTCGCCCTCGTACTCGAGCTCCATCTTCCCGGTGATCGAGGGAAGGGCCGCGTAGACGTCGCCGATCCGGGGCACGGCGCGGTCCTCGTCCAGGAGCAGCGCCCTCCGCTCCGCGTTGGAGACCACCGCCTCCATGACCGTGATCGGCATCCGCTGGCTGACGCCGGAGCGCTGGTCCACGCGGTCGTCCTCGCGGGCGAGGAAGGCGATCCGCTCGACCACCTCCTCGACGAAGTCGGGGACCTCCACCTCGACCGTGTCCCGGGTGGTCCACGACTCCTGGCGCGTGACGGCGATCCCCGTCGGGACCTCCGGGGGGTAGTGGGTGCGGACCTCGGAGCCGATCCGGTCCTTCAGCGGCGTGATGATCTTGCCCCGGGCGGTGTAGTCCTCCGGGTTCGCGGTGAAGACCATCAGGAGGTCGAGCGGAAGCCGCACCGGGTAGCCCTTCACCTGCACGTCGCCCTCCTGGAGCACGTTGAAGAGCCCGACCTGGATCTTCCCGGCCAGGTCCGGGAGCTCGTTCAGCGCGAAGATCCCCCGGTTGGCGCGCGGCAGGAGCCCGAAGTGGATGGTGAGCTCGTCGGCGAGGACGTGCCCCCCGCGGGCGGCCTTGATCGGGTCGAGGTCGCCGATCATGTCCGCCACCGTCACGTCGGGGGTGGCCAGCTTCTCCACGTAGCGGTGCTCCCGGCCCACCCACTCGATCGGCGTGTCGTCGCCCGCCTCCTCCACGCGCTGCCGACCGTACTTCGAGATCGGGGCCAGCGGGTCGTCGTTGATCTCGCTACCGGCGATCACCGGCACCTCGTCGTCGAGCAGGGAGGTGAGCTGGCGCAGGATGCGGCTCTTCGCCTGGCCCCGGAGGCCGAGCAGGATGAAGTCGTGGCGCGCGAGCAGGGCGTTCACCACCCGCGGCACGACGGAGTCGTCGTATCCGAGGATCCCCGGGAAGAGCTCCTCGCCCGCCCGGAGCTTCCGCACCAGGTTCTCGCGGATCTCGTCCTTCACGGGGCGGGGCCGGTAGCCGGCCTCCTTCAGCTCGCCCAGGGTGCGGGATCGGCTCATGGCTCGTGCGCTGGGGGAATCGTCCGGCGGAGAGGGGGGTAGCGGGTACACCGCGCCGGGCCGGGCGGATCCGGCCCGGCCGCGGCCTCCTGGAGCGTCGACGACACAGAGACGACAGAGAACCGAGGAGGAGGAGAGGATGGCAGACGAGCCCGCCCCCGGAGGACCCCCGGTCCCCGCCGAGCACCAGCCGCCCCTGCCGCTGGAGCGCCTGATCCTGGAGCAGGCGCCCGACGAGGAGGCGGTTCCGATGGACGTGGTCTTCGTCGGGGGCGGCCCGGCCGGCCTCGCCGGAGCCATCGAGCTGGCCCGCCTCGTCCGCGAGGGGAACGAGCGCGGCGACGGCCCGGGCGAGATCGAGATCGGCGTCCTGGAGAAGGCGGCCGAGCTGGGCGAGCACTGCCTGTCGGGGGCGGTGGTGAACCCCCGCTCGCTCCTGGAGCTCTTTCCCGACCTGGAGCTCTCCGACCTCCCGCTCCGGGGGCCGGTCGAGAAGGAGGCGGTCTACTTCCTCACCGGAAAGCGCTCCTTCCGGCTCCCGACGCCGCCCACCATGCGGAACCACGGCAACCAGGTGGGCTCCATCTGCGAGATCGTGCGCTGGATGGGGCAGAAGGCCGAGGAGGCGGGGGTGAACGTCTTCCCCGGCTTTCCCGTCGACTCGCTCCTGGTCGACGGCGGCCGGGTGATCGGCGTGCGGACGACGCCCTCCGGGCTGGACCGGAAGGGCGAGCCGGGCGGGGCGGACTACATGCCGCCGATGGACCTCTCGTCCCGGGTCACTGTCCTGGCCGAGGGCACGCGCGGGCCCCTGACCGAGGCGTGGCTCCGGTGGCAGGAGGTGGAGTCGAAGAACCCCCAGATCTACGCGCTCGGCGTGAAGGAGCTCTGGGAGGTGAAGCGGCCGCTGGACCGGGTGATCCACACCATGGGATGGCCCCTTCCCTCGGACGCCTTCGGCGGAAGCTTCATGTATCCGATGGCCGACGACCTGGTGGCGCTCGGGCTGGTCGTGGGCATGGACTACCGGGACGCCCGCCTCGACGTGCACCGCCTGCTGCAGGCCATGAAGGGCCACCCCCTCTTCCGCGAGGTGCTCGAGCGGGGCGAGCTGGTCGAGTGGGGCGGAAAGACGATTCCCGAAGGAGGCTACTACTCGGTGGCCGAGCGGAGGCACGGGGACGGCCTCCTCGTCGTGGGCGACGCGGCGGGCTACGTCGACGTGCCGTCGCTGAAGGGCATCCACTACGCGGTGCAGTCCGGCATCTTCGCGGCCCGCGCCATCTACGACGCGCTCGCGGCCGACGACGTCTCCGGGTCCGCGCTCCGGCCGTACACCGAGGCGGTGGACGATTCCTGGGTGATGGAGGACCTGCACCGCACCCGGAACATGCGGCTCTCCTTCAAGAGCGGCTTCCTCGGAGGGGGCCTCAAGTCGGCGGTGCTCACCGCGACCCGCGGCCGATTTCCCGGGCGCATGATCGGCGTGGAGGAGGACGCGGCCGAGCCCCGGGAGATGGGCGACGGCGGCCCCTCGCCCGCTCCGGGTGACGAGCTGTCGATCTCCAAGGTCGACGCCGTGTTCAAGTCGGGGAACAAGACCCGCGACGACATCCCCCAGCACCTGGTCGTGGGCGAGGACGTGCCGGCCGAGATCGCCGAGCTGTACGTCCACATGTGCCCGGCGGGCGTGTACGAGCGGGAGGGCGACGAGCTGATCGTGAACGCTCCCAACTGCATCGACTGCAAGGCCACCGACGTGCTCGGCCCGCGGTGGACCCCCCGGGAGGGAGGGAGCGGACCGGGATACCGGAGGATGTGAGGGGGCGGTCGGCTGCCGCCTGCGCCTCGCCGGGCCCGGCGAGGCGGCTCCACACCGGACACCGCCCGGGCGTCCGGCGATCTACCCCGCGGGCTCCTCGTCGTCCACCTCGATCCCCACCCCCGTCGGCGTGCGCACCAGCCGGGGCAGGACGGTCGGGATCTCGCGTGAGCGGAAGTGCTTCAGCACCTCGTCCGGGCCGGAGAAGGGCCGGAGCGACTCGAGCGTCCGGATCGTCGGAAAGACCATCGGGAGACCACCGCCCTCGTTCCGCTCCAGCGCCTCGTCGGGCGTGAGCCACACCGCTTCCACCATCTCGCGGCGGTCGAGGACGGCTTCCCGGCCCCTGGGCACGGCGGCGGCGAAGAAGCGGGTGTCGTAGC
>CAYPDV010000074.1:0-12654 GCA_964409525.1 uncultured Gemmatimonadaceae bacterium
TTCGGAGCGCCGCCTACCATCCGCGGGCACCATCGCGCCAGCGATGGTCGTGGCGTTCGTAACGCGACCCGCTGTACTTCTTCAGCGGTCTTCCAGAAGTCGTCGACCCGGCCGTCGCGGCTCCGGTGCATCGCTCATGGATTGGGACGTCCGGAAGCGCCGGAGGGTTGCCTCGGAAGGCCGCTGCACTCCTGCGACTGCCTTCCGGGGCCCCTTGCCGTCCGATCCGCGAAGATAACACGTTCTCCGGCCCCGCCACCGCTTCCCCGGCGGCGCCTCCTCCCCCGTCCCCCGACCCCGTGATCGAATTCGACGCCCTCACCCGGCGCTACGGGTCACTCGTCGCGGTGGACCGGCTCAGCTTCCAGGTGCGGCCGGGCGAGGCGTACGCGCTCCTCGGGCCGAACGGCGCGGGGAAGACCACCGCGCTCCGCTGTCTCGCGACGCTGCTCGCCCCCACTGCCGGGACCGTCCGGGTCGACGGCATGGACGTGCGGGAACGTCCGCTGGAGGTGCGTGGACGGATCGGATTCCTCGCCGCGTCGATGGGCCTCTACGAGCGCCTCACGGCGCGGGAGCTCGTCGTCTACTTCGGGCGGCTCAACGGAATGCGGGGCCGCGCGCTCGAGGAGCGGGTGGATCGGATGGTCGAGCTCTTCGGCCTCACCGAGTTCTCCGGCCGCTTCTGCGGGAGGCTCTCGACCGGGCAGCGCCAGAGGGTCTCGCTGGCCCGGGCAGCCGTGCACGACCCCTCCGCGCTCGTCCTCGACGAGCCGACGCTCGGCCTCGACGTGCTCAGCGGCCGCAGCATCCACCGGTTCATCGAATCGGAGCGCGCACGCGGCAAGGCCGTCCTCTTCTCGACCCATCAGATGGCCGAGGTGGAGCTGCTGGCCGATCGGGTCGGGGTCCTCAGCCGGGGTGCGCTCGTGGCCGAGGGAACCGTCGAGGAGCTCGTCGCTTCGAGCGGAGAGCCGAACCTGACCCGCACCTTCGTGCGGCTCGTGGGTGCGGACGAGGAGCCGGCGGCGGCCGGCGGCGGATCGGCCGACCCGCTCCCCCCGGGCAGCCCACGCCGGGGCATCCCGTGAGGGGCGCCGGCACGGTCTTCGGGAAGGAGGTCCGCGAGACGATCCGCGACCGGCGCACGCTGATGATGATGATCGTGCTCCCGGTCCTCCTCTACCCCCTCCTGCTCGTCGTGATCGAGCAGTTCGCCCTCTTCGGGGCGCGCCAGATGGAGGCGGAGGCGGCGCGGGTGGAGCTGATGGGCGAGGTGCCGCCGGAGATGCGCGCCTTCCTCGCCTCGGACGCCGAGATCGACCTCGTCGACGACGCCCCGGAGCCGGGGGCCCCGCCGGCCGACGCGATCCGCGGCGGGACGGTGGACGCCGCCGTGGTGCTCGGGCCCGCGGCCGCCACCGAGGAGACCCGCGACGTCGTCGTCGTGTTCAACCGAGCCGACGACCGCTCCGTGCGCGCCCGGGACCTCCTGTCCCGCCGTCTCCTGGCGTGGGGAGACACGCTGCTCGAGCGGCGCCTGGTGGGACGGGACCTTCCGCCGGGGTTCGTACGCCCGCTCGCGGTCGCCGACACCTCGATCGCCCGGGCCGAGGAGGTGGGAGGCTACGCGCTCGGGCGCTTCCTTCCGGTCCTCCTCATCCTGATGACCCTGCTCGGCACCTTCTACCCCGCCATCGACATGGCCGCCGGCGAGAAGGAGCGGGGAACGCTGGAGACGCTCCTCACCGCTCCCGTGTCGTCCCGCGACGTCGTGATGGGGAAGTTCGCGGCCGTCGCCCTCGTCGGAGTCGTGGCGGCGGGGCTGAACCTCGGCAGCATGCTGCTCACCTTCCAGAGCGGCCTCTTCCAGATCACCCGCACGCTCGACGTGGAGTTCTCGATTCCGCTCCGGGCCGTCGCGCTGATCTTCGTAACCCTCGTGCCTCTCGCGATCCTGTTCGGTGCCCTGTTCCTGGGCATCGCGGTGCGCAGCCGCTCCTTCAAGGAGGCGCAGAACTCGCTCACGCCGGTCTACGTGGCCACCATGGTGCCGGCGATGCTGCCGATGGTCCCGGGGATCGAGCTGACGCCGGCGATGGCGCTCGTCCCGGTCGCCGGCGTGGGGCTCTTCTTCCGGGAACTCATGGCGGGCGACGCGTCGGCGGCGATGGGTGCCCTCACGCTGGGCGCGACCGTCGGCTGGGCGCTCCTCGCGCTCCGCTTCGCGACCGTGTCGTTCGGCCGCGAGGAGGTCCTCTTCGGTGCGGACGAGCCGGGGGGCGCGTCGAAAGCACGATGGAGGGAGCGCTTCCTCCGCTGGGGGAAACGGGAGCGGGACCTGCCCACGCCACGGGAGGCCGGCCTCTTCGTGGCGGGCGTTGCGGTGCTGTTCATCCTCCTGGGCACGGCGTTCGCGGTCGCGTGGGGCGAGCGGGGGATCTTCCTCACCGAATGGCTCCTCCTCCTCGTGCCCGCCCTCGCCTTCGTCGCCCTCGGCGGCTACGACGTGCGGCGCACGCTCTCCCTTCGCTCGCCCTCTCCACGCACCCTCTTCGCCGCGCTCCTGGTGATCGCGGGAGGGGCTCCGGTGGCGTGGTTCCTGGCGTGGCTCCAGAGCTTCGTGCTGCCGGTTCCGTGGGAGCTCCTCGAGCAGATGGAGGAGCTCCTGGCCGCCCCCGACCCGGGACGGCTCGTCTGGCTCCTCTTCCTGGTCGCCCTCACGCCGGCGGTGTGCGAGGAGGCGGTCTTCCGGGGCGTGCTCCTGGGGGGGACCCGGGGCCGCATGTCGCCGGCCCGCTTCATCGTCCTGAACGCGGTCGTATTCGGGGCCTTCCACCTCTCGATCGAGACGGCGTTCCGGTTCCTGCCCACCGCGTGGCTCGGACTCCTGCTCGCGTGGGTCGTCTGGCGCACCGGCTCGATCTGGACCGGGGTCCTCATGCACTTCGTGAACAACGCGTCCGTCGTGGTGTTGGCCTCCGTGCCGTGGCTCGCGGAGTGGATGGGCGACGACCCCGGCGCGGCGCCCCCGCTCTGGATCCTGCCCCTGGCGCTTCTGCTGCTCGCCGCGGGAGCCCGTCTCCTCCCCACGCCCTCACCGGACCGATGAGCCCGACGCCATCCGCCGAGCCGCGCGACGATTCCCGCCGCCCCCCGCCCACCCGCTCGTCCTCCGAGCCGCCCGCCCGGTCATCCGCCGATCCGGCGACCCGCGCCCTCCCGGGCGCGCTCCACCTGGAGTGCACCGCCACCGGCGAGCGGATCGGAAGCGAGGCCCTCCGGGGGCTCTCCGATGCGGGGAAGCCGCTCTTCGCCCGCTACGACCTGCCGGAGCTCGCGCCCCGCTTCCGGCCCGCCGACGTGGCCGGGAGGGCCGACCTGTGGCGCTACGCGCCGGTGCTCCCGGTGCGCGACCCCGCCCACCGCATCACGCTGGGCGAAGGGTGGACGCCCCTCCTGGACGCTGCGCGCGTGGCGGAGCGGGTCGGGGTGCGACGCTGCCTGGTGAAGGACGAGGGGCAGAACCCCACCGGTAGCTTCAAGGCGAGGGGCCTCTGCATGGCCGTGGCCCGGGCGCGGGAGCTCGGCGCCCGGGAGCTGGCGATCCCCTCGGCGGGGAACGCCGGGGGCGCGGCGGCCGCCTACGCGGCGGCGGCCGGGATGCCGGTGCACGTCGTCGTCCCCTCCGACACCCCGGCGCCGATCGTGGCCGAGATCCGTGCGCTCGGCGCGGATCTCCGCCTCCTCGACGGCCTGATCACGGATTGCGGCCGGGAGGTGCGGCGGGGGGTCGAGGAGGAGGGCTGGTTCGACCTCTCGACACTGAAGGAGCCGTACCGCGTCGAGGGGAAGAAGACCATGGGCTACGAGCTCTTCGAGCAGCTCGGCGGGCGGCTCCCGGACGCCATCGTCTACCCGACCGGAGGGGGGACGGGCCTGATCGGGATGTGGAAGGCGTTCGACGAGATGGAGGAGCTGGGCTGGATCGGGGCCGGCCGGCCCCGGATGTTCTCGGTCCAGTCGTCCGGGTGCGCCCCCCTGGTGCGGGCGTGGGAGGAGGGGGCGGACTCCGCCCGACCGTGGGAGGACGCGCGGACGTACGCCGCGGGCCTCAAGGTGCCCTCCGCCGTGGGCGACTTCCTCGTGCTCCGCGCGCTGCGGGAGTCCGGGGGCGGGGCGGTCGCCGTCGAGGACGCGGAGATGGAGGCCTGGGTCGGCCGCCTCGGCCGGGAGACGGGCGTCTTCGCGGCTCCGGAGGGCGCCGCGACCGCCGCGGCCCTCCCCCACCTCCTGGAGCGGGGGCTCCTCGGGCCGGACGCCGAGGTGGTCCTCTTCAACACCGGGAGCGGCCTCAAGTACGTCGGCGGGGCGCCGTGAGATGGGGGCCGTGACGGTCTTCTGGTTCCTGCTCGCCCTCCTCGTGCTGGCCGCGGGGTTGGCCGTCCGCGTCCGCCTCCTCCGGCGGCGGGCGCGCCGACGGGCCGGCCTCGACGACTCCGACATCCGCCGCATCGAGCGCACCGGCGCCCTCCGCACCGACGAGGAGGAGCCGCTCGACCAGGACCTCATCGACGAGGAGGAGCGGCGCTTCTGGGAGCAGAGCTGGGACGAGCCCGAGCCGCTCTGAGGCGAGACCGACCTCCTCCGCACCGGTGGGAACGGCGGGAACGTCTCTTGCGCCCGCTTCGCGGGGCCGGTCCGGTCCGCGGAGCGCGGAGGAGGGGCCGGCGTACGGCTCCATCGCACCCGCCCCGGAGGATCCACAGGTGCCGCTCGACGAATACCGCAGCAGGAGGGACTTCGAGCGCACGTCCGAGCCCGAGGGAGAGCCCGAGCCCGAGGGCGCCGAGGGCGGAGACCCCGGCTCCGGGCCCGGATTCGTGGTGCAGAAGCACGCCGCGACCCGCCTCCACTACGACTTCCGGCTCGAGGCCGAAGGCGTGCTCAAGAGCTGGGCGGTCCCGAAGGGCCCGTCCCTCGACCCCGCCGACAAGCGGCTCGCCGTCCAGGTCGAGGACCACCCGCTCGACTACGGCTCCTTCGAAGGCGTGATCCCCGAGGGGCAGTACGGCGGCGGCGCGGTGCTCCTCTGGGACCGGGGGGTCTGGGAGCCGCGGGGAGATCCCCTGGAGGGGCTCCGGGAGGGGAAGCTCTCGTTCGGCCTCCGGGGCGAGAAGCTGTCCGGCTCGTGGAAGCTGGTCCGGATGCGGGGCGAGGCGGGAGAGGGCGGCAGGAACTGGCTCCTGATCAAGGAGGACGACGGGGCGGCCCGCCCGGGTGAGGGCGAGGCGCTCGTCGAGGGGCGTCCCGAGAGCGTCCGGACCGGCCGCCTCCTGGACGAGATCGCCGAGGACCGCGATCGGGTGTGGGACTCGCGGGAAGGCGAGGTGGAGCAGGGCACGGAGCCGGCCGAGGGGGAGCGGGCGGCCGGAGAGGACGCGAGCGGAAGGGACGGGGCCGGAGAGGCGGCGCCCCCCACCCGGGAGGAGCTGCTCCGGCTGCCCGGCGCCCGCGAGGCCCCGCTCCCGGAGCGCCCCTCTCCCCAGCTCGCCACCCGCGTCGACGCCCCTCCGGCCGGTCCCGACTGGCTCCACGAGATCAAGTTCGACGGCTACCGGCTCCTCGCGCGGGCCGAGGAGGGCCGGGTGCGGCTCCTCACGCGGAACGGGAAGGACTGGACTCCGCGCTTCTCCGAGGTGCGCGACGCCGTGGCGGAGCGGGTGGGAGAGACCGACGCGCTCCTCGACGGCGAGGCGGTGGTCCTCCGCCCGGACGGCACCACCTCCTTCCAGGCGCTCCAGGAATCGCTGGGCGACGGGCCCGACCACCCGCGCGTCTTCTACGTCTTCGACCTCCTCCACTGGGACGGGGTCGATCTCGGCGCCGTGCCGCTCCACCACCGGAAGGAGGCGCTCGCCGCCCTCACCGGGGGTGCCACCAGCGGAACGCTCCGCTACAGCGACCACGTGGAGGGACAGGGCCCGGACTTTCTCCAGAACGCCTGCCGCCTCGCTCTCGAGGGCGTGATCTCCAAGCGGAGGGACGCCCCGTACCGGGAGGGGCGGGGGCGGGACTGGCTGAAGGCGAAGTGCGTGGAGCGCCAGGAGTTCGTCGTCGTCGGATGGACCGAGCCCTCCGGAGCCCGCCACGGCTTCGGCGCCCTGCTCGTGGCGGTGCACGACGGCGAGGGGCGCCTTACGGCCGCCGGGAAGGTCGGCACGGGCTTCACCGACCGCGATCTCACCCGGCTCTCCGAGCGCCTCCGCGAGCTCGAGGTGGAGAAACCTCCGATCGCCGATCCTCCGGGGGGGAGCGCGGCGCGAGGTCTGCACTGGGTTCGTCCGGAGCTGGTGGTCGAGGTGGAGTTCACCGAATGGACGCGCGACGGATCGCTCAGGCACCCCTCCTTCCAGGGGGTGCGCGAGGATCGGGAGCCGGAGGAGGTCGTGATGGAGGAGGCGGCGCCGGAGGAGGACGTGGTGGATACGGAGGCGACGGAGACGGCGCGCACGGCGGAAAGGGATGCGGGAGGTTCCGAGTCCGAGGTCCTCGGCGTCCGCCTCTCGAGCCCGGACCGGATCCTCTGGCCAGGGCAGGGCGTGACCAAGCTCCAGCTGGCGCGCTACTACGAGGAGGTCGCCGAGTGGATGCTTCCCCACGTGCGGGACCGGCCGCTCAGTCTCGTGCGCTGCCCGAAGGGCACCTCCGAGCCGTGCTTCTTCCAGAAGCACCCGGACGAGGCGCTTCCCGACGTGGTCGGGCGGGTCACGATTCCGGAGAAGGAGGACGAGGAAGGGGTCTACGTCTACGTGGACCGGCCCGAGGCGCTGATCGCCCTGGTCCAGGTCGGCACCCTCGAGATCCACACCTGGGGCTCGCGGGAGGACCGGGTCGAGCGGCCGGATCGCATGGTGGTCGACCTCGACCCCGGGCCCGGCGTGCCGTGGCCCCGGATCGTGGAGGCGGCCCACGAGGTGCGGGACCGGCTCCTCGAGCTCGGGCTCACCTCCTTCCCGAAGACGACCGGCGGGAAGGGTCTCCACGTCGAGGTGCCCCTGGTCCGACGGCACGAGTGGGACGACGTGAAGGAGTTCGCCCGCGGGCTCGCCGAGGCGATGGCGTCCGAGCGATCGGATCGCTACACCGCCACCTCGTCGAAGGCGAAGCGGAAGGGGAAGATCTACGTGGATTATCTGCGGAACGGGCGGGGCGCGACGTACATCGCGCCCTATTCGACGCGGGCGCGGGAGGGGGCGCCGGTCGCGGTCCCGCTGCGCTGGGACGAGGTGGTGACGGGGCTGAGGCCCGACCGGTACCGGACCGACACCCTCTCCCGCCGGCTGCGTGCGCTCCCGGAGGACCCCTGGGCGGAAGAGGAGGGGCTCCGGCAGTCGATCACACGGGACGCGCGGGAGGCGCTGGGAGTCTAGCCCCCCGAGCTGCCCGCTGGCCGTCCCTACCGCGCGAGAAGGCGGTAGGTGAGCGCGGGAAAGGGAACGAACCCGCCCGAGAGGGGCCGGTCGTCGGCCGGATCGGGCCGGCGCACCCCGAGGCCGCGCGTGACGGTGATCGTCCCGCCGAGATAGTGCTCGCCGCCGATCCGCCAGTCGAGACCGATCGGTGCCTGCGCCAGCAGCGCCACGGGGATCCCCTCCTCGGTCAACCCGCCCGCCGCCCACAGGCCGAGCCCGGCGACGGGCCGCACGTCGTCGGACCCGAGGTACTGGTGTGCGGTGAGCGCGAGCGTGAGGTTGCGGAGGCTGAAGGTGCCGAGCGCCGCCTCGACGCTCCGGTCCTCGTCCCAGAAGTACTCCGCGGTCAGGCTGAAGGAGCCGGTCCCGCCGATCCGGGCCCCGAAGCGCCACTCGCCCTCGGCGGGGAGCTGGGCCGAGGCGGTGCCGGGAAGCAGCGCGAGGAGGGCGAAGAGGACGGGGCGCACCCCGTCCGGTGCACGGAAGGATCGCATGGGCAGGGAGTATAGGAGTGCGAGAAGAGCCGAGCGAGGAGCCGATGGCCGAAAAGAACCCTTCCCCCCCGGGCGACGATCCCCTCAACACCCTCCTCGAGGAGGCGATCGAGGCGTGGGAGGACGCCCGTTCCGGCCTCCTGGAGGAGGCCCGCGACATTCCCGACGAGGAGTGGGACTTCCGTCCCAGTCCCGAGTCGAGGAGCGTCCGGGAGCTCCTTGTGCACGTCCTACGGTCGGGCGAGATGATGGTGGGCGAGCTCACCTCGGAGGAGGGCGACTTCACCCGCCGGAGCTACCCCGAGCTCCTCGAGGAGCATGCCGGCCACCTGCCGGACGATCCCCCGCGGAAGGAGCTGCTCGACCTCCTGACGCTCTCCTTCGCGGAGGGAGCGGCCCGGATCCGGGCGGCCGGAGAGCTCCGCATGCTCCAGCTCGTCCGGCGCTTCGACGGGAAGCGGGGCAGCCGCCTGGCCTGGATGCAGCACGCCGTCGCGCACGAGTACTACCACCGGGGGCAGCTCGCCCTGTACGCCCGGCTCCTCGGCCGGGTGCCCGCGCTCACCCGCAGGATCGAGGAAGGCGCGTGACGCGCCGCCCGTCCGTGCCGCTCGTCCTCGCCGCGCTCCTCGGCGTGGTGCTCGCCGCCTGCCAGGACGGGGCGGAGCGCACCGACACGGAAGCCGGGGACGTCCCGCCCGGGGCCGACGGAGCCGGAGACCCCCCGTCCGCCGTTCCCGGAGACGGCTCGCCGGAAAGCGACGGGTTGCACGAGGCCTCCGCTCTCGCATCCGCCCTCGATCCGGACAGCGTACGGGAGCGGGCGCTCGTGCCGGGCGTCCGCTACACCTTCCTCCATATCTCCCACGGCCCCTGGGCGATCCACGCGGTGGAGGCGGATCTTTCCCGCTGCGACCTCTTCCTCGACGTCGTTCCGCCGTCGCAGGTCGGCCTCGAAGGCCTCGTGCGGGTGTCCGAGATCGTCCGGGCCGTCGAGGGCGAGGTCGTGGCGGCCGTGAACGGCGACTTCTTCACGCCCGAGGGAAGCCCGATCGGGGCGGAGGTCTCGGAGGGCGTCGTGCGCTTCCGGAGCACCCGTCCGGCCCTCGCCTGGTCGCCGGACCGCGATCCCGACATCGCCGAGGCCCGCCGGGAGGACGACTCGCTCCGCATCAACGGATGGAGCGTGGGCCTCGAGGAGCCCGGCGAGGGGGTCGAGATCGTCGGCGGCTTTCCGCAGCTCCTCGAAGGGGGGCGACCCACCGGCGATCCCTCCCGGTCCGGGGCGCCCACCTTCTCCGGCGGGCGGCAGCCCCGCACCGCCGTCGTCTACGATCCCACGCTGCGGCGGGTCTGGCTCGTGGTGGTCGACGGGCGAAGGCCGGATCACTCGGCCGGCATGACGCTCCGCGAGCTCGCGGGCGTGCTCTCCGCCCTGGGAGCCGTCGACGCCCTCAACCTGGACGGGGGGGGCTCGTCGGTGCTGGTGGTCGACGGAGAGGTGGTGAGCCGCCCCTCGGACGATCAGGGTGAGCGGCCGGTGGTCAACGCCCTCGCACTGAGGCGCGACCCGGAGCGGTGTCCGGAGGGCTCGGCCCCTCGTCCGTCACGAACTCCAGATAGTGGTGGAAGCGCTCCAGGATGAGCGCGACGTACGTCACCGGCTCGAGACCCCGGGCGTAGCCGTACCGTACCACCGGATCGGTGTACACCGGACGCTTCGACTTCTGGAGGAGCCAGTACCCGACGTCCTCCCAGCGCAGGGGGTCGTCCCCGTTCTTCTCGGCCAGGCGCTGTGCGTCCTCCACGTGCCCGAAGCCGGCGTTGTAGGAGGCCAGCACGAAGCGGAGCCGCTGCTCGGGGTCCTCGAGCACCGGCTCCCACCGCTCCTCGAGGAAGCGGAGATAGCGCACCGCGCCGTCCACGTTCTGCCGCGGGTCCCAGGGATCGTCGACCTCCATGTCGCGGGCGGTGCCCGGCATCAGCTGGAGCAGGCCCATCGCCCCGGCCCAGGAGCGCGCCCGGGGCTCGAAGCGGGACTCCTGGAAGGTCTGCGAGGCGAGCAGCCGCCAGTCCCAGCCCAGCTCCCGCGCGTGCTCCTTGAGCAGGTCGTCGTACGGCGAGAGCCGCCCGGTCTCCGAGGCGAGGTACTCGCTCTCGACGCGCTCGCCGTAGCCGGCCCGGTCCTCGAAGTACTTCCGGTAGAGCTCGTCCACGAGCCCGGACTGCTGCGCCCCCTCGAGCCAGCGCTCGAACGCGGCTTGGAGCTCCGGCGAGGTCTCGCGAACCGCCCACACGACGGGCTGCGCCGGCCCGAGCGTGGGCCGGACGACGAGGTTCGTGAAGTAGTCCTCCCGCAGCCGGGCCACGTTCTCCGGGGCGACGCCGAGCTCCACCTGCCCCCGCGAGACCATCCGGATCAGCCGCTCGTAGCTCCCCCCGGCCTCGAGCTCGACGATCTCGATCTCGTCGCCGAACTCGTCGGAAAGGGTGACCAGGTGGTGGTAGAACTCCGAGTGCCGCGGGATGTGGACCTCCTCGCCCCCGAGCTCGCCGGGCCCCTGCACGAGGCGAGCGCGCACCTCGAGGGAGTCCGGGAGGGGCTCGCCCGTGTCCGTCGGCGCCTCCAGGATCGTATCGGCCGGCTCCACGAGGTCGACGGATTCCGGCGGCTCGCCGCGCTGGACCAGCATGGGCCGGGTCCGATAGATGGCGGACGTGTAGAGCACGTGGTCGGCGTAGTCGGGATCGGGCGTGAGGCGGGCCGCCACCACGTCGCCGGCCCCCTCGTTCAGGTGCCGGAAGAGCTCGGCCCGATCCGGGATCACGTCCACCCGGAGCTCGAGGTCGTGCTCGTCGGCGAACGCCCGCAGGAGCTCGTACTCGAGGCCCATCGACTCGCCGCGGTAGATGAAGTAGCTGGTGGAGTTGAAGACCAGGAGCGCCGTCAGCGTGTCCGCCTCCTGGATGGCCGCGAGGTCCCGCTCGACCGGATCGGGCAGGTCGGGGTCGCCCCGGCTGCCCTCGTCGGCACACGCGGAGAGCCACGGCGCCGTGGAGACCGTGAGAAGCGCGAGGAGGGCGCGAGAGCTGCGGAGGCTGCGGAGGATCACGTCGTTCGGCACGGGTTCGATGTTCGGTCTGCTCGCGTCACTCGGGGAGCAAGGCCCGTTCCCCGCGAGGAGCCCCCAGAGCGGCGGCGCCGACGGGCGCGTGCGCCGGCGGCTCGTCGGCCCCGCGGGCGCCGGGATCGGCATCGGACGTGCAGGGAGGGGACGGCATGCCCGATCGTCCCGTGCTCTCCGCCCGCCGTCTCCTGCTCGGCTTCGTGTGCGGCTTCGTCGCCGTGCTCGTCTTCCACCAGGGCACCCTGGCGCTCCTGAACGCCGTCGGCTTCGCCGATCGCGGCGTCTACCCGATGGACCCGACCGAGCCGTTCGGCGTCCCGCAGATCTGGTCGGCCGCCTTCTGGGGGGGCGTCTGGGGGGTCGTGTTCGTGGGGGTCTACCGCTTCTTCCCCCGTGGCGGCGGCTACTGGCTGTCCGCCTTCGCGTTCGGCGCACTCGCCCTCTCGCTCGTCGCCTGGCTGGTGGTGCTACCGCTGAAGGGGCAGCCGGCGGGAGGTGGATGGGAAGGGACCGCGATGCTCACGGCCCTGATGATCAACGGTATGTGGGGCCTGGGGACGGCCCTCCTCCTCCGGGTCCTGGATCGCTGGACCGCGGCCCGCCCCGCTGCGGTCCGGTAGCCGGCTGCGCACGCCCACGGCGCACCGTAACCAGCTGCGCACGGTAGCCGGCTGCCCACCGTAGCCTGCCGTCGGAGCGTGGAGGCCGCCGGGGCTTCCCGTTCGCTTCCCGCTCAGACCGGCCAGCTCTCTCCCGACCAGCACATCTCCCAGAAGAGCCACTCGTAGCGGGACGAGAGCAGGAAGATCCGCTCCAGGCGCGCCCGCCGCTCCGACCCGAGCTTCTCCGGCGGCCCCGCCACCCGGTCCAGCTCCGCCTTCAGCCACTCGTTCGCCTCGGCGAAGTCGTCGGAGGCGTACTGCCGGATCCAGTCGGCGTAGCGCGCGTCGTCGGGCACGCCGCCTTCGGCCAGCGTGCGGCCGATGTGCACGTAGCCCCAGGCGCAGGGCAGCAGCGCGGCCAGGAGCTCCGCCATGTCGCCGTCGGCCGCCGTGCGCACCAGGAAGTCGGTGTAGGCGCGGGTGGTGGGCCACATGTCGGTGGCCTCCAGCTCGTCCCGGCCGATCCCGAAGCGGGCCGCGTACTCGCGGTGGAGCTCCATCTCCGTGTTCAGCGTGAGGTCGAGCACCGTGGCGTACCACGACATCGACTCCAGCCGCTCCGCCTTCGCCACCGCCCACGCGAAGACCCGCGCGAACTCCTTCAGGTAGAGGTAGTCCTGGAGCACCCAGCGGCGGAAGCGCTCCTCGGGCAGCGTGCCGTCTCCCAGCCCCCGCACGAAGGGGTGCTCGAGCTGTGCCTCCCAGATCGGGCCCGCGGCCTCGAAGAGCTCGGAGCTGAGGCTCATCGGTCCTCCTCGCCGCCGCCGAGCACGCCCTTCCAGGCGTGGTCCCTCGCGGCCCCCGCTGCCGCGGCGTCGCCGGTGGCGGATTCCTCCGCCCCGCGCTCCTCCGCCCCCCGCTCCTCCGCCCCCCGCTCCTCCGCCCCCCGCTCCTC
>CAYPDV010000075.1:0-12579 GCA_964409525.1 uncultured Gemmatimonadaceae bacterium
GGGTCATGAGCGCCAAGAACACGGCGGTGAACTTCATGATCCTCACGACCTTCCTCTCCTTCCTCCTCTACCGGCGCGCCAACAAGGAGCCCACCGCCGAGTGGGCGCGCACCGGCACGCTGGTCCAGGGGGCGCTCTTCGTCCTGAGCGCCGCCGTCGTCCTCTTCTACGGCGTCTACGGCTACTTCGTCCCGGCCATCGTGCGGATCGGCTTCTCCGTGTACCAGGTGCTCGCGGTGATCGCGACCATCTTCCTCGTCATCGGCATCGACCTCGTGATGATGCGGGGCGCCCGCTCCCGCGGCGCGATCCGCTGGGGGCACATGCCGCCCCGCTCGCAGTACGCGCTCTTCATCCTGGCGGTGACCTTCACCTGGCTGATGGGGCTGATGGGCTTCGCCCGGAGCGGCATCCGCCAGCACTGGCACGTCTTCGAGGTCATGCAGGACACCACCGAGTGGGCGGCGACCCCCGCCCTCGGCTACGCCGCGCAGGTGATCTCGGTGTGCGTGCTGATCTTCCTGGCCTTGGTCGCGTTCATCTTCTGGCTCGGCACGCTGGCCGAGAAGCCGGCCGCGGCCCCGGCCGGAGCGGAAGCGGCGGTCGCCCAGCCCCGGGGCCGCACCGGCGAGAGCGATGCGGGAGGGAGCTGGTCCGGCCGCTCCGGCCCCTCCACGGAGCCCCCGGCCGGCCCCACCCCGGGCGGCCCCTCGCCGGCCCCCTCGCCCACGGGAGGAGACTGAGGCCATGTGGGCGACGAACCTGAAGATCCTCCTCCTGGTCCTGGGCACGCTCGCGCTCTACACGGTCGTGGCGTCGTCCATCCCGCAGGTGGAGTCCGAGGTGCCCGAGGAGCTCTCCTTCACCGGCGAGGTGAGCGAGGAGCAGCTGGTGACGGCGGGCGAGGAGATCTACGCCGGGCCCGGCGGCTGCACCGCGTGTCACGGCACCGGCACCCGCGCCCCCGACCTCCTGAGCGGCCACGCCGGCGAGGGGCCGATCGGCGACCGGTGCGACGACCGCGTGTCGGACGAGGACTGCAAGACGTATCTGTGGCGCGCGATGGTGGAGCCCGGCGCCTACCTGGTGGAGGGCTACGGCGACATCATGCCGGACCAGAGCCGGACGCTGTCCGACAACCAGATCTGGGCCGTGGTCGCCTACCTCCAGAGCGTCGGAGGCGAGGTCACGGTGACCGGAGACGACCTGGAAGAGGAGGAGGACGGGGGGGCGGGCGCGGCGGCGGCGGGAGACGGGGGCGCGGCCGGAGGCGAGGCCGGCCCCGAGGCCGCCGGCCTCGACGACCCGCACGAGCTTCTCCAGGAGTTCCAGTGCATGAACTGCCACGTTCTGGAGGGCGAGGGCGTCGAGCTCGGCCCCTCCTTCGACGCCATGGGATCCAGGCTCGGGCCGGACGAGATCCGGCGGGCCATCCTCGAGCCCGCCGCCGACGCGCCGGAGGGCTTCGAGGACATGGTGGGCGTGATGCCCGAGGACTTCGGGCAGCGGCTCACGGCCGCGCAGCTCGAGATCCTCGTGGGCTTCCTGTCCGGGAGGCGGTGAGGCGATGCGCGAGAGGATGAGGCACCCGTTCTGGATCGCCGCCATCGTCCTGGTGGTGGCGTATGTCCTGGTGGAGTTCGGGATCCCCTACGTACCGCCCCTGATCGGCGTCGACAGCGCACCCGTGCCCGGCTCGGTCGTCTTCCAGTACATGCTCACCGTCCTGGCCGGGGTGCTCCTCTGGGTCAGCTCCGACGAGGAGCGGTGGACGGAGTTCCGCGAGCCGATCCGCCGCACCATGGTCGACCCCGAGCGGAAGTGGACGCTCCGGGCCTTCCTGGTGGCGATCCCGCTCCTGGTGGCGTGGGTCACCTGGGCCCAGGTCCGGCCCTCGCTGGCCGCACCCCCCAGCTTCCGTGCCGTGCACCCGGCCCCTCCCGGACAGATCAGCTTCCGCGGCCAGCCGCTCACCATCACCGGGCTCGAGAATCCGCTCCGGCACGAGGGCTCGATCGAGGAGCACTACGAGCGGGGCAAGGAGATCTACGACCGGAACTGTCTGGCCTGCCACGGCGACGCGCTGGACGGCGACGGGCACTACGCCCACGGCTTCAACCCGGCGCCCCTGAGCTTCCAGGACGCGGGCACCATCGCGCAGCTCACCGAGAGCTACGTCTTCTGGAGGATCGCCAAGGGCGGACCCGGGCTTCCGAGCGAGGGAACCCCCTGGAACTCCGCCATGCCCGCCTGGGAGGACTTCCTGGACGAGGAGGAGATCTGGTCGGTGATCGTCTTCCTGTACGAGCAGACGGGGTGGTCGCCCCGGACCTGGGAGGAGGCGGAGGAGCTGGAGACGCACGAGGAGCAGCCGATCCACGAGGGCGACGAGGCCGGCGAGCCCGCCGAAGGCTCGGAGCCCACGCCGTGAGCGCCCCGCGCGGAGGAGCCGGTCCCGCCCCCCGGGCGGCGGCGCTCGTCCTGACCGCCCTCCTGCCCGCTCTGGCGCTCCCGTCCACGCCGCTCGCCGCCCAGGAGGACGGGGGCGCCGGCGCCCAGATCTACGACCGGTGGTGCGCCGGCTGCCACGGCGTGGAGGGAGACGGGAACGGCCCCGCCGCCGCGTGGATGCTTCCGCGCCCCCGCGACTTCACCGGGGCGACGTACCAGATCCGCACCACCGAGAGCGGGGCGCTGCCCACCGACGAGGACATCCTCCGCGTGATCGACGAGGGAATGCCGGGCACCTCGATGCCGGGCTGGGAGGAGGTCCTGAGCCGGAGGGAGCGCCGGGCGCTGGTCGAGTACGTGAAGTCGTTCAGCCCCTTCTTCGAGGACGAGACTCCGGAGCCGCTGGAGTTCGGGCGTGCGCCCCGGGCCTCCGACGAGGTCCTGGCGCAGGGCCGAGAGGCGTACGAGACGGCCGAGTGCGTGCGGTGCCACGGCGACGCGGGCCGGGGCGACGGTCCCTCCGCCCGCACCCTCGAGGACGACTGGGACCAGCCGGTGCGGGCCGTCGACCTCACCCGCAACTGGGCGTTCGACGGGGGCGGGAGCGTCGAGGACATCTACCGGCGGCTCCGCACCGGGCTGGACGGCACCCCGATGCCGTCCCAGGTGGAGCTGCTGCAGGCCGGGGTGCTGAGCGAGGAGGATCTCTGGGCTCTGGCCCACTACGTCCGGAGCCTCTCGCCCGAGAGGGCTCCCAGGGTGCGCGAGGTGATCGCCGTGGGCCGGGTCGGCGAGGACGAGGAGCTCCCCACCTCGCCCTCCGACGAGCGGTGGGAGGAGGCGGACCGCTTCTACGTGCCGATGGTCGGGCAGATCATCGTCGAGCCCCGCTGGTTCGCGCCCCGGGTGGAGGACGTGTGGGTGCAGGGGCTCCACGACGGCGAGGACGTCGCGCTCCGCATCTCGTGGACGGATCCGTCCCGGAGCCCCGACCCGCGGTGGGCGGCCGAATGGCGTCCGCGGGTGGTGGCGGCGATGGAGCCGGTCGAGGGCGAGCCCGTGCCCGAGGGTCCGATTCCCGACGCCCTCGACGTGCAGTTCCCCCGCACCCGGGCCACCGGGATGGAGCGCCCCTACTTCCTGCACGGCGACCGGCGGCGCCCCGTCCACCTCTGGCGGTGGCGCAGCGACGGAGAGGGCGCCACGGCGGCCGAGGCGCGCGGGATCGGGACGGCAGAGGAGCGGACCGCCGGGAGCACGCCGGAGGCGACGGCGGAGTGGGAGAACGGGGAGTGGAGGCTCCTCCTCCGACGCGCTCTCGCCACGCCGGACACCGCCGCCGAGCCGCAGCTCCGCGAGGGCGAGGCCGTCCCGATCGCGTTCTTCGCGCGCGACGGCGACAACGGGGAGTCGGGAGCCCGGGGATCGATCAGCTCGTGGTACTTCCTGGCCCTCGAGCCCGAGACCCCCGCCGGCGCCTACGCCGTGCCCGTGGCGGCACTTCTGGTTACGCTGGGCTTCGGAATGGTCGTGGTGCGGCGCGCCAGACGGCGCGACGAGGAGGTGGGAACGGGAGGCGGCGAAGCGGCCGCCTCGTGAGCGGGACCGAGCAGAAACCGAGCAGCAACCGAGCAGCAACCGAGACGGGATCGAATCCAAACGACGGAGGAATCATGAATCTGGACATCGAGATGAAGCGGATCCTCGTGCCGGCGATGGTCGCCGTGCTCGCGGTCGGATGCGGTGGCGAAGGCGGAGACCAGGCCACCGGCGGGGCGGACGGCGCCGACGACGTCGAGTTCCCGGTCGCCGAGGGGGAGCAGGGGTCGGTGAGCGGCGTCGTGCTCTTCTCGGGCAGCCCGCCGCCCCCGGAGACGATCGACATGAGCGAGGAGCCGACGTGCGCCGATCAGCACGACGGTCAGCCGACCCGGCCGGCCGCGGTCGTCAACGACGGCAGGCTGGGCGAGGTGTTCGTCCGGGTGAGCGAGGGCGTGCCCGAGGACCTCACCTTCCCCACCCCCTCCGACGCCGTCGTCCTGGACCAGGAGGGCTGCATCTACCGTCCGCACGTGCTGGGCATCCAGACCGGCCAGACGCTCGAGATCCGGAACTCCGACGGGATCCTGCACAACATCAACGCGAGCCCGAGCGAGAACCGCGGCTTCAACATCAGCCAGCCGGTCGAGATGGAGTCCACCCGCACCTTCTCCCGCGCCGAGGTGATGATCCCCGTGCGCTGTGACGTGCACGGCTGGATGGAGTCGTACATCGGCGTGCAGGACCACCCCTACTTCGCGGTGAGCGACGAGGACGGCAGCTTCACGATCGAGCGTCTGCCGGCCGGCGACTACGTCGTCGAGGCGTGGCACGAGCGCTACGGAACCCGCACCATGGACGTGACGGTGGCCGCCGGCGAGGAGGCCGAGATCGAGTTCGAGTTCGACGAGTCGATGGCCGAAGGTGCCGTGGTGCCGCTCGGCGATCCGATCGACCTGCACGACCACGCCGCGCACGAGGCGACCACGACGGTCGGAGCCGGGGGGGCCGGATCGACCGGCACCGCCCGCGCCGGAGACCGCCGCTGAGCCACCGCACCCCCGACCGCCGGCACCCGGCGGGGCCGGTCCTCCGCGACGGAGGGCCGCCCCCCGGGCCGCCGCGGTCCCCGCGTAGATCCCCCATCCCCCGGAGCCCATGAGCTGGATCCTCCCGGAAAGCGTCTCGACCTTCGGGTCGTCCATCGACGGGCTGTACTACGTCATCCTCGCCATCACGGGGGTCGTCTTCGTGCTCACGGAGGGAGCCCTGATCTGGTTCCTCTTCCGCTACCGGCACCGCGAGGGGAGGCGGGCGGAGTACGGCCACGGGAACCTGAGCGCCGAGGTGATCTGGACGCTGGTCCCCTTCCTGATCGTCCTCGGGCTGGCCCTGGGCAGCAAGGGGGTGTGGGACACGGTGCGAGACCCCGCCAACATCCCGGAGGGGGCGCTGGAGCTGCAGGTGGAGGCGAAGCAGTTCGAGTGGACCACCACCTACCCGGGCGCCGACGGGGTCCTGGACACCGACGACGACCACACGCTGCGCAACCAGCTCCACCTTCCGCTCGGTCGGGCCGTCCACATCCAGCTGACCTCGGACGACGTCATCCACTCCTTCTTCCTCCCCGACTTCCGCGTGAAGCAGGACGCCGTGCCCGGGATGACGACGATGGTCTGGTTCCAGGCCACCGAGCCGGGTGAGTATCCGCTGGGCTGCGCCGAGCTCTGCGGCATCGGCCACTACCGCATGCGCGGGCGGGTGGTCGTCCACCGGGACGAGGACTTCGAAGCGTGGGAGGAGGAGCAGATCGCCGGCGCCGAGAGCGGCCGTCGGACCGCGAGCCGAACCACCGAGAGCGAGGACCGATGAGCAGCAGCACCACAGCCACGGCCGGGCCCCCGCCGCCGAGCCCTCCGCACGCGCCGCACGAGGAGCACGAGCTGGGCTTCATCCGGACGTACGTCTTCTCGACGGACCACAAGATGATCGCCCGGCAGTTCCTCTTCACCAGCCTCTTCTTCCTGCTGGTCGGAGGCCTCCTGGCGGCCGTGATGCGCTGGCAGCTCGGCTTCCCGGGCGAGCCGCTGCCGGGCGGAGGCGTGCTTCCCGAGGCGATGGCGACCCAGGGGATCGTCCTGCCCGAGTTCTACAACTCGCTGGTCACCATGCACGGCACGTTCATGATCTTCTTCGCGATCATGCCGCTTCTGGTGGGCGTCTTCGGCAACCTGCTGATCCCGCTCCAGATCGGGGCGCCGGACATGGCGTTTCCCCGGCTGAACACGGCCTCGTTCTGGATCGCCGTGCCCGCCGGCCTGATCATGCTCGCCTCCTTCCTGGTGGAGGGCGGAGCGGCCGGCGCCGGCTGGACGGCGTACGCGCCGCTCTCGGCCAGCGGCGAGTTCACGGGCGTCTACTGGGGCCAGCGCCTCTGGCTGATCTCGCTGATCATTCTCGGCTTCTCCTCGCTGGCGGGCGCGGTGAACTACATCACCACGATCATCAACATGCGCGCGCCGGGCATGACGTGGTTCCGGATGCCGCTCACCGTGTGGGCGCTCTTCATCACGTCGATCCTGGTGCTCCTGGCGATCCCGATCCTGACGGGAGCGCTGATCATGCTCCTCTTCGACCAGACGATCGGCACGAACTTCTTCCTGCCCGAGACCGGCGGCGAGCCGCTCCTCTGGCAGCACCTCTTCTGGTTCTTCGGGCACCCCGAGGTCTACATCCTGATCCTGCCCGCCTTCGGGATCGCCTCGGAGGTGATCTCGAACCGGGCCAGGAAGCCGATCTTCGGCTACCACGCGATGGTCTTCGCCATCGTCGCGATCGCCTTCCTCGGCTGGATCGTGTGGGGCCACCACATGTTCCAGAGCGGCATGAACCCGATGCTCGGCACCTCATTCATGATCTCGACGATGGTCATCGCCGTTCCGAGCGCGATCAAGGTGTTCAACTGGCTCGGCACGCTGTGGCGGGGCGACATCCACTTCGAGACGCCGATGCTGCACGCCCTCGCCTTCGTCTCGATGTTCATCATCGGCGGGCTGAGCGGGATCTTCATGGCGTCCACGCCGGTCGACATCTACATCCACGACACCTACTTCATCGTCGCGCACCTGCACTACGTGCTCTTCGGCGGGAGCCTCTTCGCGATCTTCGCGGGGCTCACGTACTGGTATCCGAAGCTGTTCGGGCGGATGATGAGCGAGCGGTGGGGCAAGATCCACTTCTTCCTCACGTTCGTCGCCTACAACCTGGTCTTCTTCCCGATGCACAACCTCGGGCTCGGGGGAATGATGCGCCGGCTCTACGACCCGACCCAGTACGAGTTCCTCCAGCAGCTCCAACCGATGAACGAGTTCATCAGCGTGGCGGCGTTCGCGCTGATCGCGGTGCAGCTGATCTTCATGGTGAACTTCCTGGCCAGCATCTTCGTCGGTGAGAAGGCGCCCCCCAACCCGTGGAAGGCGAACTCGCTGGAGTGGCAGGTGCCCTCGCCGCCCCCGCACGGAAACTTCGCCACCACGCCGACGGTGTACCGGGGCCCCTACGAGTACAGCGTGCCGGGCCTCGCGGAGGACTTCCTGCCGCAGGACGCGCCGCCCCGGTCCGCCCCGCCCCCGTCCGGAGGCCCACCCGGGTCGGAGGGCCCGTCCACCCCGGCGACCGCCGGAGGAGGAGTCCGATGAGCGACGCGGCCGCCGCGGCCCACGGCACTCCGGGCACCGGGCTGGACCGGCGCTTCCCGCTGCCGGGCGTCTACGACCTGAAGCTGGGGATGTGGATCTTCCTCCTCAGCGAGATCATGTTCTTCACCGCGCTGATCGGCTCGTACATCATCCTCCGCTTCGCCCACCCGGATCACTTCGCCGAGCCGGACGTGGTGCTCAACGTGCCGCTCACGGCGCTGAACACCTTCATCCTGATCTGCTCGAGCGTGACCATGGTGAAGGCCTTCGCGGCGGTCACCAAGGGCGACCAGCGGGGCCTCAAGCTCTGGCTGCTGGCCACCATCCTGATCGGCGCGACGTTCGTCGGCATCCAGGCCATCGAGTACATCGCCCTGGTGCACGAGGGCTTCGTGCCGGCGGCCGCCGAGTACGCGGCGGTCGGGCGGGGCGAGCACGTGGCGGGAGAGGTGGTGGGCGGGCCCCTGTACGGGGCCACCTTCTACACCATGACGGGCTTCCACGGGGCGCACGTCTCGATCGGCGTGCTCTGCCTGCTCTTCGTCTGGATCAAGGCGCTACGCGGCGGCTACACCCGGACCGACCACGGCGGGGTGGAGATCGTCGGGCTGTACTGGCACTTCGTGGACCTGGTCTGGATCATCCTCTTCACGATCGTCTACCTGATCTGATGCGCGGAGAAGACCCCATGAGCGAGCACCCACGCCCGTCCGCCGCCTCCCAGGAACACGGAGCCGGCGTCCGCGCCACCGGGGCCCGGGACGTGAGCGAGTCGCCCGAGGAGCCGATGGAGCAGCCCGAGGAGCACGAGCCCCGCTACTTCCTGATCTGGGGCGTCCTGCTCGTCCTGACGCTGGCCGAGGTGGGCTACGCCTTCCTGGCCCTGCCCAAGTTCTGGATCGCGGCGGGGCTGATCGCGATGGCGGTCTGGAAGGCGCTCCTGGTGGCCCTCTACTACATGCACCTGAGGTGGGAGCCGCCGAGCCTCTGGCTGATCGTCGCCGCACCCCTCCCGCTGGCCGCGCTCCTGGTGGTCGCGGTCATCATGGAGTTCTGAGGGGTGATGGACGCCGAAGGGCTCAGGCTGGGGATGTTCGTGGGCGGGGTCGTGATGGCCGCCTTTCCCGTGATGGTCGGGGTGGGGCTCGTCGTCTTCCTGCTGAAGGAGTACCGGAGCGAGCGCGGAAGGGCCGGGGCGGACGCCGCCCCGGCCGACGCCGCGGAACCGTCATGACCGGCCGCGCCCACGGATGTGAGGCCGGTCGACAGCGAAGGGGGATCCTTTGAAGCGGATGAGCGGAACGGTGTCCAGGGGAGTGGTGGCGGGAATCGTCGGCGCCGCGGCGATGGCGCTCTGGTTCCTCGTCATCGACGGCGCCCGCGGAGAGCCGTTCCGGACGCCGGCCTTCCTCGCGGCCGCCCTGCTCGGCCACGAGGAGGTGGCGCTGGGCGTGGGGCCGATCGCGCTCTTCACCGTGATCCACTTCGGCGCCTTCATCGTGGTCGGCGTCGCCGTCTCCTGGCTTCTCCGGGCGCTGCACGTCGTGCCCAGCATCCTGCTGGGGCTCGTGCTCGGCTTCCTCCTCTTCGACGTCGCCTTCTACTTCAGCGTCGTGGTCACGGGCGTGGACGTGGTCGAGCGGCTCGGCTGGCCGGAGGTGCTCGCGGGCAACATGATCGCGGGGGTCTCGCTGATGGGCTTCCTCCACCTGGTCGGAGCCGCCCGGCCCGTGACCTGGTGGGAGGCGCTCGCCGAGCATCGGATCGTGCGCGAGGGGATCGTCACCGGCCTGATCGGCGCGGTGGTCGTGGCCGCCTGGTTCCTGATCTTCGACCTGGTCCGGGGAGACGCCTTCTTCACCCCCGGCGCGCTGGGCTCCGCCCTCTTCCTCGGTGCGGGCGACATCGAGTCGGTGGTGGTCGACTGGATCACGGTGGCCGGCTACACGGTGCTCCACTTCGGAGCGTTCATCGCCGCCGGCCTCATCGCCTCGGCCATCGTGACCGAGGCCGAGAACACCCCGCCGATCGTGCTCGGGGCGGTGCTCCTCTTCTTCACCTTCGAGGCCTTCATCATGGGCCTGCTGGCGATCGCCGCCGAGTTCCTGCTCGGGCCCCTGGCCTGGTGGAGCATCCTCGTGGGCAACCTGCTCGCCGCCGTCGCCATGGGGTGGTACCTCTGGCACCGCCACCCCGTGCTCCAGCGGATCCTCAGGGAGGATCCGGAAGACCGGACGATGTGAGGGCAGTCCCGCTGCGCGACCCACGGCACGTCCGGAACGGGCCTCCGGGAGCGTTCACGTGAACTCCCGCACGCTGAGGGATACCGTGCTCGGGGCCCTCGTCGGGGGACTCCTCCTCGGCGGAGCCGCCCTGTGGCGCACCCTCGCCGAGGGCGGCGTGCCCGACCCGGTGGGCCTCTGGGGCTTCACCTCCGCGCTCGGCGTGATCGTGGGGGCGCTGGTGGGGCCGCTGGTGGGCGCCGCGGTGCGGCGACGGCGGGACGACTACTCCTCGTAGTCGACGAAGCTCCTCAGGCGGAGCAGGTAGACGAGGAGCAGGATCCCGAGGAGCAGGAAGACCGCTCCCACGATCAGCGACGGGGGCCCGCCTCCGACCCGGAACGAGCGGGCGATCTCCCAGGTGCCGTAGCCCAGGCAGAAGACGACGCCGGTCCCGATCAGGAGCCGGTGGAAGTGGATCAGATTCACCGGGATCTCCGGGAGGAGGTGGGCACCGCCCTACACCCCGATCCCCGCCTCCAGCATCGGCAGGTAGTGGTAGAGGACGATCAGCGCCAGGATCATGAAGGTGGCCAGCACGAACCCGGCCATGAAGAGGCCGGTGAAGATCTTCGAGTCGATCTTCAGGTGCATGAAGAACATCACCACCAGGGCGAACTTCGCCGCGGTGAGGGCGAGGATCAGAGGCGTCTCCACGAGCTGGAGCACCTCGATGTAGTAGACGGCGACCTCCATGGCCGTCACGATGGCCAGGATGATCCCGATCATCACGTAGAAGCGGGCCGACAGGTGCCCGTCCCCGTGATCGTGCGCATCGTGGGCCTCGTGCGGGCCGTGCACCTCGTGACCCCGGTGGCCCGGGTGGCCCGGCTGCGTCGCCTCCGCCTCGTGCCTCACTTCGCCTCCTCGTTCCGGTTCGCTCGTCGGGGCAGGGCTCATTGGAGCAGGTAGACCAGGGTGAAGATCACGATCCAGACCACGTCGACGAAGTGCCAGTAGAGGCCCGCGATCTCCACCTTCAGGGCGTCGGCCGGCGTGAGCTTCTTCCGGAAGTCCATGACCCACAGGGTGGCGAGCCAGATCACGCCGACCGCGACGTGGGCGCCGTGGAAGCCGGTGAGCACGAAGAAGGACGAGCCGAAGACGTTCTGCTGGATCGTCAGCCCCTCGTGGACGAAGTGCTGGAACTCGTAGGCCTGGAAGCCGAGGAAGACGAGCCCCATCACGATCACCGTGGCGAGCCAGAAGAGCGAGACCTTCCGCAGCCCGCGCTGGACCCCGTCGAGGGCGAGCACCATGGCGAGCGAGCTCATCAGCAGGACGAAAGTGCTGACCGTGGTGAGCGGGATGTCGAGGACGTCGGCGGGGTGGGGCCCGCTCACGCTGGCGCCCTTGTAGACCATGTACGTCGAGATCAGGCTGCCGAAGAAGAGCGACTCCGAGCCGATGAAGGCCCAGAAGCCCACCTTCCACGAGTCGAGCCCCGTGGCCGTGTAGTGGTGGTCGTCGGCGTGGACCGCCGGGCCCGCGTGCGTCGCCGCGTCTGCCATGGGCTCGTCCGTGCGTCCTCGTTCGTGGTTCGTGCTCATGCGTCCCGGAAGGCCGGCTCGAACGCCCAGCGGAAGACGCCGAAGGCGACCAGCGCCAGGCCGAGGAGCGGCATCCACCAGGTCCCGGTCATCACCAGGGCCACGGTGGCGAGGATGCCGACGGCCACCACCAGGGGCCAGTAGGAGGGCGAGGGCATCTCGGGCTCGGTCTCCGGCTCCTGCATCGTGGTGGCGAGGATCCGCTCCCGCTCACCCTCCTTCCAGAGCGGCTCCCGGCTCTCCACGGTGGGCAGCGCCGGGAAGTTGTAGTGGTGGGGCGGAGAGGGGATCGACCACTCGAGGGTGTGAGAGCCCCACGGGTTCGGCGGGGCCTTCTCGCCCGTGCGCGCGCTCCGGAAGATGTTCCAGACCATGACCACGACGGACACCGCGAAGACGTACGCCCCCACGGTCGCGAGCCGGTTCCAGATCTCCACGTTCAGCGCCTCCGTGTAGATCCAGGTCCGGCGCGGCATCCCCCAGAGCCCCGAGAAGTGCATGGGGAAGAAGGTCAGGTTGAATCCGATCATGACCAGCCAGAAGTGCCACTGGCCCAGCGTCTCGCTCATCATCCGGCCGGTGACCTTCGGGAACCAGAAGTAGAGGCCGCTGAAGAGGCCGAGCAGGGTGCCGCCCACGATCACGTAGTGGAAGTGCGCCACCACGAAGTAGGTGTCGTGCTGCTGGAGGTCGACGGGCGAGGAGGCGTGCATGATGCCGCTCAGCCCGCCGATCGTGAAGATCGCGATCATGCCGACCGCGAAGAGCATCGCCGTGGGAAAGCGGAGCTGGCCGCCCCACATGGTGGCCAGCCAGTTGAAGATCTTCACGCCGGTCGGGATGGCGATGATCATGGTGCTGATCACGAAGAAGGAGTCGGCGATCGGGCCGAGCCCCGTCGTGAACATGTGGTGGCTCCAGACGCCCCACCCGATGAAGCCGATCAGGACGCCGGCGTACACCACGATCGGGTAGCCGAACAGCGGCTTCCTGGAGAAGGTCGGGATGACGTCGCTGATGATCCCGAAGGAGGGCAGGATCAGGATGTAGACCTCCGGG
>CAYPDV010000076.1:0-12399 GCA_964409525.1 uncultured Gemmatimonadaceae bacterium
CGGGTGATGGACTCGAAACCGCTCGAGCGGGAGCGGTGCATCACGATCCTCTCGAAGAACACGGCGATCCGCTGGGAGGGCACGAAGCTCAACATCGTGGACACGCCCGGCCACGCCGACTTCGGCGGAGAGGTGGAGCGGATCCTCCGCATGGTCGACGGCGTGCTGATCCTGGTGGACGCCGCCGAGGGGCCGATGCCGCAGACCCGCTTCGTGACGCGGAAGGCGCTGGAGCTCGGTCTGCTGCCGGTCGTCGTGATCAACAAGGTCGATCGCGGCAACGCCCGGCCCGCCGACGTCCACGACGAGGTGCTCGAGCTCTTCCTGGAGCTGGACGCCACCGAGGAGCAGCTCGACGCCCCCTTCCTCTACGCCTCCGGGCTCGACGGCTGGGCGGTGCGCGAGCTGGAGCAGGCGCCCGCCGTGGGCGAGCGGACCGAGGGACGGGACGCCGACCTCCGACCCCTCTTCGAGACGGTGGTCTCGCACCTGCCGCCGCCGGTCGCCGATCCGGACGGCCCCTTCCAGATGCTCGTCAGCACCCTCGACCACTCGAGCTACGTGGGGCGCATCGCCATCGGCCGCATCGAGCGCGGCCGGGTGGCGGTCGGCGATCCGGTGACGCTGCTGCCGTACGGCGAGCCGGGCCGGGTGGCGGAAGAGGCGGCCGAGGAGGAGCGGGTGGTCCAGCTCTACGGCTTCGAGGGCCTCGACCGGGTCGAGCTCGAGGAGGCCGCGGCCGGCGAGATCGTGGCGCTGGCGGGTCTCGAGGGGGTGGAGATCGGGAAGACCCTCACCGATCCCGCGCACCGGGACCGCCTCCGGGGCATCGCCGTCGAGGAGCCGACGCTCTCGGTCGACTTCTCGGTCAACGACTCGCCGTTCTCCGGTCGGGCGGGCACGTACGTGACCTCCCGTCAGCTCCGCGAGCGTCTCTTCCGCGAGCTGGAGCGGAACGTCGCGCTCGGCGTCGAGGAGACGGCCTCGCCCGACACGCTCACCGTCTCCGGGCGGGGCGAGCTCCACCTCACGATCCTGATGGAGACGATGCGTCGGGAGGGCTACGAGTTCCAGGTCTCCCGCCCCCGGGTGGTCACCCGGCCGGGCGAGGGCGGCCGGGTGCTCGAGCCGTACGAGGAGGCCGTGGTCGAGGTGCCCTCGGAGATCGTCGGGACGGTGATCGAGAAGCTGGGCGCCAGGAAGGGCGAGATGCTGGAGATGCGCCACACGGATCGCGGCCCGGTGCGGCTCCGCTACCGCATCCCGGCCCGGGGACTCTTCGGCTACCGCTCCGAGTTCCTGACCGACACGCGGGGCGAGGGGATCCTCCACCACAACTTCATGGAGTACGGACCGTGGGTCGGCTCGCTCACGGGCAGGCGGCGGGGCGTGCTGGTCGCCGACCGCGAGGGCACGACGATGGGCTACGCCCTCTTCAACCTCCAGGAGCGGGCGACGATGTTCGTCCGTCCGGGCGACCAGGTCTACCTGGGGATGATCGTGGGCGAGCACGTCCGCCCCGGCGACCTCGACGTGAACGTGACGAAGGGCAAGAAGCTCACGAACATCCGCGCCGCGGGCGCCGACGAGGCGGTCCGGCTCGAGCCGCCGAGGGAGATCTCGCTCGAGTTCGCCCTCGAGTTCATCGAGGAGGACGAGCTCATCGAGGTCACGCCCGACGCGGTCCGCCTGCGGAAGCGGGTCACGGACCCGAACCGCCGCCGGAAGATGGCGAAGCAGGAGGCGGGGGTGGGCTGAGGTCGGGCCGATACGCGGGAGCCTCCGCGGACCGGCTCCGGGGCACCTTGCCGGGCCGGCCCCGGCCCCGCCATCTTCGGCGTCCATGTCCGCAGCCCGCGCTCCCCGCGCCCCCTCGTCCATCCCCCCCGACGTCCGCCGTTCCCGAGCCCGTCCGGAGCGAGGCCGCCGTTCCGTCCGTCGCCCGCGCACCATCCGTCGCCGCGCTGCCGTCCGTCGCCGTCGTGGCTGACGCGCCGCCGGAGCCCGGCCGCTTCTTCCTCCCCGGCCCGACCGGGGTCGCCCCGGAGGTGCTCGAGGCGCAGACCGCCCCCATGATCGGCCACCGGGGCGCCGCCATCGAGGAGCTGATGGAGGAGTGCCAGGAGGGGCTCCGCTCCCTCTTCCGGACCGAGCGGCCCGTCCTGGTCTCGACCTCCTCGGCCACCGGGATGATGGAGGCCGGGGTGCGGAACGGGGTGAGGGGCCGGATGCTCGCCCTGGTCAACGGCGCCTTCTCCGAGCGCTTCGCCCGGATCGGCGAGGCGTGCGGCTTCCCGGTGGAGCGGATGGAGGTGGCGTGGGGCGAGGCGCACGATCCGACCGCCGTCGCCGAGCGGCTCCGTACGGGCGACTTCGACGCGGTCACCGTGGTCCACTCGGAGACGTCGACCGGGGTGCTGAATCCGATCGCCGAGCTGGCCGAGGCGGTGGCCGGCGTGGACGACGTGGTGCTCCTGGTGGACTCCGTCTCCGGGCTGGGGGGCGCGCCGCTGGAGACGGACGGGTGGGGGCTCGACTACGTCCTGACCGGAAGCCAGAAGGCGCTCGCGCTGCCGCCCGGCCTCTCCTTCTCGGCCGCCTCGGAGGCGGTCCTGGAGCGCTCGCGCCGCGCGCACCGGAAGGGCGTGTACTTCGACCTGGTCGAGTTCGTCGACCGCCTGGAACGCCACCAGACGCCGAACACCCCGGCCGTCTCGCTCCTCGCCGCGCTCCGCGTCCAGCTTCGGCGCATCGGAGACGAGGGGGTGGAGGCCCGGTGGCGGCGCCACGCCGCGATGGCCGAGCGGTGCCACCGCTGGGCCGAGGAGGAGATGCCGGAGCGGGGGATCGACCTCTCGGTCCTGGCCCCGCCCGGCCTCCGCTCGCCCACGGTCACCTGCGTCCGGCTCCCGCCCGGGATCGGCGGTCCGGACGTGGTCCGGGGGCTAGGGGAGCGGGGGTGGACGGTCGGAGGCGGCTACGGGCGGATGAAGGAGGGGTCCTTCCGCATCGGGCACATGGGCGAGCATACCCTGGACGAGGTGGAGTCCCTCCTCGACGACGCCACCGCCGTTCTCGAGCGGCTGGCGGCCCCGGCCGCCGGCCACGGGCGGAACCGTGGCTGAGGGGGCGGGGGTCGGCACCCGGTCGGCGGAGGGGACCCCCCCGACGGAGCGCACCCGCGGCGAGGATGCCGGCCGCGGCGCGGAGCGCGGGTCCGGATCGGGGGGCACCCGCCTGGTGATCGTCGCCGACCGGGTCTCGGAGAGCGGGCTCCGGCCCCTGGTCGACGATTCGCGCTTCCGGGTGGAGTCGGGAGCGGAATGGGACCGGGAGCGGCTCCTCTCCGAGATCGCTCGAGCCGAGGCGCTCGTGGTGCGGAGCGCGACGACCGTCGACCGGACGCTCCTGGAGGCGGCGCCCCGCCTCCGGGTGATCGGACGGGCCGGGGTCGGCGTCGACAACATCGATCTGGAGGCGGCGACCGAGTGGGGCGTCGCCGTGCTGAACGCCCCGGCGGGCAACACCGTCTCCGCCGCCGAGCTCACCTTCGCGCTGATCCTCTGCGTCGTGCGGCGGGTCGCGGCCGCCGACCGCTCCGTCCGGGCCGGCGAGTGGCGCCGCTCCGCCCTCGGAGGCACCGAGCTCCGCGGGAAGGTGCTCGGGCTGGTCGGGGCGGGCCGGATCGGAGGCGAGGTGGCGCGCCGGGCCCGCGCCTTCGGCATGGAGGTCCGCGCGTACGATCCGTACCTCACGAGCGAGCGCGCCGAGGAGCTGGGGGTCGCCCGCGTCGAGCTGGACGAGCTCCTCCCGGCCGCCGACGTGCTCTCGCTCCACGTGCCGCTCACGCCCGCGACCCGGGGCATGATCGGCACCGACGAGCTGGCGCGGATGAAGGAGGGCTCCTTCCTCGTCAACGCGGCGAGGGGTGGGGTGGTCGACGAGGCGGCGCTCGCCCGGGCGCTCGGGGAGGGCCGCCTCGCCGGCGCCGCCCTCGACGTCTACGAGGAGGAGCCGCTCGCGGAGGGGAGCCCGCTCCGGGAGGCGCCGAACCTGGTGCTCACGCCGCACCTGGGGGCGTCGACGACGGAGGCCCAGGAGCTGGTGGCCGCCGAGATCGCGCAGGCGGTGCGGGACGCCCTGCTCCACGGCGACCTGTCGCGCGCGGTCAACGCCCCCGCCATCGGAGGCGACGCGCTGCGGCGCCTCCGGCCCCTGCTCGAGCTGGGCCGGCGGATCGGGCGGGTGGCCACCGCCCTCGCCCCCGGCGGGATCCGGGAGGTGGACATCCGCTACGCGGGCGGCGGCGAGGAGGCGCCCCGGCCGCTGGGCGCGGCCGTGCTCGAGGGGGTGCTGGCCGCGGTGGTCGGCGCGGACCAGATCAACTACGTGAACGCCTTCCACCTGGCCGAGGCGCGGGGAATACGCGTCGAGACGGCGCACCTCGACTGCAGGCTCGACTATCCGGAGTTCGTGGAGGTGGCCGTGGTGGCGGAGGGCGGGCGCGTGGACGTGGCCGCCGCGCTCCTGGGCCAGCAGCACCACCCGCGGATCGTGCGCATCGACGACTACGAGGTGAGCGTGGCGCCGAGGGGCACGCTGATCGTGCTCCGGAACCGGGACGTTCCGGGCGTGATCGGGAAGGTCGGGAGCCTGCTCGGATCCCACCACCTCAACATCGCCGAGTACTACCAGTCGCGGATGACGAAGGGCGGCGAGGCGATGGCCGTCGTGACGGTCGACGGCACCGTCGAGCGGGAGGTCCTCGACGCGCTCCGCGGAATCGACGAGGTGATCACCGCCCGCGTGGTCGAGCTGGAGGAGTAGAGCGCCCGGATGGGCCGGAGCGCGCGGCGGACGCCGCCGGCGTGCTCCAGGTGTGCGGCGGCCACCGGAGGGCGCGGGCCGCCGGACCGTCGGCGGCCCGCCGGCTCAGTTCCCCAGCCGCGTGGCGATCTCCTCGAGGCGGCGCTGGATCTCCTCCTCGGGAATCCAGCGGCCCCGCACCATGACCCCGGCCCGGTCGGCGACGGCGTCCAGCGACTCGAGCGGATCACTCTCGAGCAGTAGCAGGTCGGCGCGCCGTCCGACGGCCACGGTCCCGAAGGTGTCGTGGCGCCGGAAGTACTCGCCGACGTTGCGGGTGCCGGAGAGGAGGATGTCGTGGATCGACATCCCCGCGTCCCGCATCTTCGCCATCTCGCGGTGGAGCGAGAAGCCCGGAACGGAGAACATCTGGGGCGAGTCGGTGCCCATGAGGATCCCGACGCCTCCGTCGGAGAGCTCCCGCAGCAGGCGGTCGCGGCTGGCCGCCCAGCGTCGCGCCCGCTCCGGGTCCTCGGCGGCGGCTTCCGCCCGCCCCGCCTGCGCCCGGGCCCAGGCGTCGACCCCCTCCTCCGGCCAGTAGCGCATCTCCGGGTAGGCGCGCATCGCCTCGGTGTCGCCGAGACCGATGATCCCGATCTCCCAGAGGACCTGCGTCGGGACGACCCAGGCCTCGGCCTCGCGGGTCAGGCGTACGGCCTCGGCCAGCCGCTCCTCGTCGACGGGGCCGTCCCTGCCGCCCACGTACTCGATGTAGCCGTCCAGGTGCTCGAGGGTCTCGTGGCCCATCCGGATGGCGTGGAGGAGGCCCACGTCGGCGGGAACGTGGCCCGCGAAGCGGATCCCCACCTCGTGGGCCGCTTCGGCCATGGCGTCGTACTCCTCCAGGGTGAGCCCGGGGTGGATCTTGAGGAGGTCCCATCCGGCCTCCTCCTGCTCCCGGACGCGGGCGTCCGCCTCGGCAGGCGAGCCCACGGTGTTCCCGCTGAAGCTGGGCCCCGCCATGTAGAGCGTGGGAGCGACGATCTCGCCCCGCTGGGCCCGGGAGCGGAGCGCGAGGTGGTGCTCCTGCCCGAGCATCCCCCGCACCGTGGTCACGCCGTTGGCCACGTAGAGGAACATGGCGATCTCTTCCAGCTCCCCGTCGGGCATGTGCCCGTGCATCTCGGCCAGCCCGGGCATGAGCCACCGGCCCCGCCCGTCGATACGGACGGCGCCGGCCGGCACCTCGACCTCGCCGGCCGGTCCGACGTCCACGATGCGGTCGCCCCGGACCAGGACCGTCCGATCCGGAAGGACCCGTTGCCCGCCCTCGATCATGGGCACGACGGCCACCCCTTCGAAGGCGTGGACGTCCTGCGCCGAGACGGAGGAGGTCGCGGGCGGCGAGATCGCCAGGGCGACGGCGGCGAGCAGGGGAAGGAGGGAGCGTGGCGTCCGGACCCGGATCATCGTAGTCGTCCCGTGTGGAGGTGAACGGCCGTCGAGCGTCTTCCAAGCTGGCCCGCCCGGGCGGCTACGTCCACCGCTCGCCAGGGACCGCTACGTCCACCGCTCCCGCGTCGCCTCCGCCACCCTCCGCACGCCGAGCGCCCACGCCCCCGCCCTGAGATCTCCGTCCAGGCGCTCGGACTCGGCGGCGACCGCGCGCCACGCTCCCTCCATCCGCTCCTCGAGCTCGGCCCGGACCCGGCCCGCGTCCCACCGCTCGCCGCGCCGGTTCTGGAGCCACTCGAACCAGGAGACGGTGACCCCTCCGGCCGACGCGAGGAGGTCCGGCACGACGAGCACGTCCCGCTCGCGCAGCACCCGGTCCGCCTCCGGCATCGTGGGGCCGTTCGCCGCCTCGACCACTATCGAGGCGCGCACCCGGCCGGCGGTCTCCTCGTCCAGGACCCCCTCGACGGCGGCGGGGATCAGCACGTCGACGTCCAGCTCCAGCAGCGCGTCTCCGGCGATCTCCTCGCCGTCGGCCGCTCCCGCCACGGTGCCCTCGCCGTCCTTCGCGCGCTCCAGCGCGTCCGGATCCAGCCCCTCCTCCCTGTACGTGCCCCCGGTGGAGTCGCTCACCGCCACGACCCGCGCGCCCCGCTCCTCGGAGAGGATCCGCGCCAGCTCTCGGCCCGCGCTCCCGAACCCCTGGACGGCCACGGAGGCTCCCTCCAGCTCGATGCCCCGATCGCGGCCGGCGAGCGCCAGGACGAGCACCAGCCCCCGCGCCGTCGCGCCGTCGCGGCCGAGCGATCCGCCGAGGGAGACGGGCTTTCCCGTGACGACCGCCGGCACCCCCCGGCCCTCGATGCGGGAGTAGGCGTCCATCATCCACCCCATGACCCGCGCGTCCGTCGAGAGGTCGGGGGCGGGGACGTCC
Source organism: uncultured Gemmatimonadaceae bacterium (assembly GCA_964409525.1). GTDB lineage: Bacteria > Gemmatimonadota > Gemmatimonadetes > Longimicrobiales > Gaopeijiaceae > CAYPDV01. Next base: position 7,196 of record CAYPDV010000076.1, read on the forward strand.
CGGTCCGGGCCGAGGTACGGGGCCAGGGCCCGGGTGTACGTCCGCGTGAGGCGCTCCAGCTCGCCCTCGGAGATCGACGAGGGATCGAGCGCGATCCCCCCCTTCCCGCCGCCGAAGGGAAGGTCGACCACGGCGCACTTCCACGTCATGAGCGCCGCGAGGGCGGTCACCTCCTCGCGTACCAGCCCCGGGACGAAGCGCACGCCTCCCTTCGCCGGGCCGCGGGCGGTGCTGTGGGCCACCCGGAAGCCGGTGAAGCGCGCGAGCCGCCCGTCGTCCGCGCGGAGCGGCAGGGACGTCACCATCTCCCGCTCGGGGTGGCGGAGGACGTCCCGGAGTCCCTCCTCGAGGTCGAGCGCGTCGGCCGCGCGTCGGAAATTCGCGTCCGCGATGCGCTTCAGGACGGGGTCGTCGGGGGGCGTGCCGCGGGCGATCGGGAGCCGGTCAGCCTCCCTCATCCACCACCCCGTGTCGGCGGAGGATCTGCCGGACCTCTTCGAGCGGCAGGGCCTCGGCCGTGCCCCGGTGCCCCGAGACGGTGGTGGCCCGGAAGAGGGAGTTCACGATCGCCTCCTCGGTCGCCTCCACCACCGCCTGGAACAGGGGCGAGGTGCGGTCGTTCGGCAGCTCCGTGAGCTCGAGCAGCTCCTCGCCCGTGCGCCGGCGCACCTCCGCGGCGGTGGAGAAGGCGATCACGTAGTCACCCGATCCGTTTTCCGCGAGGGAGCCGGTCCGCCCGAGCCCGAGCACCGCGCGGGCGGCGAGCCGCTCCAGGTTGCGGGAGAGGAGCGGGGCGTCGGTGGCGATCACGATCATGATCGAGCCCCGGCCGTGGTCCTCCCCCGGGGAAAAGGAGTGCCGTCCGAGCTCACGGCCCACGGGGGCGCCGTCGATCGTGAGGATCCCGTCGAAGTTGGTCTGGACCAGGACGCCGACCGTGTAGCTCCCGGCGGCCTCGGGCAGGACGCGCGACGAGGTGCCGATGCCGCCCTTCCATCCGAAGGCGCGCGTTCCGGTGCCCGCCCCCACCGAGCCCTCCTCGACCGGACCCGACGTCGCCTCCTCCAGCGCCTCGCGCACGTGCTCGGGGCGCACCGGCCGGGCGCGGATGTCGTTGAGGAATTCGTCGTTCGTCTCGCCCACGACGGGGTTCAACGAGCCCACCCCGCCCATCCCCTCCCGCTCCAGCATCCACTCGACCATCGCGTCGGCGGCCCGCCACACGCAGAGCGTGCAGGTCAGGAGAAGAGGCGTCTCCAGCTCGCCCAGCTCCCGCACCTGGGTCGCCCCGACGAGCTTGCCGAATCCGTTGGCCACGTGGATCGCCGCCGGCACGCGCTCCCGGAAGATGTTCCCCGCGTGGGGGTGGACGGCGGTCACTCCCGTCCGGATGGAATCGCCTTCCGTCACGGTCACCTGCCCCACCCGGACGCCGGGCACGTCGGTGATCGCGTTCCACTGGCCGGTCGGGAAGATTCCGATCTCGACGCCGATGTCGCGGGCCCGCGGACGCTCCTGGCTCATGGCGGGAGGAGTTGGGAGGAGGATGAAGGCGAGGGCGAGGGCACCCGCCCGGAGCCCGGGGCAGGAGGAGGTCATGGCCATGCGACGTCGAGGAGGAGCAGTCCGAAGACCACCGGGTGATAGGCGAGCGAGGCCAGGAAGACGCGCCGCGCCCGCTCGTGCGTGAGGCGGGCCGCCGCGAAGCCCGAGGATCCGAGCAGGAGCAGCCCGAGCGCGAGCGCTCCGGAGAGGTAGATCCAGCCCGCGATCCCCAGCAGGGCCGGGAAGACGCTCATCGGGATGAGGAGCGTGGAGTAGAGGAGGAGGTGGATGCCCATCACCCGGCCCTCCGGATCGGTCGGGGGCGCCATCAGGAAGCCGGCGCGGAGGTAGTCGTCCCGCAGCAGCCACGCCAGCGACAGCACGTGGGGTAGCTGCCAGAGGAAGACGATGCCGAAGAGGACGAGCCCCCCCACCGTCACCGCGCCCGTGGCCGCGCTCCACCCGATCAGGGCCGGCAGCGCGCCCGGGATCGCCCCCGCCATCGTGGCCACGTACGAGCGGGTCTTCAGTGGCGTGTAGACGAGGTCGTACGCCGCCGCCGAGGCGAGCGTGAGGAGCGCGGGCAGGGCGCCGACCGTGGCCCACAGCCAGCCCACCCCGGCTCCCAGCAGGAGACACCCGAAGAGGAGGGCGGCGCCGGCCGAGATGCGGCCCGACGGGATGGGACGGGTGCGGGTCCGCCGCATGAGGGCGTCCGGTCGCCGCTCCAGGTACTGGTTGAGGGCGAGCGCGCCGGCGGTGGCGAGCGTCGCGCCCACCAGCGTGTGAAGGAGCGGGAGCAGCGGATCGAAGCCGCCGGCCCCGGCGACGTAGCTCACCCCCGTGGTGATCGTGACGAAGCCGGCGATTCCCGGCTTCGTCAGCTCGGCGTACGCCGCGATCCGCCACGCCCGTCGGCCCATCCGCTCTCCGGACCGCATGCCCGTTTCCCCCGGCACCGTCTCCTCTCGCACGGGGACGCCCGCCCCGCTCACAGGAGTCCGCGCACGTAGCCGCCGTCCACCGCGAGCGTCTGACCGGTGACGAAGGACGCCCGCTCGGAGCAGAGGAAGGCGACGGCGTCGCCCAGCTCCCGTGGCTCGCCGATCCGGCCCGCCGGGATGTCGGCGGTCCACCCCGCGCGCACCTCCGACGGCTCCACGCCTCGCCGCTCCGCGGTCTCCCGGGCGAGCTCCTCGACCCGCTCGGTGGCCATGTAGCCGGGGGCGACCACGTTGAGGTTCACCCCCTCGGGGGCGAGCTCCCGGGAGAGCGTCTTCACGAAGCCGACGACGCCGGGGCGCGCCGTGTTCGAGAGGAGGAGCCCGTCGATCGGCTCCTTCACCGAGACGGAGGTGAGCGCGACGATGCGGCCCCACCCCCGGGCGCGCATCGCCGGGACCGCGGCCCGGATCAGGCGGATCGTCCCGAGGAGCGAGAGCTCGAGGGCGTCCCGGTACGTCGCGACCTCGTCGATGTCGTCGAAGCCACCCGCCGGCGGCCCGCCGGCGTTGGCCACGAGCACGTCGAGGCGTCCGAAGCGCTCGACGGCGGCCTCCACGAGCCGGTCGGGCGCGTCGGGATCGGTCACGTCGGCGGCCACGGGAAGCACCTCGACCCCCGTCTCCCGGCCGAGCTCCCGGGCGGTCCGCTCCAGCCGCTCCGCGCCGCGGGCGTTCACGACGAGCGCCGCGCCCTCCTCCGCGAGGCCGCGAGCGCAGGCCCGGCCCAGACCACGGGAGGCACCGGTCACGAGCGCGACGCGCCCTTCCAGGCCGAGGTCCACGCTACCGGGGCCTCCCGGGGCGGCGGACCGCCCGCGCGGCCGCCCTCACCCGACCTGGTCCAGCGTCTCGCGCAGCGACATGGCCACCCCGGTGAAGGCGGGCGTGTCGAACAGCGTGTAGCTCGACGCCTCCGTCAGCCGGAGCGCCATCAGCAGGTCGACGAAGCGGCCGGGGTAGTCCCCCTCGAAGGCGACCACGAACTCCTGGTCGTCGATTCCGTAGCTGTACGTCGTGTTCAGCTTCACGTCGGGCCACCGGTGGCCGACGCGGATGTGCTCGTCCATCATCCGCTGCCGGTCCTCGTGCGGCAGCTCGTACCAGGCACGGGTCTTCGCCATCGGATAGACGAAGAGGAACTTCGAGCCCTGGGGGTTGAGGGCGACCCGCGCGGTGTCGAGCTCCTCCTCGCCGCCGTACGCCTCCACGTACTCCTCCTCGTAGCGGTTCACGTAGATGGACCGCTTCGTCATCGCGAAGTACGAATGGGGAAGCGTCAGGTATCCGCCGAGCGCCGTCCCGTTGAGGTCGGAGGCGAGCCCCTGGAGGTCGTCGAAGTCGCGGCTCGCCTGCCAGAGCAGGAAGTCCGCATCGCCGCGGGTGCCGGCCAGGGAGTAGGAGTAGATCATCATGTCCCGGCCCCGGCTCCGGATCAGCTCCTCCATCTCGTCCTTGTGCGCCTCCCGTTCCTCCGGGGGCAGCCGCCTCCACGCCGGATCCACACGGTAGATCGCGAAGCGGACGTACTCCCGGTCGAGGGTGGCTTCCTGCGCCCGCCGGATCTCGGACCACGCGTCCTCTCCCATCTCGGGCCGCATCGGAAGATCCGGGCGCGCGCCCCGCTCGACGTTCTCGTCCGGGGTGCGGGGATCGGCGGTCCGGGGCTCGGCGGCTCCGTCGTCGGAGCGCTCCAGGGTCGAGGGGGTGCGGCCGCTTCCTTCACTCTCGCTCATGCCGGTCGGGGCGGGGGTCTCTGGAAGGCCTTCAGGGGGATGGCGTCGCGGGCCGGATACCCCGGACCCCGCCCAAGTTGCCGGCGTGGGAGAGGGCCCCGCAAGGCGCACCGCGAGGCCTCCGCGGCTGCTCGCCCGGGGGCGCGGACGGAAACCCCCGGGCCCCGGAGCCAGTAGTACGGGGTGAGGAGGACGATCGGCCGCGCCGCCCGGCGTGGGGGTTCTCCGGAGCCGTTCCCCCCTTCTCCAGGAACCCCGGATGCAGGGAGTACAGGACCAGAGGGTCCGCGCGCGGAGAAAGAGGGAGCGGAAGATATGGAGGGGGGCCTTCCTCCTCTCCGTGCTCCTCCACCTCCTCGTGCTCCTGACGTGGGGAGACTCCGATCCGATCTCGCCGCTCGCCGCGGCCGGCCCCGACGCCGACGACGACGAAGCGGCCCGGGGCGGCCTCCAGGTCGTGGAGGTCCGGACCCCCGAGCAGCGGCCGGTCGTCCCGCCCCCCGTGCCCGTCCCGGTGCTCGAGGAGGTCGAGGAGGTCGAGGTGGACGAGGTCTCCGAGGTCGATCCCGCGCAGGCGGAGGGCGAGGGCCCGCCCGATCCGGGACCCCCCGGCACGGAGGAGGGCGAGGGCGAGGGCGACGCGGGCACCGCCGACGAGGGCCGGAACCGCGGAATCGAGCCCCCCCGTCCGCGGGGGATGATCATCCCCCCCACCGATCCCGATCTCCGCGGCCGGGAGATCGAGGTGTGGGTTTTCGTGGACGAGCGGGGCCGTGTCGTGGCCGATTCGACCCGTCTCGATCCGCCCACCCCCGACCGGGCCTACAACCGGCGGCTGATCAGCGAGGCCGCCGAGTGGATCTTCCACCCCGCGCGTCGCGACGGCGAGCCGGTGGCGGCGTGGTATCCGTACGTGATCGAG
>CAYPDV010000077.1:0-12351 GCA_964409525.1 uncultured Gemmatimonadaceae bacterium
CGATGATCGCGAGCCAGGTGAGGCCGTAGGACAGGTCGTCCCGCTCCTCGGCCTCGGCCTTCTCGAGCACCAGCCGGAGCACCTCCAGCTCGGTGAGCCCCAGCCCCCGCCGGGACGTCTCGTCGGCGTCGCCCCTCAGCCCCCCCGGCCTCAGCTCGCTGAAGAAGTTGACCCCCTGCCGGAAGACCCGGCCGTACGGCGACTCGGGCAGCGCCAGGACCGACTGGTACGCCTCGCCCAGCCCGCGCGCCCCTTCCACCGCCCCCAGGAAGCGGTCGCCCTCGTGGCGCACCTTCCGGAACTGCCGCCACTTCCAGACGATGATCCAGACGCTGCCCAGGGAGAAGAGGAGGAGGACGAGGAGCACGATCAGCGTCGGCAGCGTGCCGCCCACGATCATGTCCCACGCCGACTGCGGGGCGCGGGCCTGGAGAAGGAGCGCGGCCCCGCTCACGGCCGGACTCCCGCGTCCGTGGAGGCGGGCTCGCGCCGGGCCCGGATGTGCTCGAAGGTGCGGCGGAGTCCCTCGGCCAGCGTCACGCCGGGCGCCCACCCGCGCCCCCTCAGCCTGGAGGCGTCGAGCGCGCTGTGGCGGAGCTCCCCGGGCCGGGCCGGCGCCTGCTCGCGGCCGGCGTCCCGGCCCGAGACCTCCTCCAGCAGGTCGGCCAGCCGGTTCACGGAGGTGGCCTCGCCGGTGCCGACGTTGTACGCCGGCCCCTCGAGGCCCCCCTGCCGGTCCGGCTCCATCTTCGCGGCCAGGAGGTTGGCCCGCACGACGTCGCCCACGTAGACGTAGTCGCGAGTCTGCTCGCCGTCGCCGAAGATCGTGAGCGTCTCACCCGCCAGCAGCCGGTTGCAGAAGATCGCCACCACCCCGGCCTCGCCGTGCGGGTCCTGCCGCGGCCCGTAGACGTTTCCGTAGCGGAGCGCGACGTACTCCAGCCCGTGCACCTCGCGGTAGTAGTGGAGGTACTGCTCGCCCGCGAGCTTGCCCACCCCGTACGGCGAGAGCGGCAGCTTGGGCGCCTGCTCCCGGGTGGGGCGCTCCTCGGGCTCGCCGTAGACCACGCCCCCGCTGGAGATGTAGACCACCCGCCGGGTGCCCGCCCCCCGGCACGCCTCCAGCAGGTTCAGGAGCCCGAGCACGTTGGTGCGCGCGTCGCGGACGGGGTCGTCCACCGAGACCCGCACGTCGATCTGCGCGGCGTGATGGCTGACCAGGTCGAAGGGGGTGCTCCGGAAGAGGTCGGCCACGCCCGGGTCGGCCACGTCCATCTCCACCAGCACCGCCTCGGAGGGCACGTTCTCCCGCCGGCCGGTCGAGAGGTCGTCCAGCACCCAGACGTCGTCGCCCCGGGACAGGTGCGCGTCGGCCACGTGGCTCCCGATGAAGCCGGCACCGCCGGTCACCAGGACCCGGCGCGGGCCGCCCGCGCTCCGCTCGTCTGCACTCATCCCTTCCCCGCCTCCTCCTGAGATTCGTCGTCGGTTTCCTTCCGCTCCGTCGCGCGATCGTCGCTCTTCGCGCGGTCGCCGTAGAGATAGCGGACCGCCTCGACGAGCGCGCCCCCCACCCCGTTCGCCGCCCCCTCCCGGAGCCGCGTGGTGGGACGGTGCAGCATCTTGGCCACCAGCCTCCTGGAGAACTCCTCGAGGTGCTCCCGGTCCTCCTCGGGCAGGTGCTCCAGCCGCCGGAGCAGGCGCTCGATCTCGCGCCGCCGCACGCGCTCGGCCCGTCCCCGGAGCGAGCGGATCACCGGCACCACGTCCTGCGCCGCCAGCCAGGACCGGAACTCCTCGGCCTGCTCCTCGACCAGCCGCTCCGCCCGCTCCACGGCCACCGAGCGCCGGTCGAGCGTCTCGTCGACGAGCCGGGCCAGGTCGTCGACGTTGTAGAGGAAGACCTGCGGCTGCTCGCTCGCCCCCGCCTCCACGTCCCGGGGGATCGCCAGGTCGAGCACGAGCAGCGGATGCGACGCCTCCCGGCGGAGACGCTCCCGGAGCTCGGCCGCCCGCACCACGGGCTCCATGGAGCCGGTCGAGGTCACCAGGACGTCGGTCGCGGCGACGGCGTCCAGGAGCTCCTCCCAGGGGCGGGCGCGTCCGTCCAGGCGGCGCGCCAGCTCCTCGGCGCGCTCGAAGGTCCGGTTGACGACGGTGACGTCCGTCACCCCGTGCCGCTCGAGCGCCTGCACCACGAGCTCGCCCGTCTCGCCGGCGCCGACCACCACCACCCGCTTCCGGCGGAGATCGCCGAAGACCTTCCGGGCCAGCTCGACGGCGACGGAGGCGACCGAGGCCGCCCCGTGACCGAGCCGGGTCTCGGCGCGCACCCTGCCGCCCACGCCGAGCGCCATCTGGAAGAGCCGGTGGAGCACGGGGCCGGGATCGGCCCGCTCATACGCCTCCCGCACCTGGCCCTGGATCTCGGCCTCGCCGAGCACCAGGGAGTCCAGACCGGAGGTGACGCGGAAGAGGTGGCGGGCCACCTCCACGCCGCGGGCGCGGTAGAGGATGCCCTCGCCGGCTTCCGTTTCGCCGGACTCCGTCTGGCCGGGCTCGCCCGCGGCGTCCGGTGCGGCTTCCCGTGCGGCCTTCCGCGCGGCCGCCGCCCGTTCGAAGAGCAGCTCCCGGGCCGCGGCCGCCGCCCGCTCGGGCTGGCCGCGGAGGTAGAGCTCGGTGCGATTGCAGGTGGAGAGGAGCACCGCCTCGTCGACGGCGGAACCGGCCCGGAGAGCGCGGAGCGCCTCGGCCGCCTGCGCGGGCGAGAAGGCGAAGCGCTCCCGGACGTCGACCGGGGCGGTGTGGTGGCTGACGCCGACCACCTCCAGCACGGTTCCGTCCGGTGCGGCTTCACCGGGTGGTGGGCGACTCACAGGAAGAGCCCCCCGCCGACCACCCAGATCCGGAGCGCGACGTAGGAGAGGATCACCAGGGAGAGGCCCACGGCGGAGACGAGCGCGCCCCGCCGCTCCCGCCGGGCGCCGCGCGAGCGGGCGAGGAGCGCGACCACGAAGACGGCCCAGGTGAAGAGCGCCCAGACCACCTTGGGATCGTCGCTGCGGAAGGTGCCGAGGAAGCGGGTGGTCCACGCCCAGCCCAGCCCGATCGAGAGCGAGAGCGTGACGAGGCCGCCCACCAGCCCGGTCCGCACCAGCCGGTCGAGCGTGGCCAGGGGCGGCAGGAAGTGGAAGAGGCGTCCGGGCCGCCGCTCCTTGATCTCGTGGAACTGGACCAGCCAGAGGAGGCCCGCCGCGCCCGCCACCGCCAGGCCCACGAAGCCGGCGAAGGCGAGGGTCACGTGGAGCGCGAGCCACCATCCCCGGAAGGCGAGGGGGGCGGTCGCAGGCTCGAGCCCGAGGAGGAGGGCCGCCCCCTGGAGCAGAACGATCAGGGGCAGGAGCACGATCCCGATCCTGGACGCCTCGCCCACCGCGAGCGTGGCCAGCAGGCCAGATCCGAGCAGGAGCGCGAGGGTGGAGAGCGAGGGCGCGAGGCCCACCAGCGGCAGCTCGCCATGGAGCGTGGTGTAGCGGGCGAGGGCGAACAGGTGCACCGCGACCGCCGCCGCCGCCACCCACGGCGCGCGCGAGCGGCCCGCCCCCCATCCGCCCGCGAGGAGCGAGCGGAGCCAGAGGAGGAAGGCGCCGGTGTAGAGGAGAAGCGTTAGAAGACCGCTGGAGACGTGCAACAGGTCGGGCACGGGGGGCTCATGGAGCCAAACGGATCAGGGGATGCGGCGGTCGAGCCGGAGCTCGCGGCCGATCTCGAAGACCGGATAGTCCACGTCGAAGATCCTGGCCGAGGAGGTCCCGGCGCGCACGCCGACGATGCGGGCGCGCCCCTCCACCCGGTCGGTGAAGCCGGGCTGGTCGGTCACCAGGACGAACTCGTCGCCGAGCCGGATCCCGGCGTCCGCGCCCTGATCGAGGATCAGCACGTCGCGGGGTCCGTAGATCGCCCGCACGTCGCCCACCTCGATGATCCGGGCGGTGAGGCCGCTCTCGACGGGCTCGGCCTCCATGCCGGGCTCCAGCGCGAAGGGCGGGGCGGGACGGACCAAGTCGTCGAGCTGGATCGGCGTGAAGGTGGCGCTGATCGTCGCCTCCGCTCCCGCCGACGTGAGGCGGCTCACGACCAGGACGCCGCTCGGACGGAGGATCGTGCCGGCGTCGTCGGTGCGCACGGGCCGGTAGCTCTGGAGCAGGTCTCCCACCGTGACGCCGGAGCCGGACTCGAGCGCGACCTGGAGGACCTCGATCGGGCGGGCCGTGACGCGCTCGGAGCGGGTGCCCTCCGAGCCGGTGAAGCCGACCACGCGGCCCACCGCGTCCACGGCTCCGCTCCGGCGCTCCGGGACGAGCCACTCCGCCGAGTAGAAGGAGGAGTGCGACACCGGCAGGCGGAGCCGCCTCTCGACGTCGACCACCAGATCGACGGCGCCCCTCTCCCGCGGATAGAAGGCGGTCCGGGGCAGGGTGGTGCCCGCCTGCCGGTCCCTTCCGTCGCGGTAGAAGACCGTGCGGTCGTCGGCGCGCTCCTGGTCCGCCGGCCGGAAGCGCATGTCCCGCTCGAGCGGCTCCTCGCCGGGCGCGGCGACCCGCACCTCGACCAGCCGCCCCTCGGCGTCCGGAATGCGTAGCACCTGGCCCGGGTAGATCCAGTGCGGATCGTCGATCCGGTCGCGGTTCGCGTCCCAGATCCGGGGCCAGAGATACGGGTTGCCGTAGAAGGAGGCCGCGAGGTCCCAGAGCGTGTTGCCGCGCACCACCTGGTGGGCGTCGGCGGCGGTATCCGCGTCGGGGGCGGCTTCCGGTTCCGCGGGCCGGGGGTCGTCCGGCTCCTGCGCGCCGGCGGGCGCGGCCAGGAGGAGGGCCGCCGTAGCCGCGAGGACGGCCAGGGCTACGAAGACGTGCGGGCGGCGGTGCTCGCCGTCGGATCGGAGGGCCGCGGAGATCGGGCGCATGGGAACGTCCTTGCGGAGGGTACGACGGGGCAGCGGGCGCGGACGCCCGCCCCGGCTGCGGTCTCCTGCTTCCGGGAAGATAGAGTCCGCCCGCGCGCCCGGTCAACGAAGGCGTGGGGCGGGTGACTACAGATGTTTCCGGGAAAATGCCCGGGCGGCGGGGCTCAGCGGGGGAGTGTCCGGGCGGCCTCGACCGCCCCGTACGTCACCACCAGGTCCGCCCCGGCCCGTCGAATCGAGAGGAGCGACTCCATCAGCGCCTCGCCGGCGTCGAGCCACCCCCGCTCGCCGGCGGCCTTCAACGCCGCGTACTCTCCCGAGACGTGGTAGGCGGCCACGGGATAGCCGGTCTCGTCCTTCACGCGCCTCACGATGTCCAGGCAGGGGAGCGCGGGTTTCACCATGAGAACGTCCGCGCCCTCGTCGACGTCCAGCCACACCTCGCGGAGCGCCTCGTCGGCGTTTCCGGGATCCATCTGGTAGCCGCGGCGGTCGCCCTCGGCCGGGGCCGAGTCGGCGGCCTCGCGGAAGGGGCCGTAGAAGGAGGAGGCGTACTTGGCCGCGTAGCTGAGGATCACCGTGTGGGCGTGGCCGCCGTCGTCCAGGGCCGTGCGCAGCGCCGCCACCCGACCGTCCATCATGTCGGAGGGAGCGACCCAGTCCGCGCCGGCGGCGGCGTGGCTCACCGCCGCGCGCGCGAGCAGCTCCAGCGTCTCGTCGTTCAGGACCTCGCCCGCATGGAGCACGCCGCAGTGGCCGTGGGAGGTGTACTCGCAGAGGCAGACGTCGGTGATCACCACCAGCTCCGGGAAGGCCGCCTTCAGCCGGCGTACTCCCGACTGCACGACCCCCCCCTCGGCCCACGCCCCGCTCCCCTCCTCGTCGCGCGAGCCCGGATCGACGACGCCGAAGAGGAGCACGGCGCGCACGCCCGCCTCCACCGCCTCCGTGACGTCGCGCTCCGCCTCGTCCGGCGAGCAGCGGTCGACGCCCGGCAGCGCGTCGACGGGCTCCCGCACCCCCTCGCCCGGCCTGAGGAAGAGCGGCAGGACGAGCTGTTCGGGAGCGAGGCGGGTTTCCCGCACGAGCGAGCGTACCGCCTCGGTCCGGCGGAGTCGGCGCGGGCGGTAGACGGGATACCGGCTCACGCAGAGCTCCCGCGGGCCCCGTCGCCATCCGGATCGAGTCGCTTCTCCAGCACGCGCGCGTCCTCCCGGGGGCGGTCGTAGTAGTTCTTCCGCACGCCGATCTCCCGGAACCCGCGCCGGGCGTAGAGGTGGAGCGCCGGCTCGTTCGAGGCCCGCACCTCGAGGTAGAGGGTGCGGACACCCCGCTCCCTGGCCACGTCCAGGACGTGGTCGAGGAGCCGGATGCCGAGGCCTCGGCGCCGGTCGGTCGGCCGCACCGCGATGTTGGCCAGCTCTCCCTGGTCCAGGATGCACCAGAGAACCGCGTAGGCCACCACCTCGCCCTCCTCGTCCGCCACCCGGAGCTCCGCCCCGGGCCGGTCGAGGAGCTTCCGGAAGGTGGCCGCCCGCCAGGGCGTGGTGAACGCCTCGGACTCGATCGACACCACCGCCTCCACGTCGTCCGGCTCCATGTGCCGGAAGAGCGGCTCGGGCGCCGGGTCCTCGCTCAGCCCTCCCGACCCCGCTCCGCGCTCGATTCCCTGAGGTAGACGGGTTCCCATCGCTCGGGTCGTTGCGGGGAAGGAGTGTCGGGCGCCATCGCGAGCAGGTGGAGCAGGGCGTCGCCCGTCGGCCGTCCGGCGGGCGGCGGAAGGACCGTCGCCCCGGCCCCTTCCAGGCGCGTCCGGTGCCGCTCGGCGCCCCCGCCCATCCAGAGGGCCGCGGCGGGCCCGTGCTCCGCTTCGGACGGCTCCAGGAGCTCTCCGATGCGGGCCGCCCTCGGCTCCACCAGCGTCCGGAGGTCCCTCCCCCGGAGCTGGTAACAGGCAGCGTACACCCGATCTCCCCGGGCGTCAAAGAGCACCCAGCGGGCGTCCCGTGCCCGCCACTCCGGAACGGGGGCGGCGGGCGGGTCGTCCGGATCGACCACCGCGCCCGTCGGAAGAACGTCCGGCGCCAGCGCGCCCGCCGCCAGGCTGGAGAAGGCCCGGAGCGGGATCCCGAGCCCGTGCGAGAGCCCCTTCGCCGTCGCGGCGGCCACCCGCACACCGGTGAAGGATCCGGGACCCTCACCCACCACGATCCCAGCGAGCTCCGAGCGCTCCACGCCGGCGGTGTCGAGCGTGTCCCGGATCGCGGGCAGGAGGAGCGAGGAGTGGGAGCGGGGCTCGGGAAGAAAGGTGCGGGCGAGGACCCGGGTGCCGAGGCGTCCCGGCGGGTGGCCCCCTTCCCCGCCGCCCACTCCGCCCTCCCGCTCCAGCACGCCGACGGCCACCGCGCCCAGGGGGCCGGAGGTGTCGAGGGCGAGGATGGGGCGGTCGGGATTCAGGGGCATGGCATACCTGTCCGGATGGGCCGTCTCACGAGCGGGACGTGGGAAGCGGGATCTCCGGGGGATCCCCCACGCGGTCCACCCGCACCTCGCGGAGCTCCGGCTGCCCCTCCGGGACGGCGAGCGTCACGTCCCACCGGTCCGGCGGGAGCAGCGCCTCTGCGCGCTCCGGCCACTCGACCAGCACGAGCTCGGGGGCGCCCCCGAGCTCCTCCCACCCCAGCTCCCACACCTCGTCGGGGCGGTCCAGGCGGTAGAGGTCGAGGTGGACCACCTCGCCGCGGGGGGTTGGGTAGCGGAGCAGCAGATTGAAAGTGGGCGAGGGCATGGCGCCCTGGACTCCCGCGCCGCGTCCGACAGCGCGCGCCAGGACCGACTTTCCGGCTCCGAGGGGGCCCCTCAGGGCGAGGAGGACGGGAAGCGCCACGGACTCGCCGACGCTGTGGCCCCACGTGGTGAGGTGGGGCTCGCTCAGCAGGAGCGACGGGATCGGCGATGCCGGCACCGGGGCGGGTCTGCTCGAGCGACCGGAAGCGTCCGCCCCGCCCTACAGCCGGCTGGCCGCGAGCGCGAGCGTGGCGAGCGCGCTCACGACCGAGACCGTCGTCCCGACGATGCTGCCCCAATCCACCTGGTCCCGCTCCCGCTCGTAGGCGACGCGGATCGTGCTCCCGGGCTCCACGTCCGGCGTGCGCCGGAGGAAGAGCCGCTTCCGCACGATGGCGCGCGAGCCGTTGGCGTACTCGACCGAGATCCGGTCCTCGTCGGCGTTGTCGAGCATGCCTCCGGCCTGCGCGATGTAGTCCTGGAGGTCGAGGTCCTCGCGGTAGACCACCCGGGACTCGAACGCCACCGCCCCCCGCACGAGCACCGTCCCGTCGAGCGTGGGGACCTCCAGGACGTCGTCCGGCTCCAGGGCGATGTCCGCCCGGCTCCCCGGGTTCGCCAGCGCCTGCTCCAGGTCGATGCCCACCGGGATCGAGTCCCGGATCAGACGCGCGCCGTCCAGATGGGCGTCATCGGTCAGCCCTCCCGCGCGCTCGACGAAGCTCGACAGCCGCTCCCGCCGGAACTCGAAGGCGTACGGTCCCGGGGAGCTCACCTGCCCGCGGACCTCGACCTCCCGCGGCTCCGCGAAGCCCGGGAGCTGCCGGACGAAGACCCTGTCCCCGTCCCGGAGCTCGAAGGAGTCGGCCTCGGGCAGCCGCTCGTTCAGCTCCGTCCCGTCCGGGAACGCGCCCTCGTGCCGCCAGGGAATCGTCCCGGAGAGGGCCACCGTGTAGCTCGTCGCCACCGTGTCGCTCCGGTCGAGGCGGGTCCGGAGACGCGCGACCTCGGCCTGGAGCCCGGTGGCGCCCTCGACGAAGCCGTCCGCCGCGAGGATCGCGTCCTCGACCGTCATCCCCCGGGCGTAGGGGTAGAGGCCCGGCGCCTTGACCAGCCCGTTGACCGAGATCCAGAGGGGGATCTCCAGGCCGGCCTGCCCGTAGACGACGACGCGGTCCAGGTCCTGGAGCGCGAGGTCCTCCAGCCTCTCCCCGTTCGGACCCTCCTCGAGCGAGACCCGGTGGAGCGAGTAGGTGCTGTCGGCCGGGTCCAGGCGGATGACGTGCGCCACCGGCCGGAAGGCGTCGGGAAGGAGCCCTCCCGCCCGCTCCACCAGCCGCCAGACGGTCAGATCGGGCCGCCACGCGAAGTCCCCCGTCTCCTCGACCTGGCCTTCGACGGTGACCACGTCCCGACGTTCCTCCCGGATCGTCGCCACGTGGATCGAGTCGCCGGCGTAGACCGGGATCGGCACCGACTCGTCGAGGAGCTCCTCCAGCGTGACGTCGACGACGGTGCGGTCCGCGCCCCGCACCCGCGTCCGGGGGTCGGCGATGCGCTCGATGTGCACGCGCTCCACGCGCGCCTCCGGGCGGAAGCCCCCGGCGAACGAGAGCACGTCCCGGAGGTCCTCACCCGGACGCGTCTCGAAGATCGCGGAGCGCTCGACCGCCCCCGTCACCTTCACCCGGGGCCCGGCCGCGGGCACGAAGACGACGTCTCCCTGCTCGAGACGGATGTCGTCGTCACTCGCGCCCCCGAGGAGGTAGTCGTAGAGGTCCACCTCCCGGATCACGTCGCCGCCCCGGCGCACGTCGATCCGCCGAAAGCTCCCGGTGCGGCTGGGGCCGCCCGCCTCGTGGAGGGCGTTGAAGACCCGCGCCAGGGCGCTCACCTGGTAGGCGCTCGGGAAGCGGACGTCGCCGATCACGAAGACGTTGATGCTGCGGAGCTCGCCCACCGAAACCCCGACCTCGGTGGTCCCGGAAGGCACGCCGCTGTAGACCGCCCCGAGACGGCTGTGCAGGCGGGACTCCATCCCGTCCAGCGTGAGGCCGCTGACGAAGACGCGCCCCACGTCGGGAATGACCAGGTAGCCGTCCCGGCTCACCTGGAGTGTGTACGCCGCCTCCACGTCGCCCGTGAGCACGAGGAAGATCTGGTCACCCGGGCCCACCCGGTAGTCGGGATCGACCGGCCCCGAGGGGAGCGCCTGGAACTGCGTCGTCGGGCGGGAGAAGACCTCCATCCCGAAGACGGGGAGTGCGGCCGTGTCGGCGAGCTCGCCCCTCTGCCGCGCCCGGAGGGTGTCGGCCCGGGTCGTGTCCGCGCCGATCCGGCCGACCCCCTCCGGGTCCATCAGCCCCATCCGGCCGAGCCCGCCCAGGAACTCGCTGGTCGGCGCGGGAATGGAGTCGCTCGAGATCCCCTCGATCCGGTCGTAGTAGGGATCGACCAGGGAGGGATCGTGTCCGAGCTGGCGGAGCCGCGCCCGCGCCTGCTCCCGGCTCAGTCCGGACTCGCGGAGGCGCTCGAGGATCTGGTCCTGGCTGACCCGCTGACCGAGACGCTGCTCCGCCTCCTGGCGCGCCCGCTCCGCCGGGTCCTGCTGGGCGTGGAGCGGCGAAGCGTCCCCGGCGCCCAGGAGGAGGAGTGAGAGGAGAAGGGTCCCGAACGGGACGGCGGGACGGCGATCTCGTGGGCGGGACGGCATCATCCGCAAGGTCTGCAGGGGGTGTGGCGCGATCCGGAACGTACGTTCCCATCGGAGGGAGCCGGAAAGGTGACGGAAGGTGCGGGGGTGTGGCAACCCC
This sequence comes from uncultured Gemmatimonadaceae bacterium, assembly GCA_964409525.1. GTDB lineage: Bacteria > Gemmatimonadota > Gemmatimonadetes > Longimicrobiales > Gaopeijiaceae > CAYPDV01. The sequence continues at coordinate 10,567 of CAYPDV010000077.1, forward strand.
GTGCCGGCACATCCTCGGCTCACGGCGTCTCGCTCCGGACGCGCGCCGCACGCCCCCCCTCCGTCTCCTCCTCCGCTTTCAGCTCGAAGAGCCTGTCGCGGAGCAGCGCCGCCCGCTCGAAGTCGAGCGCCTCGGCCGCCTCCTCCATCTCGGCCTGGAGGATCTTGACGTACTCCTCCCGGTTCACCTCGTCGGCGTACGACGCCACCGGCTCGGCCACCTTCGGGGTGGGCGCCTCGCGCGCGTCCGCCACGCGGGTCGAGAAGGTGATCTCGTCCACGCTCTTCCGGATCGTCTCCGGGGTGATCCCGTGCTCCTCGTTGTAGGCGAGCTGGATGTCCCGCCTTCGCTCCGTCTCGTCGATGCAGCGGCGCATCGACTCCGTCACCCGGTCGGCGTAGAGGATCGCCTTGCCGCGCACGTTCCTCGCGGCGCGCCCGATGGTTTGGATGAGCGAGCGGAAGTCGCGGAGGAAGCCCTCCTTGTCGGCGTCCAGGATCGCCACCAGGGAGACCTCCGGAAGGTCCAGCCCCTCCCGGAGCAGGTTGATGCCCACCAGGACGTCGATCTTGCCCAGCCTGAGCGCGCGGAGGATGTCCACGCGGTCGATGGCGTTGATGTCGGAGTGCATGTAGCGCACCCGGACGCCGACGCTCTGGAGGTACTCGGAGAGGTCCTCGGCCATCCGCTTCGTGAGCGTGGTGACGAGCACCCGCTCGCCCCGCTCCTCCCGCTCGCGGATCTCGGCCAGGAGGTCGTCCACCTGCCCCTCCACCGGCCGCACGTCGACGGCGGGATCGACGAGCCCGGTGGGCCGGATGATCTGCTCCACCACGACGCCGCCCGACTTCTCCAGCTCCCAGTCGCCCGGAGTGGCGCTGACGAAGACCGTCTTCGGGATCAGCCCCTCCCACTCCTCGAACGTGAGCGGTCGGTTGTCGAGCGCGCTCGGGAGCCGGAAGCCGTGATCGACGAGCGTGAGCTTCCGGGAGCGGTCGCCCTTGAACATTCCGCTCACCTGCGGCACGCTGACGTGGCTCTCGTCGACGATCAGGAGGAAGTCGTCCGGGAAGTAGTCGAAGAGGCAGGCCGGCCGCTCGCCGGGGCGGCGGCCCGACGTGTATAGGGAGTAGTTCTCGATCCCCGGGCAGGTGCCGATCTCCCGCATCATCTCGAGATCGAAGTTCGTCCGGCTCTCGATCCGCTGCGCCTCGAGCAGCTGCCCCTCCATCTCGAACTCCCCCACCTGCTCGCTCAGCTCCTCCCGGATCCGGGGGATGATCCTCTCGATCGTCTCCCGACGGGTGACGTAGTGGCTGGCCGGGTAGATCGCCGCGCGCTCGAGTCCGGTGATGGCGTCTCCGGTCACGGGGTCGAAGCGGGTGATCCGCTCCACCTCGTCGCCCCAGAGCTCGATGCGGATCCCCTGCTCCTCGTACGCTGGGAAGATCTCGACGGTATCCCCCCGGACCCTGAACGTCCCGCGCTCGAAGACGTAGTCGTTCCGCTTGTACTGGATGTCGACGAGGCTCCGGAGGATCTTCTTCCGGGGCACCTCCTCGCCCACCCGGAGGTGGAGCATGAGCTCGCGGTAGTCGGCGGGGTTCCCGAGGCCGTAGATGCAGGAAACCGAGGCGACGATCACCACGTCGTCCCGCTCCATCAGGGCCGAGGTGGCCCGGAGCCTCAGCCGCTCGATGTCCTCGTTGATCGACGCGTCCTTCTCGATATAGGTGTCGGTCGAGGGGACGTACGCCTCGGGCTGGTAGTAGTCGTAGTAGCTGA
>CAYPDV010000078.1:0-12266 GCA_964409525.1 uncultured Gemmatimonadaceae bacterium
GTGCGGAGCTCGTGGCTCATGCTGGCCAGGAACTCGCTCTTGAGGCGCGACGCCTTCTGGAGCTCCCGGCTCTGCCATTCGAGCCGCCGGTTCCGCTCCTCGAGCTCCTCGGTGGCCAGCCCGATGCGCTCCTCCAGCCCCTCGTTCAGGATCTGGAGCTCGCGGGCGAGCCGCTCGTTCTCGACCACTTCCGTCAGGTCGTGGAGGACGCTGACGATGGTGCTCACCTCTCCGCGCCAGTCGGTGATCTTCGAGCTGACGATCTCCATCGGGACGTCCCGCTCCTCGTCCGGATCGCGGATCTCCAGCTTCTCCGCCATGCGCGACCCCGTCTGGAGGAGAAAGTCGCTGATGAGGGAGGTGAACTTGGCGTCGTTGGCCCGCACGGCGCGCCGCTCCGGAGCGTCGGGTGGGAGGTCGGGATGCGGCTCGAAGAGGCTTTCGGCGACCCGGTTCATCAGGACGAGGTTGGACTCGTCGTCCGTGACCAGGATGGGGTCGTCGACGTTCGCCAGGATCGCGTTGAGCCGCTCCGATTCACGCCGGGCCGCCCGCTCGGCCGCGCGGGAGCGGTTGAACTGGACCTCCAGCTCCGTGACCGCCTGCTTCAGGTCGGTGATGTCGCGGAGGATGGAGATCACGAGCTCCCGCTCTTCCATGTCCTGGGGAAGCGGGACGGTGAGGACCTCGAAGAGGAGGTCGGATCCGTCCTCGGGATCGACCAGGTTCAGCTCACGGCTGTCCGCTCCCTTTCCGCCGATGATGCTCTGGGTGAGGAAGGAGCTGAAGAGGAGATCGTTCACCTGGACGGCCCGGCGCCGTCCCTCGCTCTCGTCGGGCACCGCCGTGAAGAGCGTCTCGGCGCGCGGGTTCGCGAAGACGAAGTCGTTCGCCACGTCCGTGACCACCACCGGGTCCGGGAGCATCTGGACGATGTGCTCGATCAGCGAGAAGCGGCGGTGAAGGCTCTTCTCCGCCGCCTCCCGCTCCTCGAGCGCGAGCAGACGGTCGAGGAGCGGACCGGTCGTCTGCAGGAGCCAGGCGGCGTCCTCGACCTCCTCTCCTCCGGCCGGGAGGATCGCACATCCCAGGACGTCGCCGTCGGCGGAGGGGACCGGGATCGCCGAGGCGTTCACCGGATCCCCCAGGGCGGCGAGCAGGTCCGGGTCCTCGAGGCGGGTGGTCCCCGCGTCCGGATCCGACCCGGCGAAGGCGGCGCACCCATCGAGGATCGAGGGAAGGAGCTCCTTCGAGGTGCCGATCCCCGCTCCCCGGACCACCCCGTTCCGGCGGAGCGCCAGGAAGCCGCGGTGGAAGTGCATCTCCTGGAGGATCAGCCCCAGCACCCGGCTGCACCCCTCCGACACATCCGCGGCGCCCGCGACTCCGCGGAGGAGCCCCGGCAGGTCGGTGACGGCCGGCGATCGCATCGTAGCGGAGTGGGTGGCGGGTAGGGTCAAGAGCTCTCGGTGCCCTGCGCCGTCGTCTCACCGAGGCGCCGTCGCAGCTCCTCGTTCTCGGCACGGACCCGGTCGAGCTCGGTGGTCCCTCCTCCACCGACCCTCGGCCGCGAGGCGATCCCGGTGACGCCGATCGCCTCGGAGTACTTGAGGTAGGTGTCCACGGAGGCGACCACGACCCGAGCCTCCACGCTCACGAGATCGATTCCCACGAGTGAGACGCGGACGTACGCGTCGATCACGATCCCCTTGTCGAGGACGCGATCCAGTACGTCGATCAGGCTGCCACCGGCCGGCGAACGTTCGACCGCCATGTGTCGCTACTCCTTCGTTTGGGAGTTTCGGGACGAGGATTCCACCGCGCCTTCGAGCGCTTCCAGGCGCCGATCGATCCCCTCGAGCTGTCGCGTGAGGTCGGTGAGCCCCCCATCGGGCATCGCGGACGTGCTCAGCCGCGGGTCGGTCCTCCACCAGTCCATGCCGATCTCCTCGGCCTTGTCCACCGAGCATACGAGGAGGCGCACCTGGATGGTGAGGAGCTCCACGTCGGCGAGCTTGACCCGGATGTCACCCGCGATCACCAGCCCCTTGTCGAGGATCCGATCGAGGACGTCGACCAGCCCCTGCGAGCGGGTGGGGCTCAGTTCGTAGCGTTCCGCCAAGCTCGTCTCCTGCGGATGGGTTGGGAGGCGGAGGGATGGAGGAGAGCCCCTTCGGCAGGCCACCTGCTCAAAGAAGACGTCCCAGAGGACCCAGATCGATATTCAGATCCTCGTCCTCGACCCCGAATGCCAACTTGATCTCCTCGAGGCGCTCCTGCAACCGGAGGAGTGCGAGGCCGAGCTCCTCGATCTCCTCCTCGGTCAACGTTCCGCCCTCCATCCTCCGGACGGCCTGATGCTCGAGAATCTGCCGGATGAGCTCCACCAGCGTGAGCACGAGTCGGGCCACACCCTCCTCCACGTCTTCGCCCTGGGCCTCGAGCCGCTCCGGAAAGGAGGGTGCGAGCGCGCGGAGATCCTCCTTGAGCGTGGAGTCGCCCGAGGACTCCGCCGGCGGCGCGTCCGCGCTCTCGCCCGCCTCCTCGGCCGCCCCTCCGTCCGCTGCCTGCGCCTCCTCGCCCGAAACGTCCGAGGGAAGGTCTGCGTCTTCGTCCCGGGCCGTCACGGCGTGAAGGAGTAGGGGGGCCAGGGTCCCGCGCGGACCACGCGGAGGTCCTCGCGCTCCCGGATCCAGCCGTCCACGCCCTCGCGGTACTCCGGAATCGATTCTTCCGCCACGAGGTGCGCGATGGCGGCGATTCCGCCGGGCGGCTCCAGCGGCTCCCAGTGGACCGCCCGCAGGTGCCCCTCGAGCCGGATCTCGAGCTCCCGGGACAGCGCCTCGGCCCGGCGCGCCCGCTTCCGGAGCCCCGCCTCCCTGCCCGCGAGCCCGAGCAGGTGCCGGGTGCCCGGTCCCACGGCCGGGCCGGCGGCCCCGGCGGTGGCCGGCGCCGGTTCTCCGGAGGGCGCCCTGCCTCCGGGGTGCTGCGGGGCCTGCGGCGGCGGATCCGCCGGGCGCTCCGCCCAGCCTGGATCCCCGTCGCGCGCATCGGCCGAGTCGGAGGGGCCCCCGGAGAGGATCCGGACGGCGAATTCGCGGCAGCCCGCGACGCGGCGGAGTCCTTCGGCGAGCACGGCCTTCCTCGCTTCGAAGGCTTCGCGCAGGCGGGACTCCGCGGTGAACCAGCTCCCGAAGCGAAGAGGCAGGCAGGGCCCGTGGGAGCACGCCGTCTCCACCACCTCGTGGTGGCGCCGGAGGCTCTCGACCGAGGGAGAGGGGGGGGCGTCGAGGCGCTCGATCCAGAGGACGATCGGGCCCAGCGCCAGCGTCTGGACCGGCCCCTCTCCGACCCCGCGGATCGCGTCGTCCCCGGCGCGCCGGCCTCCGCCACCGGCCGGGATGCCCCGGCCGTCGGGGGCGCGGGCGATCTTCCGGGAGTCGTCGGCCTCGCCGCCGGACCGCCCGCTCCCGGTCACACAGTAGGCGTGGAGCCCCGGACCCGCGGTCTTCGCCAGCGTCGAATCCGCGGATCTCATTCCCGCTCCCGCGCCCCGATCCAGCGCGTCCCGCCCCGCTGCTCCAGCGTCTCGGCCGAGGCGACGTAGAGGTTGACTCCGAGCTGCACGAGGTCGATGCCGGCGACGCTGATCAGCACCTCTCCGCTGATCATCACGCCCCGGTCGATCACGCGGTTCACGAGCTCGACGAGGGCCACCTCCCGGTCCAGCTCCTCGTCCGGACGGGAGAGGCCTTCCGCTTCGGCCGGCTCATTCCCCACGATCGGCCTCCACGAAGCGGTACGGCGCCCACGGTCCGGTGAAGGAGACGTCGAGGCCGAGTCCCTCGAGCCGCTCCGCCGCCTCCGCCGCCCGCTCCGTGGCCTCCTCCTCCCGCTCACGGGCCACGAGGAGCGCGGAGTTCACGACGACCGGGAGCTCACCCGCGTTCCGGGGCGGAGGGAGGTCGACCCGGTCCTCGGCCAGCGCGTCGAGCGTCTCGCGGACCTCGCGTCCGAGCCGTCTGGCCTCGTCTCCGAGCCGCGAGCGGACCTCCTTCTCCCTCTTCCGCTCGAGGAGGTAGCGGCGGCCCGGCGCGGCGTCTTCCAGCTGGCGGTCGAGCTCCGCCACCTCTTCGGAGACCGTACCCATCGACTCCGCGAGCCGTTCCGAGCGATACGACACCTTCAGGTTCCACTCCCGGAGGCCCTCGAGGGCGAGGAGGCGCTCCCGCACCCGCTCGATCCGTTCTCCCAGCGACTCGCGCAGAGCCCCGAACCCCGAGTGCAGGGTGAGGAAGCGGGCCGGGAGGATGGTCGTCCGATCGACGAACCACGTCACCACCCGCTCGTGGCGGCTCCCTTCCAGGCCCACCCATTCGAGTTCCTGCATGCGCCCCTCGAGCGCATCCTCGCCGAACTCCTCGTCCGGCACCCGCGAGACCACCGCCTGGAGCCCGTCCACGTCGACCGTCTCCACCGTCGCCTCGCCGACGCCGGTCAGCTCCAGGGGCGGGGAAGGGGCGTCCGGTCCGACCAGGCCGTAAAGGTAGAGGATCGGCTTCACGTGTCGATCTCCCAGCGGGAGAGGAACGCCTCGAGCTGCTCCGTCCCTCCCGGGGAAGGCCGGACGAGGGGCGCGCGCAGCCGGGGTGCGGAAGGGTGCTCCGCGAGCTCCGGGGGGTCGTCTTCGCCCCCGGACCGCCGCACCCGGTTGAGGAGCACCGCCAGGACAGGGATCCGCTCCGAGCGGAGCGTCCGATCGAGGCGAGCGGTCTCGGCCTCGACCAGCGGACCCCGCTCGGTGACGACCACGACCCCGGTCCGCTCCGGGTCGTCCAGACGCCGGCTCAGCTCCTTCAACCTCCGCGCGAAGGCGAGGAGGTCCTCGGTGACGGCGCCGAGCCCGAGGGCGGCCCGGAACCGCGAGAGCACGCGCAGGAGCTCGCGCACCCACCCCAGCACCAGCTCGGGGGCGGCGATCATCCGGAGAAAGTGCCCGGTGGGCGCCGGGTCGACCACGATCCGCCCTCCCCCGTCGTCCTCCTCCTCGAGAAGCGCCGTGAGCGCGAAGACCTCGTCGATCCCGGGAGGGGCCAGGCCGAGGAGCGTCTCCATCACCTGCCGGTCGAGGCGCGCGCCGTCCGCCAGACCGAGCCCGCGGAAGACCTCTTCGATCCGGTCGCGGTACCCGGCACGGAAGCGCTCGAAGGCCGCGGGGGCGTCGACCTGCCGGACGCGGAGACCCTCCACCGTCCTCCCCTCGGGGGGAATCGGCCCGAGGAGGTCGGCGAGCGAGGGAGCGGGATCGGTGCTGAGAAGGACGGCCCCGCCCTCCCGGGCGAGCCCGAGGGCGGCGGCCGCGGCGCACGTCGATTTGCCCACGCCGCCCTTGCCCGCGAAGAGGAGGAGCTCACGCGAGCCGAGGAGGGAGAGCACGGCCGGATCGGGGCCGCCCCCCGCGGTCGCGGCCTCGTCCGCCTCTCCGTCGGCCGCCCGCTCCCGACCGGCCCCGGCGGACCCGTCCGGCTCTCCCCATTCGCGCAGCCCTTCGCACCCCCGCAGACCCTCCCTCCACGGGATCCCGATCACGGGCGGCTCGCCCGGTTCGCCACGGGTCGCGTCGGCGGGGTGCGGCGACTCCGCCTCCGCACCCGTCACCGCCACGAACCGGAGGGGGATCCCCCGCTCCTCCAGCGCCTTCCGGAGCCGGCCCGTCTCGACGTCCTCGAGGCGGCCGGCGCGGGTCACGACGACGGCCTCGGCATCTTCCAGGACCCCCTTCTCGAAGGTGCGGGTGCGGGCGGCGAGCTCCTCCACGCTCTCCTCGCCGGGCAGTCGCCCCTGCCCGCGGGTCAGGCGGTCCACCACCGCGCCCCCCTTCGCCGCCACCGCCTCGAGCGCTTCGAGCCAGCGCCCGAGCAGGTCGCCGCTCTCCAGGAGGCGGAGCGTGTGTCCCGACGGCGCGGTGTCGACGACGATCCGCTCCGGATCCTCGTCCGCGAGGTCGGTCAGCCGGAGGGCCGCCGCGAGCTCGTCCACTCCGGGGAGCGAGAGGTCGAGGAAGGCCTCGGCCTCCGTCCGCTCGAGGTACGTCCCGGCGTCGAGCAGATCCAGGAGTCCGTCGCGGTTCGCCCCGATCCACGCCCGGGCCCGGGCCGGTGCGTCGAGCTCCTCGAGCCGGAGGCGGTCGGTGCACGGCGAGGGGGCGGGCTCGGCGAGGGGCGGAGTCCCGAAGAGGTCCGCCAGCGAGTGCGCCGGGTCGGTGGAGAGGAGGTGCACCCGGCTTCCCTCGTCCGCGAGAGCGAGGGCGAGCGCTCCGGCGGTGGTGGTCTTGCCCACGCCGCCCTTTCCTACGACGAGGACGAATCGTCGGCGGAGGCGTCCGGCTCCGGGGACCATTCCTCCTCTTCTCCCTCTTCGAAGTCCACGGAAACCTCCAGCGACGCTCCCGGACCCACGACGGTGCCCCGCTCCTCCCGCTCCTCGCGCTCCTCTTCGCTCGCGGCCTCCGGAGCCCGGGGGCCTTCCTCGCCCCCGACCTGGACGACGCCGCCCCGGGTGCCCATGCCGAAGCGCTTCCGCCACCGGCGCACCTCGCGGAGCTCGCGCATCAGCCGGGCCTCTTCGGCGGCGTACTCCTCCTCGTCGACCTCGCCCAGCTCCAGGGCGAGCTGGAGGTCGAGCAGCTCCTCCTTCACCCGGTTCACGTCCGTGAGCTCCTCCCGGACCACGCCCTCGACCTTCTCGAGCGAGAAGCGCGTGAGGTAGGCGGGTCCGCTGACCGGCCAGAAGAGGAGATGCTTCAGGATGCCCACGGATCTCCGCCGGGGTGCCGGCGTCCCGCCTTCACGCCCCCGCCCGCTCCAGGCGGAGCTTGATGTTCACGAAGTTGTAGGGGGGCCACGGGCCGGTGTACTTGAAAGAGAGCACGTCCTCGTACTTCCGGCTCAGCCGCTTCACGGCCTCGTCGAAGTCCTCCTCCCGGGAGCGCTCGATGAGGTAGGCGGCGTTCATGATCATCCGCTCGCCGATCGGCTTGTTCGAGCGGCTCGCGACGGCCACCGGCTTCAGCGAGTCGTGGATGTCGCGGACGTACTCGTTCGCGGCGTCCTCCAGCGCGCTCTCCACCATCCGACCGAGCTGCATGCGGGCGAAGTAGGTGGAGCTCTGGGCGTTCTTCTCGATCTCCTCCTTCAGCCGCGCGATCTCCTCGTCCTCCTGCTCGAGGCGTGCCACGGCCTCCTCGCGGTTCCAGAGCACCTTGAGACCGAACTCGATCTTGTCCTTCATCTTCTCGAGCACGTCCTCGAGCGCCCCGGTCGTAGACCGGAGCAGCTCCATGATGTCTTCGCGGGTGCGGAAGATGGTCCCGAAGGACATGGGGATCACCGTGAAGTCGCGCATCACCGTCTCGTTCACGAACTCGTGCGCGAGGACGTTCTCCCGGGTGGGATCGTAGATCCGGATCGGGGTGTCGCTCACCACGGCCGCGAGGTCGCCGTGATGGACGGTGTAGACCCGGCGCTCACCCTCTCCGATGCCGATGTCGCCGAAGTCCTGGGGATCGCGGCTCCGGATGATGCAGTAGACGTACTTCCCCGCACCGTCCTGGTCGTCGGCCGCAGGGGGTGCGTGCTCGTCGGCCGCACGCTCCGCGGTGTCGCGCTCCTCGCTCGCGGCGGGGACGGATTCCTCTGCCATGGGTCCTCGGGTAGGGGGGACGCTTCCTGAAGGGTGCGGGCCGGATGCGGGGGGTGCAAGTCCCGTGAGCGGAAGCCGGCTCACCGGGAGGGAACGCTAACCGATGAGACGCCGCACCTCTTCGAGGAGGCGGCGGGGCTCGCACGGTTTCGTGAGGTACCCGGCACACTGGACGGCCTTCGCCCGGGCGCGATCCTCGGGGAGCGCGTGCGCGGTGACGGCGATCACCGGGATCTCCCGGGTCTCCGGATCCTCCTTGAGGCGCTGGGTGGCCGTCCATCCGTCGATCCCGGGGAGCGAGATGTCCATCAGGATCACGTCGGGCTCCTCCTCGAGCGCGATTCCCACGACCTCCTCGCCCGATTCGGTCTCGACCACCCGGTAGCCGTGATGCTCCAGCATCGTCGCGTAGACGATCCGGTTGTCCTCGTTGTCCTCCACCAGCAGCACGGTCTTCTGATCGCCCATCCATCCTCCTCTGGTGGACCGCCTCCCCCGGACGGCCACTGCCCGGTGCAAGCGATGTGCCGATCGAGGCCTCGACACGAATGTCCATGATACCCGCGATCGGCCGCCGAGGGAAAGCGGGGCGGCGGCTTCCGGCGGTGGTCCGCCGCGGGGGGGCATGGGGGACGTGTGCCGGAACGCGACGTCTGGACCCTGCATGCGGCTCCTTCTATCATCTTGGGTGTCGATTCCGATCATCCGAAGGATCCCTGGGATGCCCCCCCTGCAGGTCGAGGAGCTGAATGAGCCACCGGGTCATGGTCGTGGACGACGATCCCCACACCCGCGAGATCTTCCACGACAAGCTGGAGCATTCGGGCTATGACGTCCTCACGGCCGAGTCCGCCGAAGAGGCGCTCGGAAAGGTGAGCTCGTTCGATCCGGAGGTGATCATCACCGACCTCCGGATGCCCGGGATGGACGGCCTCGAGCTCATGGAGAAGGTCCAGCAGCACATGGAGGAGGTCGAGGTGATCGTCGTCACGGGTCACGAGGACATGAACTCGGCGGTCGCGGCCATGAAGGCGGGGGCCTTCGACTACATCGTGAAGCCCGTCGACCTCGGGAAGGTCGAGGACCTGGTGGGGCGCTGCATCCGGGAGCAGGAGCTGAACCGGACGATCAAGGAGAAGACCGACGAGGAGGAGGAGCCGACCTCCGAGGAGGCACGGCACGCGGTCGTCGGGCGCGACCCCCGGATGATCGAGATCTACAAGATGATCGGGGTGCTGGCGCGGAACCGGACCACCGTGCTGATCCGGGGCGAGACGGGCACCGGGAAGGAGATGGTGGCGCGGGCCATCCACAAGAACTCCGCCCACTCCGACGAGCCCTTCATCGCGGTCAACTGCACCGCGCTGACCGACACGCTGCTCGAGAGCGAGCTCTTCGGCCACGTGAAGGGGGCGTTCACCGGCGCGGTGAGCGGCCGGCGCGGCTACTTCGAGCTCGCCGGGTCCGGAACCATCTTCCTGGACGAGATCGGGGACACCTCGCCGGAGTTCCAGACGAAGCTCCTCCGGGTGCTCCAGGAGCGGAAGTTCTACCCCGTGGGCGGCGAGGAGCACCGGAAGACCGAGGCGCGCGTGATCGCCGCCACACACCAGCCCGTCGAGGAGCTGGTGGAGCAGGGCGAATTCCGGGAGGACCTCTACTTCCGCCTGAAGGTCGTGGAGATCCGCGTGCCGCCGCTCCGCGAGCGGAGGGAGGACATCCCCCTGCTCGCGAACCACCTCCTGGCCCGCATCCGGGAGGAGACGCACGCCGCCGTGCGCCACATCTCGCAGGAGGCGATGGAGCGGCTGGAGGAGTACGACTGGCCCGGAAACGTCCGCGAGCTGGAGAACGCGCTCACCCGGGCCGCCATCCTCGCGCGGGGGTCCGGCATCGGACCCGAGCACCTCTCGGTGGGGGCGTACCGGCCCCCGATGAAGGAGGACGGAGATCCGCGGCTCGGGGGGCGCTCCCCTCTCGATTCGGTGGTCGCCGAGCACGTGCGCTCGGCGCTCGTTCGCACCGGCGGGAACAAGAGCGAGACGGCCCGACAGCTCGAGATCTCGACGTCCAAGCTGAACCGGATCATCAAGGACCTCGAGCTGGAGGTCCCGGGCTCCTGAGCCCGGGAACGGATCGGATGGCGGCGAAGCGGGCCGAGAGGCGGCGGAGGGAGGGTCGGAGGAGGTCCGGCGAGGCTCGCTCGACCCCGGCTACGGAGCGTGCGCCGGGCCAGCTCCGGTTCACCGCCGTGAACGGGGTGCTCGGCGCCCTGGGGCTGCTCGCGGTCGTCGCCGGCTACGTCCTCCTGGCGCAGGGCTCGATCACGGCGGCGCCCCTCCTGCTGGTGCTCGGATACGTCGTGCTCCTCCCGCTCGCGATCATCCTGTAGCACGTCCTCAGCGGGATCCGCCGGCGGGGAGCTTCAGCTCGCCAGGCTCCGGCGGAGCACCTCCATCAGGTCGATCACCTCGACCTCCTCGTCGTCCTCCTCGTCGGGGGGCGCCGGGGCGGCCGACCGGCCCACGACGTCCTCGCCCCGCTCCCGCTTCTCCTCGACCAGCCGGAGCAGGCGCTCGGATCCGCGGTCCCGCAGCTCGTCCTCGTCGAGCTCCTCCTCGGCGGAGGAGCGGATCGCCTCGGCCAGCGCCTCGACCCGCTCCTCCGGGGCGTCCTCCGGCTCGGGCAGCCCCACCTCCTCCGGCGAGCGCACCTGCTCGTCGAAGCGGAGCGTCTGGGCACGGAGGATCCCGTTGTCGGCGAGGATCGACACCAGATACTCCTTTCCCCGCATAACGAAGGTGGCGATCCCCGCCCGGTCGGTCCGCTCCATGACGTCGGCGAGCAGCCGGTACGCCTTGTTCGACGGACCGGCCGGCGTGAGGAAGTAGGCCCGCCGGAAGTGGAGCGGGTCGATCTGTCCGCGCGGCACGAACCGCCGGAGGTCCACCTCGCGCGACTTCTCCGGTGCGAGCGATTCGAGCTCCTCATCGCTCAGGGTCACGAAGCGGTCGTCGTCCAGCGGAAAGCCGCGCACGAGGTCCCGGCGGTCGACCTCGCGCCCCGTCTCCGGATCGTAGTAGCGCCTGGAGAGCGGAGTGCCCTCGGGAGAGAGCATGCGGAGCGACACGCGCGTCGAGCGGTGGCCCGGAAAGAGGTTCACCGGGATCGAGACGAGGCCGAAGGTGAGCGTGCCCGACCAGAGGGCGCGGGCGCGGACCGCGTCGCCTCCGCCGCCGTTCCCCTTCGAGGTCTCCTCCGCCATCACGCTCCTCCCCCCGCCGGGCGCACCACGGCACTCCGCGGGGTCGTCATGCCGCCTCGCCGCGGGCCGCCCGGACGCTCTCTTCGAGCACGCCGCTCAGGTCCTCCGGCTCCTCCGGCTCCGGCTCTTCCCGGTACTCCCGCAGCTCCACCGTGCGACCCTCGGCCTTCGCCTCGATCAGCTCGAGGACGCGGTCGCGGTATTCGTCGCGGAACTCGGCGGGATCGAAGTCGCCGGCCAGGGCGGAGACGAGCTGCTCCGCCATCTCCCGCTCCTTCGGCTCGGGATCGCGTCCGGCGGGGCGGGGAAGAGCCGACGCGGGGATCACCTCGCCGGCCCTGCGGAGCGTCACGAGCAGGAGTCGGCCCTCCTCGGCCCGGAGCGCACCGGAGTACTCCTTCTTCCGCATCACCCAGTGCGCGACCCCCTCGCGTCCCTCGCGCTCGAGCGCCTCGGCGAGGGCGGCGTACCCCTCCTCGTCGCCGTCGGGGCCCAGCCAGTAGGGGCGGTCGTACCAGGGGGCCGGCAGGTCCCGGGGCTCGAGGAAGCGCGTGAGCTCGATGGTGCGGGACGCCTCGGGCTCCAGCGCCTCCATCTCGTCGTCGTCGAGCACGACGAAGGTGCCGTCCTCGGTCTCGTAGCCCCGGCGGATCTCGTCCCTCGGCACCTCCTCTCCCGTGTCGGGATCCACCAGCCGCTGCTTGATGGGCCGTCCGGTGTCGGGGTTCAGGAGGCGGAAGCCGATCCCGCGGTCCTCCACCGCGGAGTAGAGCTTCACCGGCACCCGCGGCCCTCCCAGGTCCAGCACCCCCTTCCAGATCGCGCGAGCGGCCACGGCTCAGCCCTCTCCCGGCACGCACTCGGGGCACCGGCTCTCCCGCCGCGCCCGGATCGTGACCACGCAGATCGGACAGATCGGCCGATCACAGTCGAAACAGCGGAACTCCAGCTCGTACACGTAGGGCTGGAGGCAGAAGTCACACCGCTCCGTCTCGGGCGCGAGAAGCGTCGGGCGGGAGGGGTCCGGCATGGCGGTCGGGCTCGGGTCGTGGCGGACGGAGCCCGGGACCCGCGGGTCCCGGGATCGAGCGGCCCGGCTCCGGTGTCCCGGGATCGGAGACTGGAGGCCGTCTCGGCGGATGCATGGGAGCAAGTTCCGTGCGCCGACGAGCTCCCCCCGTCGGTTCCCCGCCGGGCCCCGGTGCCGCTATTTTCGAGCTGCCGGGGCGCTTAGCTCAGCCCGGTCGAGAGCGCCTGCCTTACAAGCAGGAGGTCGCTGGTTCGAATCCAGCAGCGCCCA
>CAYPDV010000079.1:0-12048 GCA_964409525.1 uncultured Gemmatimonadaceae bacterium
TCCATCTGGACTTCCGGGATGCCATCGAGCGATTGGGAAAGGACGGAGTGGCGGACCGTTACGGGAACCTCTTTCAGATGTACGAGAAGATTACCGGGGAGGACCCGTACGAGGTGCCCATGCGGATCTACCCGGCGCCCCATTACACCATGGGCGGCCTCTGGGTGGACTACGACCTCATGAGCACGGTGCCCGGGCTCTTCGTCATCGGCGAGGCGAACTTCAGCGACCACGGCGCGAACCGCCTCGGCGCCAGCGCGCTCATGCAGGGGCTGGCCGACGGCTACTTCATCCTGCCGCTGACCATCGGGAACTTCCTCTCCGACGTGGAGCCGGGGGAGGTCGGCGAGGACCATGCGGCCTTCGCGGAGGTCCGGGCCGAGGTGGCCGACCAGACCGAGCGGCTCCTCGCCGTGGACGGCTCGCGGACCGTGGACGACTTCCACCGCGAGCTCGGCAGGCTGGTCTGGGACAAGTGCGGCATGGAGCGGAACGAGGAGGGGCTGAAGGAGGCGCTCGAGCGGATCCCCCGCCTGCGGGAGGAGTTCTGGAGGGACGTCCGCGTGCCCGGCAGCGGGCGCACGCTGAACGAGTCTCTTGAGAAGGCCGGCCGGGTCGCCGACTTCCTCGAGTTCGCGGAGCTGATGTGTCACGACGCGCTGCACCGCGACGAGTCGGCCGGAGCCCACTACCGGGTCGAGCACACGACCGAGGAGGGCGAGGCCCGCCGCGACGACGAGAACTACTCCTTCGCGTCGGTCTGGGAGTACCGGGGGCGGGGCGAGGCCCCCCGGCTCCGGAAGGAGCCGCTGGCGTTCGAGCACGTGCCGCCCACGCAGCGGAGCTACAAGTGAACCTGACCCTCCACGTCTGGCGTCAGGCCGCCCCCGACGCCGACGGACGATTCGAGACCTACCGGGCCCGTGACATCAGCGAGCACGCCTCCTTCCTGGAGATGCTCGACGTGGTGAACGAGCGGCTGATCCGGGAGGGCGACGAGCCGATCGCCTTCGACCACGACTGCCGCGAAGGCATCTGCGGCTCGTGCGGAATGATGATCAACGGGGTGCCCCACGGCCCCCGGAGCCTCACCGCCGCCTGTCAGCTCCACATGCGGGAGTTCTCCGACGGCGACGAGATCTGGATCGAGCCGTGGCGCGCGACCTCGTTTCCCGTGATCCGCGACCTGGTGGTCGATCGCAGCGCCTTCGACCGGATCATCGAGTCGGGCGGCTACGTCTCCGTCCGGACCGGCAGCGTGCCCGACGCGAACGCGATTCCCGTGAAGAAGCACCACGCCGACCGCGCCTTCGACGCGGCGGTCTGCATCGGGTGCGGCGCCTGCGTGGCGGCGTGCCCCAATGCGTCGGCGATGCTCTTCACGGCCTCGAAGGTGGCGCACCTCGGCCTGCTTCCGCAGGGGCAGCCGGAGCGGGAGGAGCGGGTGCTCCGCATGGTGCGCGCACACGACGTCGAGGGCTTCGGCAACTGCACGAATCACGGGGCGTGCGAGATCGCGTGCCCGAAGGGAATCAGCGTCGACTACATCGCCGAGCTCAATCGCGACCTCATCCGCGCCTCCGCGGCCTCCTCGATCGAGGCGGAAGGAGAGGGCCTCGGCGAGAGCTGAGATCCGCGCGGAGCCGAGCTCGATCCACCCCCTCGAACCGGATCTCCTTCCATGGGCGTCCCGCCTCTCACGCGCCTCGTCGCACGTGTCGCCACGCGCCTCCGGGACCGCGCTGCGCGCGTCTCTCGTGCGCGCGAGATCCTGGCCCGCGCGCTCCGGACCCGGTCCGCGATCCTCCCCGCCGCGGCGGCCGCCCTTCTCTCGGTCCCGGCCATCCCGAGCCCGGGGGGTCCGATGGGGCTGTCCACCGCGCTCCGCGCCCAGGAGGTCGTCGCCATCCGCGCGGGCACGCTGATCGACGGGACCGGGGCGGAGCCGGTCACCGACGCCGTGATCCTGATCCGGGACGGCCGCATCGAGCAGGTCGGAACCGACGTGCGGGTGCCGGCCGATGCGCGGGAGATCGACCTCTCCGCCCATACGGTCCTGCCGGGATTCATCGACACCCACGTCCATCTCACCGGCCCCGTCCTGGACGACCCCCGGTGGCGGCACGCCGGCGTGACCGAGTCGATGGCGGCGCACGCCCTCCACGGTGCGGCGTACGCCCGCCGGACGCTCGAGGCGGGCTTCACCACGGTCCGCAATCTCGGCTCACCGCAGTTCACCGACATCGCGCTCCGCGACGCGGTGGCCGAGGGCCTCATCCCCGGGCCGCGGATCCTGGCGTCCGGACCCTCCTTCGGCATCACCGGAGGGCACTGCGACGAGCTGGCGGGCTACGCCTTCGGCGTCTTTCCGGAGGACGCCGCCCTCGGCGTCGCCGACGGGGTCGACGGGGTCACCCGGGCGGTGCGGCGGAATCACCGCTACGGCGCGGACGTGATCAAGATCTGCGCGACGGGCGGGGTGCTCAGCCCGACGGACTCGGTGGGCGTGCAGCAGTACACCGACGAGGAGATGCGCGCCGTGGTCGAGGCCGCCGAGATGGTCGAGCGTCGAGTGGCCGCGCACGCCCACGGGAACGAGGGGATCAAGGCCGCCGTGCGCGCGGGAGTGCACTCGATCGAGCACGGCTCGATCCTGGACGACGAGGCGGTGCGCATGATGCGGGAGCGGGGCACCTACCTCGTGCCGACCCTCATGGCCGCCGAGGCGGTCGAGCGGCTGGCGCCGGAGCTTCCCCCGAACATCGCCGAGAAGGCGCTCTACATCGCTCCCGTGATGCGCCGCTCCTTCCGGATGGCGGTGGAGGGGGGCGTGCCGGTCGCGCTCGGCACCGACTCGGGGGTGAGCCCGCACGGCGAGAACGGGCGGGAGTTCACGCTCATGGTCGAGCACGGAATGACCCCGATGCAGGCGATCGTCGCCGGGACGAGCGCCGCGGCCGATCTCCTCGGGCTCGCGGGTGAGGTGGGTGTGCTGGCTCCCGGTGCGCACGCCGACGTGGTCGCCGTGCGCGGGGATCCCCTCTCCGACGTGAGCCGGATCGAGGAGGTGGACTTCGTGATGAAGGGGGGCGTGGTCCACGTCCGGGACGGCCGTTCCGCGGGCGTGGCGCGGTAGTCCTACCGCTCCCTGAAGACCTCCTCGTCGATCTCCGGGTTCAGCTCGAAATCCCTCGTCCGGAGGATCTTCACCACCCGTCCCTCCCCGTCGATGTGCACCCGCTCGCCGGCGAAGACGTAGCCGTCCACGCTCCGGATGTCGCGCCAGAAGGTGCGGTTGATATCCTCCCGCCCCTCCTCGACGTAGCCGATCTCCACCGGCCAGCTCCGGCCGTCCTCGAAGAGGTAGTACCACCGATCCTGGTGATCTCCCACGTCGGGGCCGAAGGTGACCGCGACCACCTTCCGGCCTTCGTCGTCACGGCCCTCGTAGTGGAGCCGGACTCCGGGGTCCTCGAGCTTCCAGGGCAGGCTGACCCAGTAGAAGACGTCACCCGCGACGTAGCGGGTCTCTTCGAAGTCCTTCTCGCCCGGGCCGAGCGGCTCGCCGTTCGTCCACGCGCGGGCCTCCTCGCCGTCGAAGACCTGGACGATGAAGTCCTCACCCTCCCACCGCTCGATACGGGCCGCCTCGCCGCTCGGGAGGCGGGCGATGCGGACGTACCGCGGACGCGCGCGGCGGAGCCGCCCGGACCCGGGGTCGTAGAGCTCCGTCACCAGGGTGAAGCTCGCGCTCTGCATCCGGTGGTAGTTCTCCATCCCGCCCGCCGCTTCGATCCAGCGCCGGACGAGCGAGTCCGCGACCACCTCCTGCGCCTGGAGC
Source organism: uncultured Gemmatimonadaceae bacterium (assembly GCA_964409525.1). Taxonomy (GTDB): domain Bacteria; phylum Gemmatimonadota; class Gemmatimonadetes; order Longimicrobiales; family Gaopeijiaceae; genus CAYPDV01. Next base: position 3,842 of record CAYPDV010000079.1, read on the forward strand.
CGGGGCGCCGCTCCCACGAGCGCGGAGGCCGCCGTCAGTGCGGCGAGGAGGAGGAGGGGGGTGGATCGGAGGAGCGCCGCGGGGGAGCCGGTGAGCCGTCGCATCGATCGGGGGATCGGGTGAGCGGTGCGTGGAAGATCGGCCCGGAGCAGGCGTTGCCCGCCTCCGAGCTGCCCGGTTAGTCTGAGGCGCTCCGGCGCCGGAGACAACGGCCACCCTCTCCGCGCCCCCGACCCTCTCTCGATCCTGGACCGATGACGGCGATCCTCCGCTCCCTCGCGTGCGCCCTCCTTCTCGGCGTCCTCACGGTGCCCGCGGAGGCCCAGTCCGAGCCGTCGGCGGCGACGGCGGCTCGCTCCGGTCCCGCTCCGGCCGATCTCCTCCTCACCGGAGGCAGGGTCTGGACCGGCGACGACGCCCTCCCCTGGGTGGAGGGGGTCGCGGTGCGGGACGGATGGATCGTCGCCACCGGCACCGTGGACGAGGTCTCCCACCTGCGTGGCCCGGAGACACGGGTCGTCCAGCTCGAGGGCCGGTTCGCCGCTCCCGGGTTCATCGACAACCACACCCACTTCGAACGCGCGGGCGCGCTCCTGGTGGGGGTCAACCTCCTCGACGTGGCCGACGGCGAGTCGCTCGCCGGACGCGTCCGGGAGGCGGCGGGGCGGCTCCCGGACGGCTCCTGGATCGTCGGCGGCGACTGGGGCGCCTACGAGGCGTGGGGGCGGGGCTCGGCGGGAGGCGCGGATTCGGGACAGCCGGCGGAGCCGTTCCGGCCCGACCGCGCGCTCGTCGAGGCGGCCGCTCCCGGGCACCCGGTGCTCCTCTCCAGGTGGGACGGCTCGGAGTACCTCGCCAACGCGAGGGCGCTGGACGCGGCGGGTCTCGGCTGCGGCACGGAAGGGGTGGAGTGCGAGGCGGGACGCCCCACCGGCCGGCTCTCGGCGGAGGCCGCCGCCCGGGTCCGGGCCGTGATCCCGCCGAAGGGGCCGGAGCAGCGTCGGGTCGAGGCGCTCGCCGCCCTCGAGCGGCTCGCCTCGCACGGGGTCACCACGATCCACGACATCACCGGCCCCGAGATGCTCCGCACCTTCCAGGACCTCCGCGGGCGGGACGAGCTGACCGTGCGGGTCTACGCCCGGCCGACGCTGGACCGGGTGGACGCCCTCGCCGAGCTCGGTATCCCCCCGGGCTTCGGCGACCGCTGGCTCCGGATCGGGGGGCTCAAGGGCTTCGTCGACGGGATCATGGGCAACTCCTCCGCCCGCTTCTACGAGCCGTACCGGACCTCCGGCGAGCACGGTCGGTGGCGGACGATGATGGAGGAGCCGCCCGGCATGCTCGCCCTCCTCCGGCGGGCCGACTCGCTCGGGTTCGAGCCCGAGGTGCACGCCATCGGCGATCAGGCGATCGACACGCTCCTCTCGATGTTCGAGCAGGTGATCGAAGAGGGACCCGAGCGGGAGCGCCGCTTCCGGGTGATCCACGCGCAGGTGCTCCGCGGACCGGAGGTGGCGCGCCGGATGGCTCGTCTCGGAGTCGTGGCCGAGGTGCAGCCGTACCACGCGATCGACGACATGCGGTGGATGGAGGAGCGGATCGGCGAGCGGGCTCGCTGGGCCTACGCCTTCCGCACCCTGCAGGACGCGGGGGTGCTCCTCTCGTTCGGCAGCGACTGGCCCGGTACGAACGCCTCGTGGTATCCTTCCGATCCACTACTCGGCATGTATGCCGCGGTGAACCGCCGCACGCTCGAAGGCGAGCCCGGCGAAGGATGGTTTCCCGAGGAGCGGGTGGACATCGAGACGGCCCTTCGCGCGTATACGGTGAACAACGCCCGGGCCGCGGGGGAGGACGAGTGGAAGGGGCGCGTCGCGCCCGGGATGGTGGCGGACCTGGTGGTACTGGACCGCAATCCGTTCGAGATCGAAGCCATGGAGATCAGGGAGGCGCGGGTGCTCATCACGATCGTCGGAGGACGTGTGGTACACGGGGGGCAGGGAGGCGACGATGCGGCGCGCTGACCGGAGGAGGGAGCCTGGCGCTCCGGGGCGGCGGCTACGGCTGGCAGTGCTGGGCGTGGGGGCCGCCGTGCTCGTCGCCGGGTGCGTCTCCGGCTACGGGTACACCCACCCCGCCGACGTCTTCTACGACGAGAGCCTGGGCGTCGATATCGAGCAGATGAACTTCGATCTGGACGGGCTCTACTGGGACGACGTGCGCGAGGGCACGGGCACGGAGGCCGCGCGGGGCGACACGGTCACCATCCGCTTCCGGGAGTACCTCCCGATCGGCAATCTCCTGAGAAACACGATCGACGAGGGTGAGCCCACCGTATTCGTCATCTCCGCCGGAGAGGTCCTGGCGGGCTGGGAGATCGGCGTCCAGGGGATGCGCGAAGGCGGCCTCCGGCGACTGGTGCTTCCACCGCAGCTCGCGTTCGCCGGAATCGGCCGTGGCAACCGGATCCCTCCGGACCAGGTGCTCGTCTACGAGATCCTCCTGGAGGAGGTGCGGAAGGGTGTGCCCCAGAGGCGCCGACGCGGGAGCGAGGAGTAGGCCCTACGGTCTTCTACAGCTTCGGCAGCGTCACGCCCTTCTGGTCCTGGTACTTCCCCTTCCGGTCGGCGTAGACCGTCTCGGGCTCCTCGTCTCCCTGGAAGAAGAGGAGCTGGGCGATGCCCTCTCCGGCGTAGATCTTCGCCGGCAGTGGCGTCGTGTTGGAGATCTCCAGCGTCAGGTAGCCGCACCACGACGGCTCCAGCGGCGTCACGTTGACGACGATGCCGCACCTCGCGTACGTGCTCTTCCCGACGCAGATCGCCAGGACGTCGCGCGGGATCCGGAAGTACTCCTCCGTCCGGGCCAGGGCGAAGGAGTTCGGGGGGATCACGCACTCCGACTCCCGCACGTCGACGAAGGAGCGGGGGTCGAAGTTCTTCGGGTCCACCACCACGTTGTGCACGTTGGTGAAGACCTTGAACTCCGGGGCCACCCGGATGTCGTAGCCGAACGAGGAGAGGCCGTAGGAGATCGTGCCGGTGCGGACCTGGTCCGGCTCGAACGGCTCGATCATGCCGCCTTCCTCCACCATGGCACGGATCCAGCGGTCACTCTTGATCGTCATCCCGTACGGCCTCGGAGGCGATGGGGGCACGTGTAGCGCAGAGCCGCCGAGCCCGGAACGGGGCTCCGGCGGACGGGTATGGCCGGCCAAGTTAGGGGGCCCGGGCGCGGCCGGGCAAATTGCCAAAGCGGACCGCTCCGGATACATTTCGGCGTCGAGTTCGTGAACGATTTCACAAGCGCCGAAGGCGGTCCACGGGGCCGGTGCCGGCGTGCCGGGAAAGGCGGCTCCGAGTATGTCGGGAGCGTACGCTCCACTCCTCCTCCTCTTCGGCCTCTCGGTCGTGAATGCGGTGGGAATGGTGGCCCTCTCGCACCTCGTCTCCCCGCGGCGGCCCACCCCCCAGAAGGAGATGCCGTACGAGTCGGGGATGATCCCTCTCGGTGACACGCGTGAGCGGTTCCCGGTCAAGTTCTACATGGTCGCGATCAGCTTCATCGTCTTCGACCTGGAAGCGGTGTTCCTGATCCCCTGGGCCGTGGAGATGCGGGAGCTCGGCTGGGGAGCGTTCGTGGCGGTGTTCCTCTTCGTGATCGTGCTGACCGTCGGTCTCGCCTACGAGTGGAAGAAGGGAGGTCTGGAATGGGAGTGAACGAGACCGGAGCGCCGTCCGGCGTCCGCCTTCCCGGCGGGGGGACCTCCTCCCGTCCCGGTGGGGTCTTCGGTGCCGGGAGCCCCACCTTCCTGACCACCAAGCTGGACGCGGTGGTGAACTGGGCCCGGCGCAACTCGCTCTGGCCCATGCCGTTCGGAACCGCGTGCTGCGCGATCGAGATGATGGCGTCGGCGGCGTCCGACTTCGATCTCGCCCGCTTCGGGATGGAGCGGATGGCCTTCAGCCCGCGGCAGGCCGACGTCTTCATCTGCGCCGGGAGGGTGCCGTACAAGCTGGCGCCCGTCCTCCGCAGGATCTGGGACCAGATGCCGCAGCCGAAGTGGTGCGTCTCGATGGGGGCGTGCGCGAGCTCGGGGGGCGTCTTCGACGTCTACTCGATGGTGCAGGGGATCGACACGATCATGCCGGTCGACGTCTACGTGCCGGGCTGCCCGCCCCGTCCCGAGGGGCTGATCTACGGGCTGATGATGATCCAGGAGAAGGTCCGGGGCGAGTCTCTCGCCCGCTCGGACGAGCTCCGGCGAGAGGATCCGGAGGAAGCCGGGATCGCCCGCGCCTCGGCCGAGGAGGTCGCCGCGCTCAGCGGGCCGTTCGGCAACTCGACGCGGCAGAACCGGGTCGGCGGCCTCGTCCACACCGACGCGGCGGAGCGACCCGAGGACCGGATGCCGTGAGCGGGGGACCGGACGACTTCGACGCCGTGGCCCGGGGTCCGGAGGCCTCCGTCGACGAAGCGGCCGCGAGCGGGCGTGCCGTGGCGGCGGGGGAGGCCGGTCACCCGTCCGTCGAGGCGCTCCGGGAGCGCTTCGGAGAGGCGGTCCTGCGCCACGAGGTGCAGGCGGGCGACGAGCACGTCGTCCACGTCGACCCGGATCGGATCGTCGAGGTGCTCGGATGGCTGAAGGAGACGCCGGAGCACGACTTCGACCTGCTCCGGGACGTGACGGCGGTGGATTACGGAGGAGGACGCCCGATCCTGGTGGTCTACATGCTCTGGTCGATCGCGCATCGGCGGGCGCTCAGGATCAAGTGCCCGCTGCCCCTCGACGACCTCGAGATCGACTCGGTGACGGGGCTCTGGAACACCGCGGACTGGCTGGAGCGGGAGGTCTACGACATGTTCGGCGTCGAATTCCGCGACCATCCGGATCTCCGGCGGATCCTCATGCCGGAGAACTACGCGGAGGGCCACCCTCTCCGGAAGGACTTCCCGCTCCGCGGCCGCTTCTCCCGCGCCGAGCAGACCCGTCGGGCGCTGAGCCAGGACCCCCACGACCACTACATTCCCGACGAGCTCCGGATCGGCGGCGATCCCCGGATGGCCAGCGGAGCTCCGGAGGGCCGCCCCGAGCTTCCGGAGGGGCGAGGGGGGCCGGTGCCGGGCGAGGCGCCGACGGAGGAGCCGGACGGGTTCCAGAAGCGTCCTCACGGGCGCACCGAGGGGCGGGTGGCCGACGAGGACGACGAAGCGGCCCGCCGTCGCAGCATGCGGGGGAAGGGAGGGGGGAAGGCCTCGCCCGGGGTCCGGGCTCCGGCGGAAGCCGATGAGGAGGGTGAGACCGGTCCCGGAAGGGGGGCGGACGGAGGCGGCTCCGCCGCGGACGAGGAGGAGACGTGAGCCGCCGGACGGTGGAGTACACGGTCGGCCGGAACCCGGAGACGGGGGTGGACTTCCAGCCCGCCTACGGGGCGACGGCCCCCGTCGACCTCCCGGAGCCCGAGATCGGCGACGAGCACATGCTGATCAACATCGGCCCGCAGCACCCCGCCACCCACGGCGTGCTCCGGCTGGTGTGCGAGCTCGACGGAGAGACGGTCGTCCGCTGCATCCCCCACATCGGATATCTGCACTCCTCCTTCGAGAAGCTCGGCGAATACCGGTCCTGGAACCAGATCGTCACCCTCTCGGACCGGATGGACTACCTGGCGCCGCTCATCTACAACTGCGCCTACGTGATGGCGGTCGAGAAGCTGATGGGGCTGGAGGTCACCGAGCGGTGCAAGGTGGTGCGCGTCATCTGCATGGAGCTGGACCGGATCTTCAGCCACCTCCTCTGGCTGGGCACCTGGGCGATCGACGTAGGGGCGTTCACACCCTTCCTCTACGCCTTCCAGCAGCGGGAGAAGATCTACGAGCTCCACGAGTCGCTCTGCGGGGCGCGGATCACCACCTCGGCCACCCGGGTGGGCGGGATGATGGCCGACATCCCCGAAGGATGGGACGAGGGAGTCCGCTCCTTCATCGAGCAGTTCCCGAAGACGCTCGACGAGATCGACCAGCTCCTCACCACGAACGCCATCCATCTCGGCCGCACGCAGGACGTGGGCGTGATCTCGGCCGAGGAGGCGATCAATCACGGCTTCACGGGTCCGAACCTCAGGGCCACCGGGGTCGCTCTCGACCTCCGGAAGGACAGTCCGTACTACGACTACGAGACGTACGATTTCGAGGTGCCGGTCGGCGAGCACGGCGACTGCTACGACCGCTACCTGGTGCGCATGGAGGAGATGCGTCAGAGCGTCCGGATCCTCCACCAGGCGCTCGACCGGCTCCCCGAAGGGCCGATCGACGTGGACGACCACCGGGTGACGCTCCCGACCAAGACGGACGCCATGAACGACATGGAGTCCATGATCCACCACTTCAAGCTGATCATGGAGGGGATCCAGGTCCCGGAGGGCGACTGCTACTTCGCGGTCGAGGGCTCGAAGGGAGAGCTCGGCATGTACGTGGTGAGCGACGGCGGAAGCAAGCCCGTACGCTGGCGGATCCGGCCCCCGTCCTTCGTGAACCTCTCCGTGCTGCCGAAGCTGGTGGAGGGGCACCTGATCGCCGACCTCATCATGATCAACGCCAGCCTCGACATCGTCCTGGGAGAGATCGACCGGTGAGCGAGTCCGAGGGGCGGATCGAGAGGGGCGGAGCCGGCGAGGACGGAGTCGGCGAGGCGGGCCGGCGTGCGGGCGGCGGCAGCGGGTCCCGCGGCGGACCGACCCCGAAGGCTCCGTTCCGGAACCCGGGGTGGGCCGGCAACACCGGCGAGTACCTCCTCGACGAGGCCGACGTGCGGGGCGACGAGTACGTGGGAGTCCGCCCGCTGGAGGGCGCGCACCCGTCCACGGCCGCGAGCTACCCGTACATGAAGGTGGAGCGGGATCCCGACGCCACCCTCTTCGAGGGGCCCTACCGGAGCCGCTTCGAGAAGATCCTCGAGCGCTACCCCTACCGGAGGGCGGCCCTGCTTCCGGTGCTGAACCTCGCCGAGGAGGTCCGGGGCCACGTCTCGCCGGCCACCATGGACCGGGTCGGCGAGCTCCTCGGCCTGCCGGAGGCGTACGTCCGGGGGGTGGCGACCTTCTACACGATGTACAACAAGGCGCCGGTGGGCCGGCACCTGATCCAGGTGTGCACGAACATCTCCTGCTCGCTCTGCGGGGCGGACGAGGTGCTCCGGGCCTTCCTCGAGCACACCGGCACCGAGCCGGGCGAGATCAGCGAGGACGGCGAGTTCACCGTGGTCGAGGTGGAGTGCCTGGCCGCCTGCGGATTCGCCACCTGCGTCCAGATCAACTCGCGGTACTACGAGAGCGTGGCGCCGGAAGACGTTCCGGGGATCCTCGCCCGGCTCCGGGAGGAGTCGAAGGGCGTGCCGGGGCGGGATCCGGTCGGACGGCGGGGCGAGGAGACGATCCGACCGGGCGACGAGCCGGCGGCGCGCGACGAGCCCGAGCCCGACGGCGGGGAGGAGCGCTGATGGGCTATCCCTACTCCCACCCCTCCGAGGTGCAGTTCATCTCCGGCAACCTCGGCGATCCCGAGGCCCGGCGGCTCGAGGTCTACCGCTCGCGCGGCGGCTACGAGGCGCTGGAGAAGGCGCTGGAGACGGGGCCGGACGAGGTGATCGAGACGGTGAAGGAGTCCGGGCTCCGGGGGCGCGGGGGCGCCGGCTTTCCCACCGCGGTGAAGTGGAGCTTCATGCCGAAGGAGAAGGACGAGGAGCGGCCCCACTACCTCCTCTGCAACGCGGACGAGTCGGAGCCGGGCACGTTCAAGGACCGGGAGCTGATCCGCTGGGATCCGCACCAGCTCCTCGAGGGCTGCCTGATCGGCGCCTGGGCGATCCGCTCGGAGCACTGCTACATCTATCTCAGGGGCGAGTTCTTCGAAGCCACGCAGGTCCTGGCGAAGGCGGTCGAGGAGGCGTACGAGGCCGGGATCTGCGGCGAGGACGCGATGGGCTCCGGCACCCGTCTCGACGTGACCCTCCACGTGGGGGCGGGAGCCTACATCTGCGGCGAGGAGACGGGGCTCATGAACTCCCTGGAGGGGCGGCGGGGCCTGCCCCGGGTGAAGCCGCCCTTCCCGGCGGCCCGGGGCGTCTTCGGAATGCCCACGACCGTCAACAACGTCGAGACCCTCGCCGCCGTGCCACACATCGTGCGCAACGGGGGGGAGTGGTACCG
>CAYPDV010000080.1:0-12039 GCA_964409525.1 uncultured Gemmatimonadaceae bacterium
GGCGGGCTCGGCTTCCCGCGCGCCCACGGAGGAGGGGGCGACCCGGCCGCGGCCCTCGCCGCCTTCGAGACCCTCGCCTTCGGCGACCTGAGCCTGCTGGTCGAGTACGGGGTCCACTTCGGGCTCTTCGGAGGGAGCATCCTCCAGCTCGGCACCCGGAAGCACCACGAAGCGTACCTCCGGCGGGTGGCGAGCGCCGAGCTGCCCGGCTGCTACGCGATGACCGAGGCGGGCCACGGCTCGAACGTGCGCGAGCTCGAGACGACGGCCACCTACGACGCGAAGGCCGGGGAGTTCGTGATCGATACGCCGACGGACTCGGCCCGGAAGGTCTGGATCGGGAACGCCGCGCTCCACGGTCGGCTGGCCACCGTCTTCGCGCAGCTCCGGACCGGGGGCGAGGAGCACGGCGTGCACGCCTTCCTCGTGCCGATCCGGAGCGGCGTGGGCGCGGTGCTGCCCGGCGTGGAGATCGCCGACATGGGTCTGAAGGTGGGCCTGAACGGCGTCGACAACGGATCGATCCGCTTCGACGGCGTCCGGATCCCGAGGGAGAACCTGCTCGACCGCTTCGCGTCGGTGAGCCCCGAGGGGGTCTACGAGAGTCCGATCCCGGGCGACACGAAGCGCTTCTTCACCATGCTCGGCACGCTGGTCGCGGGGCGGATCAGCATCGCCGCGGCCTCGGTGAGCGCCGCCAAGACCGGGCTCGCGGTCGCGGTGCGCCACGGCGAGCGCCGTCGCCAGTTCGGTCCCGCCGGGGGCGCCGAGGTGCCCGTCCTCGACTACCTGGCCCACCAGCGGCTGCTCCTGCCCCGCCTGGCCACCACCTACGGCGTCCACTTCGCCGTGCGCGAGCTCGTGGAGGCGTACGGGAAGCGGACGCGGAACGGGGAAGCGCCACACGATCGGGCGAAGCAGGAGGCGAGACGGCTGGAGGGGCTCGCCGCCGGCCTCAAGGCGTACGCCTCCTGGCACACCGTGGACACCCTCCAGGCGTGCCGCGAGGCGATGGGCGGATCCGGCTACGCCGCGAGCGCCGGGCTCGGCCGCCTGAAGGCCGACACCGACGTCTTCACGACCTTCGAGGGGGCGAACCCGGTCCTGCTCCAGCTCGTGGCGAAGGGCCTGCTCAGCCGCTACCGCGAGGAGATGGGGGATCTCCGGATCTGGGACGTGGTCCGGTACGTCGCCGAGCGCGCGGGCACCCGGATCACGGAGCTGAACCCCGTCACCACCCGGAACACCGACCCCGAGCACCTGAGGGACTCCGGGTGGCACACCGCCGCCTTCCGCTACCGGGAGGAGCGCCTGCTCGGCTCCGTGGCCCGTCGCCTCAAGACCCTGATCGACCGGGGCGAGGACACCTTCGACGCCCTGAACGCCACCCAGGACCACCTGATCACCCTGGCGCTGGCGCACGTCGAGCGGGAGGTGCTGGAGGCGTTCCGGCGGGGGGTGGAGGGGGCGCCGGAAGCCGTCCGGGAGCCGCTGGACCGGCTCGCGCGGCTCTACGCGCTGCACACCATCGAGGCCCACCGCGGATGGTATCTGGAGAGCGGATACCTCGAGGGGGGGAAGGCGAAGGCGGTGCGTGCGGAGGTGAACGAGCTGTGCGGGGAGGTGCGGGGGAATGCGACGGCGCTGGTCGCCGGATTCGGGATCTGAACCGGGAGGGGACCGAGCCGGCGGACGTACGCGCTACGGCCGCCGCGCCACCCGCTCCGCTCCTCCCGGGAAAGCGCGAGCCCCGGATTCTGCCGGACGGACCGCCAGCGTGTGGACCACGAGGCCGGGGGGGAGCGCCGGCAGAGAGACCTTTCAGCTGAAACGCCGCGGCCGGGCCTCGGGAGCGCCCGTCTCCCTCAGCGCCACTCCAGGAACTTCTCCTCCTGCTTCTCCACCAGCCGGGGAGGCGAGTCGTTCAGCGTCTCGCCGTTCAGGACGGCCTCGTACCGCTCCAGGTACGCCTCGGCCATCGTCCTGGAGCCGAAGTGGACCCGGACCCAGTCGTGGCAGCGGCCACGGGAATACCGGTCGATGTCCCGGGCGGCCTCGGCCAGCTCCTCCCTGTCGTTCGAGAGGAAGCCCACGTCGGGGGGCACCAGCTCGGGCAGGGAGCCGTACGGGGTGCCCAGGACGGGGCAGCCGAAGTAGAGGCTCTCGGTGACGGCCAGGCCGAACGGCTCGTGCCAGCGCACGGGAAAGACCAGCCCCTTCGAGCCCCGGAGCAGCGAGAGCTTCTCCTCCCCTCCGACCATTCCGTGGAATCGCACCCTCGGGCTCAGCGTGAAGCGGAAGCCCATGCGGAAATTCAGCCGGCGGCCTCCGAGCACGCGGAGCGTCCCCCCCTCGACGGAGCGGACCACGTCGATGGCGCCCTTCACGTTCTTCACGCGCCACGCCGCGTTTCCCAGGAAGTGGAAGTACTCCCTCTCCCCGTCGAGCGCCGGATCGCCGTAGTCCTCCCAATCGAGGCCGTTGTAGACGAAGGAGCCGGAGCCGTAGCGGGCGGCGTGGCTCCTGGAGACGAACACCGTGTTGAGGTCGAACTCGGTGAAGTCGTTGCGGTTTCCCTGGATGTTCACGATGTAGGGCTTCCCGACCTCGCCCTCGGGCTCGACGGTGAGGTGGACCACGTCCACGTCGTCGGGAACCTGGCTCGTGAGCGAAGCGGCCGGGTCGAAGACGAGGACGTCGGCGAAGTCCGACGAGGAGCCCGCGGCCACCAGGTAGGTGACCCGGTGGCCGAGGCCCGCCAGCTCCTTTCCCAGGTACCAGATCACCCGCTCCGTGCCGCCGTAGGCGGTCACCGGGATCCGGCCGGGGTTCACGACGAGGACGTGCACGGCTCAGCCCTCCACGGCGCTCATCCTTCCGCCGTCCTCGGGGCGCCGTGTCGGACCGTCGCGTCCGGGGATGCGTCCGGACGCCGGCTCGAATCACCCATGCGCTCGGCCGGCAGGTAGATCTCGAACGACGTCCCGTGGCCCGCCTCGCTGTGTACGAAGATGTGCCCGCCGCTCTGCTTCACGATGCCGAAGACGGTCGCGAGCCCGAGCCCCGTCCCCTTGCCCGGCCCCTTGGTCGTGAAGAACGGCTCGAAGAGGTGGATCCGCGTCTCGTCGTCCATGCCCGTGCCCGTATCGATCACGGTGATCACGACGTAATCGCCGGGGGGTGCGCTTCCGTGATCGCCCGCGAAGGTCTCGATGAGGCGGACGTTGCGGGCGGCGATCGTGAGCCGGCCGCCTCCCGGCATCGCGTCCCGGGCGTTCACGACCAGGTTCATGAGCACCTGCTCCAGGAAGCCGGGATCGACCTTCACGTCGTCGAGCGCGGGGGCGATCTCGGTCGCGAACTCGATGTCCTCGCCGATCAGGCGCCGGAGGAGCTTCTCCGTGCTCCGGACCACGGAAGCGACCGAGACCACCTCCGGTTGCATGACCTGACGACGGCTGAAGGCGAGGAGCTGCCGGGTGAGCCGCGCACCGCTCTCGCCCGCCTTCAGGATCTCGATCACGTCCTCCCTCGCCTGGTCGCCCTCGTCGAGCCCGTCGAGGACCAGGCTGCCGTGGCCGACGATGGAGGTGAGGAGGTTGTTGAAATCGTGCGCGACGCCGCCGGCGAGCTGCCCGATGGCCTCCATCTTCTGTGCCTGCCGAAGCTGCGACTCCAGCCGCCGGCGTTCGGTCACGTCGCCCACCACGGCGAGCACCGAGATCGGCCGACCGCCGGCGTCGAGCTTCTTCCGCCCCTTCCCCTCGATCCAGCGGATCGAGCCCTCCACGTCGACCGCGCGAAACTCGAAATCGAACACCCCGTCCTCGGTTCCGCGCCCTTCCAGGACTCTCCGCACCGACTCGCGGTCGGCGGGATACACCCGCTCCAGGAAGTCACCCCTCGTGCAGGGGAGCAGGTCCTCGGGAAGCCCCAGCACCAGCTCCATGCTCTCCGAGCAGGTCATCCGGTCCGCCTCCAGGTCGGACTCCCAGACGCCGATCCGGGCCGCGGCCAGCGCAAAGTGCGTCTGCTCGTGGCTTTCGCGTAGCGCGCCGTGCGCGTCCTCGATGCGGTCGATCATGGTGTTGAATGCGACCGCGAGGCGACCGATCTCGTCCGCGCGGCCGGTGCGAACCCGCCGGCTGTAGTCGCCGGCCGCGATCTTCTCGGCGCCCCGGGCGAGCTCGTGGAGCGGCCGGGTGAGCCGGACCCCGAGGAGGGCGGCCAGCGCCGCGCCGCCGGCTATGAAGAGGAGCGCGAGGGAGATCATGCGACCGAGGAAGGCCTGGGCCGGCGCCGCCACCACGGCTGCGGGAAAGCCGACCCAGACCAGCCACGGGGTCCCCGCCACCGGTGCGACCGCGCCGGTCCAGCGGGCCTCTCCGCGGTCGCCGGCGCCGGCCGCGGTCGGATCCTCCTCCGCGCCTCCGTCCGTCAACGAAGCCAGGGGCGGTGGATCCACGTTCGTGCTCAGATTCGACCAGAGCCCTCCCTCCATGGTGCCGACCCGCAGGGAGGCGCCGCTCCCGACCAGCCCGCGAACCGCATCGGCCGATCCCGAGGACATGCGGGCCGAACGACGGAGATGGCCGAGCAGGGGAGCGTTCGGACCGGGGCCGTCCCTGACCTCCACCACGACGTCGTAGGAGCTGGCGTCCGAGCCGAGTGGGCGGAGGTCGCCGACCCCCGCCTCGGTGGGGGGCCCGCCCGCCGGGGCCGGCAGCGAGTCGGCGGAGATCGCACCCTCCACGTCCAGCAGGAGCGAGCCGTCCGCGCTCCAGGCCTCGATCCGACGGAACGGCAGGTCGGCGAACGGCTCGAGGAGCCGGCGGGCCTCCTCCCGGGATCCGGTATCCGGGTCCCGGAGGTGTGCACGCAGCGCGGGCTCGGCGGCCACCTCCTCGAGCTCTTCGGTCATCGAGCTCACCGAACCCGCGAGCATGTTCGCGATCTGCCGGGCCGCCGCCCCCGCTCGGTCGTGCCCAGCCTGCCGGGAAGCGGTCTCGACCTCCTCGTGGGCGGCCCAGAGGAAGCTGCCCAGCATCACGATCAGGAGCACGCCGAAGTAGAGCGGAAGCCGCACCCTCAGCGAGTTGCTGGACAAGGCCCGATCTCCGGGCGAGCTCTGCTCGGATTCCATGTGTTCGAACATAGGCGGGAGGAGCCGTTTCCCGCGAGCAAAACCCGCGGAAGGAAAAAACACTTGTTTATGCAGGGGGAGGGCAGCCATCTTAGGGGCGGTTCCCGCCCGAGAGCGGCGGGAAGACACCGCCGCCCATCTTCGGAGGCACCCGCGATGGCCCGACGCACCGCGCTGCCACTCGCCCTCTTCCTGTTCCTCGGCGCCACCGCCCCGGCGGGCGCCCAGGACGTGGACCCACTCGCCCCGGATCTGGAGGCATGGACCGCACTCCGCCCCGACGGGCATCCGCCGGCGGGTGTGGAGAACGCGCTCACCCTGGATGCAGGCCGCTACCTCCTCTCGTACCGGTATTCCTACACCAGCCTGGACGAGCTGCGGATCGGGACCGACACCATCAGCGCCGGTCGCGCGCTCGACGAGTTCGCCTTCCGGAGCGCGCCCTTCGCCGGCAACGTCCGGAGCCACGAGCTCGGGGTGCTCTACGGCCTCACCGATCGCCTCACGCTGGCGGCACGGGTGCCGTACCTGCAGAAGAGGATGGAGGAAGTGAGCGCCACCGACTTCTTCGTGATCGAGTCGGAGGGCTTCGGCGACGTGGAGGCCGGCGCGCGCTTCCTCCTGGTCGAGGAGGGTCCGTACCGGTTCCACGTCCACCTCGACCTCTCCGCGCCGACCGGCTCGGTGAAGAAGACGTGGCCGACGCCACTCGCCGCGCCGGATCGGGCTCGGCTGCCCTTCCAGATGCACACGGGATCGGGCACCTGGGACCTGGAGCCGGGGATGACGCTCCTGGCGCAGAACGCCGACGCGTCGGTGGGCGGCCAGCTCGCCGGCACGATCCGCCTGGACGACGCCGACCCCGGCTTCACGCTGGGCAACCGCTTCCTCGCGCGGGGATGGGGCGCCTACGCCTTCACCGAGCGGATCAGCGCCTCGCTGGGGCTCCTCTGGGAGGTGTGGGACGAAGTGGAGGGCTTCGATCGTGAGACCGACCCCACCACCGATCCCGCCTTCGATCCACAGTTCCAGGGCGGCGACCGCCTGGAGGTGCCCTTCGGGTTCAACCTCTACTTCCCCGACGGGATCCTGGCGGGGCACCGCCTCCTCTTCGAGGCCACCGTCCCGGTGCGCGAGGATCTCGACGGACCGCAGCTCAGCCGCGACTGGAGCATCGCGCTGGGCTGGCAGAAGACCCACTGAGGGAGAGAGAGCCATGCGCCGCCTCGCCACGAACATCGCCACCAGCCTCACCCTGAGCGCCGCCCTCGCCCTCTGGGGCGTGCCGGCGGACGCGCAGGACTTCGTCTGGGACCCGGAGCGGCCCGACGCCCGCGCCCCCGCCTCGGTGGTGGGAGACGCGGTGCTGCCGGCGGGGGCCGTCACGGTCGCCTACCGGCTCGTGCATCTCGAGATGGCGGGGCTCCGCTTCGAGGGAGAGCGGCAGGGCTTCGGCGGTGGATTCGAGCTCCGGCCCGAGGACGTCATCGACTTCTTCTCGGTCGTGCCGCTGACCCGATCGCGCCAGGTGCACGAGCTCGAGGTGGCCTTCGGAGTCTCGGAGAACGTGACGCTGGTGGGCCGGCTCCCCTGGATCCAGAACGACGCGGAGCGGCTTTTCCTGCTCGACGGAGACGACGGCGCGGAGCTCCGCACGCTCGCCTCCACCTCCGACGGTTTCGGCGATCCGTCGCTCCTCGCGCTGATCGGACTCTGGGGCGCGGGCGACATCCGCTCGCACCTCATCGCCGGCTTCTCCTTCCCGGTCGCCGACTTCGACGAGGCGGACCCGCTGCCCACGCCGAGCGAGGCGATCCTCCCGTTCGCCATGCAGCTCGGCTCCGGCACGTGGGACTTCCTTCCCGGGGTCAACCTGACCGCCATGAACGAGGTCGGAACGGTGGGCCTGCAGGCCCTCGCCACGATCCGGCTGGGGCAGACCACGGGAGGCTGGAACCTGGGCAACCGCCTCGAGGGGAAGCTGTGGATGGCCCCGCGCGTGAACGATTACCTGAGCGCCTCGCTCGGAGTCTCCTCGAGCTGGTGGGAGAACGTGCGCGTCGACGAGCTGGATCTCACCGATCCGATCGATCCACGCCTCTTCGACATCTCCATGATCCCCTTCTTCCAGGGAGGGATGCGCTGGGACGTGCCGGTGGGCGTGAACGTCTTCTTTCCCGAGCGGTCGCTGCTGCACGGCCTCCGGGTCGCCGCGGAAGCGATCGTGCCGGTGCACCACGACGTCGACGGCATTCAGCTGGGCATGGACTGGGGAGCCGCCCTCACGGTCCGCTGGGATCTGGGACCGGTGGTGCCGCGCTGATCCACTCGGGATCGCGGCGGCGGACCCGGACGGTCATCCGATGTCGTGCCGGCCGACCCCGGATCCGGTGTCTACTCGAGGCGTACCAGGTGGTAGCGCTTCTTCCCCTTCCTCAGCACCAGGAAGGTACCCTCGAGCGCGTCGTCCGTGGTGACGGCCCGGCCGCCCTCCTCCACCCGCCGGTTGTTCAGGTAGATCCCGCCCTGGTCGATGGCGCGGCGGGCCTCGCCCCTCGACGCGGTGACGCCGGTCCGGTCGAGTAGTGCCACGATCGAGGTCCCCTCGCCCTCCAGATCGGAGCGGGGCACCGTGCTCGACGGCACGTCGGCGAAGATGTCCTCGACCTCCTCCGTCGAGAGCCCCTCGACCTCCCCGCCGCCGAAGAGGACCTCGGTGGCGCGCAGCGCGGCCTCCAGCCCCTCCTCGCCGTGGACCTGCCGGGTGACGTCCCGTCCCAGGGCGCGCTGGGCCTCCCTCGCCCATGGCCGCTCGCGGACCTCCTCCTCGAGGGCGTCGATCTCGCCCTGGTCGAGCAGCGTGAAGTAGCGCAGGTACTGGACCACCTCGTCGTCGGCGACGTTCAGCCAGAACTGGTAGAAGCGGTAGGGAGACGTGCGGGTCGGATCGAGCCACACGGTGCCGGCCTCCGTCTTTCCGAACTTCGCGCCGGAGGCGGTCGTCACCAGCGGAAGCACCACCCCGTGCGCCTTCGCCCCGCGCACCCGCCGGATCAGGTCGATGCCGGCCGTGATGTTCCCCCACTGGTCGCTGCCCCCCAGCTGGAACGTGCAGCCGTGGCGGTCGTGGAGCGCCAGGAAGTCGTACGCCTGGAGCAGGAGGTAGCTGAACTCGGTGTAGCTGATCCCCGTCTCCTCGTTCTCGAGGCGGCGGCGGACCGACTCCTTCCGGAGGAGCGCGTTCACGCTGAAGTGCTTGCCCACCTCGCGCAGGAAGTCGAGGACGGGCAGCGTGCCGAGCCACTCGAGGTTGTTCGCCATCCGCGCCGGGTTCTCCGCGGCGTCGAAATCGAGGAAGTGCTCGAGCTGGCGCCGGATGCCCTCCTGGTTCTCCGCCGCCTCCTCCTTCGAGAGGAGCCGGCGCTCCTCGGTCTTCCCGGAGGGATCGCCGATCAGGCCGGTGCCGCCGCCGAGGAGCGCGACGGGGCGGTGCCCCGCCCGCTGGAGGTGGACGAGCGCCATGATCGGGAGCAGCGAGCCGACGTGGAGTGAGGACGCGGAGGGATCGAACCCGATGTAGGCGGTGACCGCTCCGGCCGAGAGAGCCTCTTCCGCTCCCTCCGTCGCGTCGTGGACCAGGCCCCGCCAGCGGAGCTCTTCGAGGAAGTTCATGGTGGGGTCACGGGATCGGAGGGCTGGGTTCCGGTCGGAAGGGCGGGGTCGGAGGACGCCGGAGACAAGGGTATGGATGCGACGGCCGGGATCAAGGGGATTCCAGCCGCACCCGTGCGGCTTCGAGGTCCACCTTCCCGTTCGGGCTCCGCGGGAGCGAGGGGGCGAACCCGAAGCTGCGGGGGACCTTGGCCGCCGAGAGGCGGGAGCGGACGAAGCGGCCGAGCTCGTCGGGATCGGGCTCCGGACCACGGGCGGCGACCACCAGGGCCGCCACCCGCTCGCCCCACTCGGCGTCGGGAAGTCCGACGACGGCGGCCTCGCGCACGGTCGGATGCGATCCCAGCACCGCCTCGACCTCGGCCGGATCGACGTTCACCCCCCCGGTGACGATCCGCCGTGAGCGGCGCCCGAGCACGCGAAGCTCCCGGAGGGGGCGGTCCGGGCCCGCGCCGCTGTCCTTCCGCTCGATCCACTCGCCGACGTCTCCCGTGCGGAGCCAGCCGTCGTCGTCCACCGGAAACGGCTCCCCGGAGCCGACGTAGCCGAGGGCCACGGTGGGCCCCCGGACACGGATCTCGCCGTCCTCGGCGAGGCGCACCTCCACGCCGGGAAGCGGGGGACCCGCGGTCCGGGGCTCCTCCCGGACCCGGGCGGGGGGGGCGGTCGCCACCTGCGAGGAGGCCTCCGTGAGGCCGTAGGTGAGCGCGACCGGCCAGCCGGCGTCGGTGGCGGCGCGGACCAGCGCGGGGGGTGCCTCCGCGCCGCCCACCAGGAGGCAGCGGAGCGGCTCCGGGGCGGAACCTCCGCCCGCCGCTTCCAGGATCCTCCGGAGCATCACCGGCACGAGCGACGCGTGGGTGATCCGTCCCTCCCGGGCCAGCGCCAGGAATCGGTCCGCGTCGAAGGAGGGAAGCGGCACCACCGCGGCCCCCGTCCACGCCGCGCGGAGCACGAGCGCGAGGCCGCCGACGTGGGCGGGCGAGAGCGCCCAGTACCACCGGTCGCCGGGTCCGAGGTCGAGACGCCGGCGGCTGCCCTCGGCCACCGCCTCCAGACCCTCCAGCGAGAGCGCGACCCCCCGGGCACGTCCGGACGTGCCGGAGGTCCAGAGCACGAAGGCGGCGCCGGAGGGGAGGCCCGGGCCTTCCGAGGCCAGGCCCTTCGAGCCCGGAGCCGCCGTCAGCGAGCCGACCGCGGCGCCGACCTCCTCGTCCGTCCAGGCGGGGTGGAGGGGAAGCAACGGCGTCCCGGTGCGCAGCGCGGCGTGGATGGTCCGGATCGCGTCGAGAGACGGCGGCAGGCGCATGGTCGTCACGCCGCCGGAGGCGGAGCCGGGCGAACGGGCGAGCTCCTCCTCGCCGGAGCCCACGAGCCCGTCCAGCTCGCGGAAGGACAGTCGCTCGCCCCCCGGAACGTCCACGGCCGGGGCGTCCGGCCACCGTTCGGCCGCGGCGGAAAGGGGGTCCCGCTTCATCCGAGAGCGGCCCCGAGTCCGAGGAGGAAGCCGTAGAGAACGGCGAGACGGGCCGTGCCGCCGAGCGCCGGCATCAGATCTTCCGGGCTCGGCGCCGAGAGGACCCTCCGGAGCGGATCGGCCGCGGCCGCGAATGCGGCCAGCGACAGGAACGTCCACTCCGGCCAGCCGGCCAGGGCGATTCCCGCCACGGGTACCGAGGCCGCGAGAAGGAGCAGGAGCACGTACTCGATCCGGGTGCCGCGGCGTCCGATCCGGACGGCGAGGGTGCGCTTGCCCGCCGCGGCGTCCGTGTCGATGTCGCGGAGGTTGTTCACGACCAGGATGGCCGTGGCGAGCGCGCCCACCCCCGTGCCCGCCCAGAGGAGGTCGGCCGGAAGCCGGAGCGCCTGCACCCAGTACGTCCCGCCCACGGCGACCCACCCGAAGAAGAGGAGCACGAAGGGATCGCCCAGACCGTGGTAGGCGAGCGGATACGGGCCGCCGGTGTACGCCACCGCCGAGACCAGCGACAGGACCCCCACGGCGAGGATCGGCCACCCTCCCACCGCGACCAGGTAGACGCCCACCGCGACGGCGAGGGCGAGCGTGACGAGCATCCCCCGGAAGACCGCCCCGGGCCGGATCAGCCCCGCCTGGGTGACCCGCGTCGGGCCGATCCGCTCCGCCGTGTCCGAGCCCTTCTTCCAGTCGTAGTAGTCGTTGGCGAGGTTCGTCGCGACCTGGATCAGGAGGGCGCCCGCGAGCGCGGCAAGCGCCGGGAGCGACCGGAAGACCCCGTGGCCGACGGCGAAGCCGGTGCCGACCACCACGGGGGCCACCGCGGCCGGGAGCGTCTTCGGACGCGCGGCGAGGAGCCAGATCCGCAGTCTGTCCGGCGGCGAGTCGGGGTGTTCCGGCGGCGGGCCCGGACGTTCCGGCGGCGGGCCCGAAGCTTCCGGCGGCGGGTCCCTGCCCGCCTCAGAAGGTGCCGGCATACCCGGTCCCGTACGGCCGGACCTCCCGCTCCATCCAGCGGAAGCGGAGCCGCGTGATCTGGCGCACGTGGATGAGGTCGTGCGCGAGCCAGGAGGCGAGGAGATCGCCGGCACGGAGAGGGCCCATCCGGGGGTGGTCGTGCGTGCGATCCCATTCGGGCGACTCCAGCCCGCGGAGCCACTCCACCGAGCGCCTCCGCTCTTCCAGGAACCGGGCGAGCGAGGATTCCGGATCCCGGGCGGCGTATCCGCGCTCCGTCACCCAGCCCTCGGGATCGATCGGCGGCCACGGCTCGTCCGGGCGCTCCAGCGTGAGCTCCAGCCGTCGGCGGAAATCCTCCACCTCCTCGTCGGCGAGGTGGCTCACGACCTCCACCACCGACCACTCCGCCTCCGACGGCTTCCACCGCGCCTGCTCCGGCGGAAGCGGCTCCACCAGCGCGCGGAGCACCCGTCCACGACCTACCAGGGGAGCCACGGAAACTTCCGGAACTCCGGCTTCCGCTTCTCCAGGAAGGCGTTCTTCGCCTCCTGGGCCTGCTCGGTCATGTAGAAGAGGAGGGTGGCGTTGCCGGCCAGCTCCTGGAGCCCCGCCTGGCCGTCCACGGCGGCGTTGAAGGAGCTCTTGAGAAGCCGGATGGCCAGGGGGCTCTTGTCCAGGATCTCCTGGGCCCACTCCCACCCGGCGGCCTCGAGCTCGTCGACGGGCACGACCTCGTTCACCAGCCCCATCTCCCGGGCCTCCTCGGCGCCGTACTGGCGGCAGAGGT
>CAYPDV010000081.1:0-9399 GCA_964409525.1 uncultured Gemmatimonadaceae bacterium
GGACCGCGACGCCGGACTGGCACGGCGAGCCGCTCGACGTCGGCTTCGCGATCGAGGTGCTGAGGGGGTGACCGGGATGGAGTGGCGGCAGCGTTAGTGGCCGCAGCGCGGAGGGCCGCAGCGCGGAGGACCGCAGCGCGAAGTGGCCGCAGAGTGGGTGACGGCAGCGCGGAGTGGCCGAGAGTGGGTGACGGCGGCGCGGATGGGCTCGGCGACCCGCTCGCCCATCGCGAGGCCCCGGGCGCGGCCTTACCGCAGCGACCCGCTCGCTCGTCGCGGCGCCGTCCGGCCCCGGCCCCTTGCGGCCTTGCCGTGGCTCTACCGCGGCCTCAGGGCTCCGCACCTCTTCCCACCCGCCGCTCACTCGCTACGCGCCCGGCGCTTGCATCTCACCCGTCCCGCACTCGCTACGCACTCGCTACGACCCGCCCCGCACTCGCTACGCACTCGCCATGACCCGCCGCGCACCCCCCGCGCACCGGCCGTGCACCCGCCATGACCCCCCGCGCACCCGCCGCGCACCCGCCGCGCACCCGCCGTGCACCCGCCGTGCACCCGCCACTCACCCGCCCCCTATCTCGCCACCGGCACCTCACCGCCCTCCGGCTCCAGGCTCCGCTCGTCCGGCACGAGCTGGAAGGCCCAGTCGAAGATCGCGAGCGCGTCGCCCTCCTGGTCGAAGCCGAGCGTGGTGACCCGGATCACGCCGTAGTGCACCGATCCGCCGTCGCCGGGCACCCGGAGCACGTAGCTGAACTCGGTGTCCAGCGGCATGTCCTGGGTCGTGTAGCCGGAGGCGGGCGCGACCGCCACGTCGGTGCAGCCGGCGTCGGCCGCCGGGCCGCAGCGGAGCGCGGTCGTGAAGACGGGCTCGGCGTGGACCGCCGCGCCCGGACCGGGCACCAGCCACCAGCCGTCCGCATCCGTCTCGATGCGGAAGTCGCGCTCGGGGGCGTCTCCATCCACCCGCGGATCCTCCTCCTCCGAGACCGGGAAGCGGAACCCGGACAGCTCCGGCCGGTCCTGGTGCGAGTAGACGAGCTCGCCCCGGAAGTCCGGGCGCGGCGTGCCGGTCGCGACATCGGACCGCGCGCTCTCGTGACCCTGGTCGTCGACGGCCGCCACGGCGTACGTGTAGCGCTCGCCGTTCGCCACCAGCAGATCGAGGAATCCTTCCGAGTCCGTCTCACCGAGCAGGAGCGGGGATCCCCCGGAGTCGATCAGGTACAGCCGGTAGAACGAGAAATCGTCCGCTTCACGCGCCCGGGCGTCCCACTTCAGGAAGACGGCCTCGTCCAGCGCCACCACTTCCAGCCCGCGGGGCACGGGGGGCGGCGTCGGCTGGGGCACGAAGACCTCCACCCGGTGCGAGGACGGCGTCTCGACGCCCCCCGACGGGCTCACGGCGCTCACGTAGTACTCGTAGGTGACGCCGGAGAGGACGTTCAGGTCCCGATACGTGCACACCGAGCCGCCGCAGCTCGTCACCTCGGCGATCAGGAAGAAGTCCGCATCCGAGCGGCGCTTGCCGTAGACGCGGAACGCCTCGCCGTCCCAGCGCGGATCGAGCTCCCAGCTCAGGTTCACGACGTGCGCGTAGTACCACCCCTGCAGGTCGCGGGGCGGGGCGGGCTCGTGGCCGGTCCCTCCACCGCCGGGTCCGGCGACCGTCGCCGTCTCGCACGCCGCCAGCGCCAGGAGAAGTCCCAGCACTGCCACGTTCCTCGTTCGCATCGTGCCTCCTCGGCATCCAGGGGTTCACCGGGGTGGTAGCACGATTCGTGCCAGTAGCTAAGTCCCTGCGTTACAATTACTTGGGGGATTCTCGGGCAGGCTGCATGTCCTCTCCGGAGGACATCGCGGCGGGGGCGGGAGGGACGGTCGGGGCCGGGCGGGAGGAACGGTCGCGCCGGGCGGGAGGAACGGTCGCGCCGGGCGGGAGGAACGGTCGCGCCGGGCGGGAGGAACGGTCGCGCCGACGTCTGCACGGGATCGACCCACGCCGGACCCCGGCGGATCCTCGCCTCAGCGGATCCGCTCTCCCTCCAGGCTCCGCTGCTCGTAGTCGAGCTCGAGGTCGCGGTTGTCGAGAAGGGAGACCTCGAAGCGGAAGCTCCAGTTGCCGTTGGACGACTGGAGGAAGTCGAAGTTCGCCCGCCAGCGGTGGAGGTCCCGGGACAGACGGACCATGTGGTCGTTGAACTGGCCCGCCTCGAGGTCGTACGAGGTGCGCCAGCTCAGGTCCCAGTTCTCGGTCGGAGTGAACGAGAGATTCGTCGCGAGCATCTGGCTCGCCCTTCTCCGGGTCGCGCCCGAGCTCTCGCGCGGCCGCTGCAGCGAATAGCTGACGTTCATGTTCCAGCCGCGCCCTCCGGGGCTCCCGGGACCGTACTCCTCGCCGGGGTCCCGCTCCCGCTCGCCGGGCACGATCTGGGTCTCGTCCATTCCCTGGTCCCTCTCGGTGGGATCCTGCTCGGGGGGCGCGGCGGCCCGGCCCTCGTCCGCATCGTAGAGGAAGTCGAGGATCCGGAAGATCGCCGAGCTGGAGCCGATCGAGAACGAGAGGTTCAGCTGCGAGAGGTGCGGATCGAAGGAGCGGAACCTCTGTCCCGAATCGGCGGTCGAGTCGGCGAAGAGGTCGTGCTCGAACTCGAAGGAGAGGCCCCGGAGGAAGTCCGAGCTCACCTGGTTGCGGAGACGCGTCGTGGTGAAGCCCTGGAGGAAGCCCGCGGTGTCCGCCCGCTCGAAGTCGTAGCTGATCACGCTGGTCCGGAGGCCGAGCAGGGTCAGGGGCCGCGCCCCCGACTCCCGCCGCCGGAGCTCCTCCCCGTCCTCCCCGGCCGCCCGCGCGCCCGCCGCCGCCGGACCGTCCGCGGCGGCCCCCTCCCCGGCGGCCTCGTCCGCGGCGGCCCCCTCCCCGGCGGCCTCGTCCGCGGCGGCCTCCTTCCCGGCATCCGCGGGTGCGGCCTCGTCCGGCCCCGCCGGCTCTTCCGCGGGTTCCGCCGGCACGTCGGCATCCGGCCCAGGCGCCTCGTCGCCGCGCACCGGTGGGGCGGGGGTCTCGGGCCCGCCCTCCTCCTCGAGGGCCTCCTCGGCCTCCTCCACCTCCTCCTCCTCCATCTTCGCCTCGATCGTCTGGTTCAGGCTGAGGCTGAGGGTGTTCCGGACCCGGCCCTCCGAGACGCCGAAGACCCGCTCCTGGAGCTCGTCCGGCTGCACCGCGGGGCTGTAGCTGTAGGAGAGCGACGGCGAGAGCTTGTGCCGGAAGGCGTCGAACGGGCCCACACCCCCGTAGAAGCCGTAGAGGTCGGAGCGGAGCGTGGCGCGGAGGTCGATGCGGGTGGGCCCGCTCACCCAATCGGCGGCGTCCGGGATGGTGTCGCTCCTGAGGAGCTGGCCGCCGAGGTTGATCGAGGGGCTGATCGACGTGGTCCCGACGAGCGGCCGCTGAAGGGTCACGCCCGTGGACCAGTTGATCCGGGCCTGCGACAGGTCCGCACCCTCCGCCGTGACCGGCGCGGGCACCGTCCGCGGGAAGGGGGTGGGCTCGAAGAAGATCGACGGCACCTCGCCCAGGATCCCCTCCTCGTACTGGAGGCTCTGACTCCAGGAGAGGAACCCGAGGTTGAAGCCGGAGGACACGTTGGCCCGGAGGTCCGTCCGGTCCGCGCGGTCGAGGAGGAAGGTGTCCGCCTGCAGGGCGCGGTCGACGGTATTGCGGCGGATGCTGCCCGAGCCGGACCAGGTGAGGTTGTTGTACCAGCTCGCGCTCCCGGCCGGCGCCTCGAAGAAGGACATCGGCCGCAGCGAGAGGTTCAGGCTCGGCAGGGTCATCTCCACCCGGTCGTCGGAGAGGAACTCCCGCCGATTCGCGTTGAGCGATACCGTGCCCCAGTCGAAGCGGTGGTTGACACCCGCCTCGGAGTTGATGGACTGCGTGGCCTCGCGCGGATCGAAGGAGTTCCTCCGCACGAACTGCGTGCTCGAGGCGTAGCGGGCGTTGACCCGCACGTCGGTCCGCTCGGTCGCCTGCCAGGAGGCGTTCGTGTTGAAAGCGAGCTCGCGGCCGCCCTCCGCGCGCCAGAACTGCCGGTAGGTCGCCTGGCCCCGGAGGAACTGCCGCAGCCAGTGGAAGCGGATATTGCCCGTGAGCGAGACGAACTCGTCGCTGAACCAGTCGGCGGCCAGCCACGAATCCATGTAGTCGCTCATGGCCCAGTAGAAGCCGAGGTTGGAGATCCGCCGGCGGGCGCTCGAGTTCACGCGCACCACGTCGTTCAGCGAGAAGCGCGGGGTGAGGAGCCCGCTCGAGCGTCCGCGCTCCAGGCTCTGGGCCATGAAGGGCAGCCACGCGACGGGGACGTCGGCGAAGTACAGCGTGACCGGCCGCGCCACCAGCACGCGGTCGGCCACGACCTTCAGCTCGTTCGTGCGGAAGTGGTAGTGGGGCACCTCGAGGTCGCACGAGGTGAAGTGCGCGTCCCGGCCGTGCACCACGTCCTCGGTGACCGAGGTCAGGTCGCCCGTGACGATCCACTCGGCGGTCTCGCGGTAGCGGGTCCGGGCGCCGATCGCCGATCCCCGCTCCTGCTCGATGTCGTAGACGAGCACCCGGGACGACACCGGCTCGCCCTCGCGTGGATGGAAGACCGCATTGCCCATCGAGCGGATCCGGCCCGCCACCTCGTCGTAGACGATCGCCGAGTCCGCGGTGAGCTCGATGCCCTCGCGCCGCACCCGGGCCAGCTCCTCCTCGCTCCCGATCAGGATCAACCGGTTGTCGTCCGCGGAGTAGAGCGCCCGCACCCCCTCGTAGCGCGTGACGGTGTAGCCCGGGAGCTGGAGCAGCTGCTCCATGATGGTGTCGGTGCCGGCCTCCTGGGGGGCGCGCGGGCGGTACTCCACGTTCGGCGCGCCCTCCCGCTCCTGTGCGGCCGTGTCGGGCGGGAGCGTGTCCGCCTCGCGGGCCGAGCGGGCGAGCCGGTCCAGTCGCTCGCGGACGCGGGCCCGGAGGGTGTCGGCGGGGGTCTCGGCCGTGTCGGGCCGGGCGTCGGCGGTGTCGGCGAGGGGCTCGGCGGCCTCGACGGTGTCGGCGGCAGCCCGCACGGTGTCGGGCGGCGGCTCCGGGTCCTGCGCGGCGAGCCCGGCGGGCTGGACCAGGGCGGCCGCCAGGGCGATCATGGCCGCGGCCCCGGCGATCACCGCGGATCGCGCCACCGAGAGGCGCCCGGCCGAGGACCGCGCCGTCGGGCGCCCGATCACCGCTCGCGGAGCGGGTGGCCGCCTCACCGCCCCGCCTCCACCGCGCCCTCCGGCGGCTCGGCCGAGGGCTCCTTCTCCGGGTCCGATCCACCCGATCCCGGGTGCACCCACACGGCCAGGAAGATGCTCACCTCGTAGAGGAGCGCGAGGGGCAGCACCATGAGCAGCGTGACCACGATGGCATCCCCCGGACTCAGGAAGCTGGCCACGATCGCGATCCCGACCCACGCGTAGCGCCGCTTCTCGCGCAGGAAGCCGGGGCTCACCAGCCCCAGCGCGCTCAGGATCATGATCACCACCGGCAGCTCGAAGAGGATCCCGAAGGCGAGCAGGAGCCGGACCACGAAGGAGAAGTAGCGATTGACCTCCAGGCTCTGCTCCAGGATCTCCGGGAGGAAGCCCATGAGGAAAGGCAGCGTGAGCGGCAGCCCGACGAAGTACGCCAGGGCCACGCCCGCCGCGAAGAGGACGAAGCCGAGATAGAGCGCGGGGATGATGATCCGCCGCTCCCGCCGCTCCAGCGCGGGCGCGAAGAACGCCCACACGTGGTAGACCACCACGGGAAATGCGAGGACGACCCCGGTCAGGAGCGAGAGCCGGAGCAGGAGGAAGAACGGGTCGACGGGCGAGAAGAACTTGAGCCGCTCGCCCTCGCCCAGGTACGGCCGGGCCGGCCTCAGCAGCAGCTCCGCCACCTCGAAGTGGTAGACGAGCGCCCACCCCACCACGGTGGCCACGCCGATCGCGAGCAGGCTCCAGAGGATCCGCCAGCGGAGCTCCTCGAGGTGATCGAGGAAGGGCATCTCGCCCCGGCCGTCGGGCGTGCGCCACGAGCGGGGCGGGTCCATCTAGAAAGGGAGCTCCACCTGGTTCTCGGCCCGGAGCTCGACGCCCCTGCGGGCGTTCGTCTCGTGGACGAACTCCTGGAACTCGTCCAGGTCCTGGAAGTTCTTGTAGACCGAGGCGAAGCGGACGTACGCCACGTGGTCGAGCGGCTTCAGGCGCTCCATCACCAGCTCGCCGATGTGCGCGCTCTCCACCTCGAGGCCCGCGTCCCGGGTCAGGCGGTCCTCGATCTCGTCGGCGATCGCCTCCACCTCGGACGGCGTCACGGGCCGCTTCGCGCAGGCGATCCGGAGGCTCCGGAGCAGCTTCGTCCGGTCGAACTCCTCGGCGCTCCCGTCCCGCTTCAGCACCTGCATCGGCCGCTCCTCGACGTACTCGTACGTCGTGAAGCGCGAGCTGCACGAGTCGCACTCCCTGCGGCGGCGCACGGCGCGGCCCTCCCGGCTGGTCCGGGTGTCGACCACCCGGTTCTCCTGGGAATCGCAGACGGGACAACGCACCGGCGCCTCCTACCTCCGGAGCTCCTCGAGCCGCTCCCGCGCGAGCGAGGCCACGCCGGCCTCGGGGTAGCTGTTCACCACCCGCTCGAAGAAGTCGCGCGCCTCGTCCGGGCGGTCGAGCTCGACGTGCAGCACGCCGAGGCGGTACAGCGCCTCGGGCACACGCCTCGACGCCGGAAAGCGCTGGGGGATCCGCTCGAAGGCCTCGACGGCCTCCTCGGTCCTGTCCTCCTGGACCAGGATGTCGGCCAGGTAGAAGTGGGCGTCGGCGGCCAGCCGGTGGTTCGGGTGCGCCTCGAGGAACTGCTGGAAGGCGCGCCGGGCGGTGGCGAAGGAGCCGCGGTTGAACTGGGAGACGGCGACGTTGTAGAGCTCCTGCGCCTCACCCCCACCCTCCTGGAGGCCGGCCGGCCCGCCGGGGCCGTCCTCGCCGTCGTCGTCGGGGGCGCCGGCCCCTCCCGGCCCGTCGCGGCCCTCCTCCCCGTCCTCGGGCGGGAGGATGCGCCGCTGCGTCTCGATCCGGTCGCGCAGCGCCGCAAGGTTCCGCTGGCTCTGCCCCGTCAGCTCCTGGAGCGTGACGAGCTGGTCCAGGACCTGGACCATCTGGCGGCCGAGCGATCCGCGCATCTCGAAGAAGGTCTCCGAGAGGGCGCTCACGCTGTCCTGGATCGCCTCCTGCCGCTCGGCGATCCGCTGGAGCTCGCGTTCCTGGCTCTGCTCCCGCTCCCGGATCTGGGTGCGGAGATCCTCGATGTCGGACTTCGTGGCGCACCCCGCCCCGAGCAGGGGCAGCGCCACGAGGAGCGGGAGCCAGCGGGAGGGGCGCATGCTCACCTCCGGTCCCCGCCGGGCATGCGTGCCTCGTCCCGGCCGTCCGTGATGACGAACTCCACCCGGCGGTTCTGCGACCACGCGGACTCGTCGCTCCGGTCCACCAGCGGGCGCTCCTCTCCGTAGGAGAGCGTCACCAGGCGGTCGGGCTCGACCCCGAAGGCCGTGAAGAACTCCTTCACCGACTGGGCGCGCCGGTTTCCGAGCGCCAGGTTGTACTCCGTCGAGCCGCGCTCGTCGGCGTGCCCCTCGAGGCGCAGGCGCACCCCCGGGCTGGCCCTCAGGATGTCCACCTTCTCGCGCAGCAGCGACTCGGCCTCGGACGTGAGCTCGGAGGAGTCGTACTCGAAGAAGACCAGCTCCCGGAGCACCTCGACCGCCGCCGCGCTCCGCCGCTCCCGCTCCCGCCGCTCGGCCTCGCGACGGCGCTCCTCCTCCGCCCTCCGCTCGGCCTCGGCGATGCTGTCCGCGCGCGCGTCGGCGTCCTGGTCGGTCACCTCCGTCTCCGTCTCCTCGGCGGGCTCGGGCGGCGGGGGCGGATCGCGCCGGCACCCGGCCGCGAGCACGGCCAGCGCGAGCACGCCGGGAAGGAGGCTGCTCCGCCCGAAGGCGGCCATGGTGGAGCGCGTCATCGATTCTCCCTGGTTCGGGTGGTGGTTTCGAGTCCGTCGGGGGCGAGCGAGCCCGACCATTCGGGCACCCGCACGCGCATCCCGGTCAGGAGCGCGCGGAGCCGACCGGTGGCCCCGTCCACGACGTACAGCCCGGTGCCATCCGAGCGCTCTCCCACGAAGACCAGGTGGCGCCCGTCGGGGGCCCAGCTCGGGTCCTCGTTGTTGCCCTCCCAGGTGAGCTGCCGGAGGCGCCGCCCCCGGTCCTCCAGGTCGGCCACCAGGATCTGGTAGCGGCCCCGGCGGACGCGGCCGTGGAAGGCGACCCGGTCGCCGGTCGGCGACCAGTCGGGGGAAGTATAATAGCCGCCCGCGGCGTATGCGTAGGGCGACAGGAGGTCCGCGTCGCCCCCCGCGGTGGGCGCGACGTAGATCTGGGGCGTCGCCGTGCCGAGGCGGTTCGAGTTGAAGGCGAAGCGGTTGCCCCGGGGCGAGTAGGTGGGCGAGAGGTCGTCCCAGCGTCCGCCGGCGAGGTTCGCGAGGCAGCAGCCCCGCTCCACGTTCCACTCGAAGATCCCCGTGCGCCGCTCGCCGGTGACGGAGAAGGCGATGCGCTCGCCCGAGGGGTGGTACGTCGGCGTGTAGTGCTGGCCGCCGATGCCGGGCTCGAGCGCGCGCTCCCTGCCCGTGGCCACCTCCATCTCGTAGAGTCTCGCCTGGCCCGACTTGAACGAGGTGTAGGCGACGCGGCCGCCGTCGGGCGACCAGGCGGGCGAGAGCGTGATCGAGCCGAAGTCCGTGAGGCGCCGGAGGTTCTCGCCGTCCGAGTCCACCACGTAGAGCTCCTGGGTGCGCTCGGAGCCCTCGCCCCGGCCCAGGGAGAAGACGATGCGGCTGGCCGCCATCCCGGGCTCGTCGAAGACCCACTCGACCACCCGGTCGGAGACGGCGTGCACGGCCATGCGGAAGTCCGGATCGTCCACGGGCGGCAGGAGGAATCGCGCCCGCTCGCGGGCCTCGCCGTAGACGACGTCGTGGACGGCGACCTCCAGCAGGTGACGGCCGTCCTCCGCCGGCTCCACCTCGCCCGAGACCAGCCAGACGACGCCGAGATCGTCCCAGAGCGAGTAGTCGACGCCCGCCTCCCCCGTGAGCGAGGAGGGGAGCCGCTCCAGCATGCGGAAGCGGTCCGAGTAACCGAGGTCGCGGGCCAGGATCGACTCGACCCGGCCCGCCACGTCGCTGGCGCCGGAGCGGGCCGAGAAGGGCTTCACCGCGAGCGTGGGCTGGTACTCGCTCTCGTACATGAGCCCCAGCCGGACCCCGGGGATGCTGTCCCGCTCCTGCGC
>CAYPDV010000081.1:9499-11747 GCA_964409525.1 uncultured Gemmatimonadaceae bacterium
GGCAGAGCGGGAGGCGCATCAGGATCGGAGGCTCCGGCGGGGGTTCGGGAGGGCGCTGGGGGGTCTGGGAGCTCTGGGGTCTCGGGCGTCCGGTCGCGGTGCGCTCAACGCGGCGGCTCGAACTCGAACGTGATCGGCAGCCGGTCCCAGGGATAACCCGAGGGAAGCGGCCCGATCCGTCCGGGACGGCCCGCGCACTCCACCGCGCCCATGGCCTGGTAGTCGAACTCGACGTTGCCGGAGGGTCTTACAACCGCGAGGTCGGAAACGGTCCCGTCGGAGCGGATGACGAAGCGGATCTCCGTGCGGTGCCGGCCGCCCGACCGCCAGCGGAAGCAGCGGTTGATCTGGCGGATGATGTTCTCGTAGTACTGCGGGTAGTCGCGCCGGAGCCCCTCGATGCGCACGTCGAGGTCCTCTCCGGTCTCGGCCCGGGCGTCCTCGCTGGCCCCGCCCGGCTGCTCGCGCTCCGGCTCGGGCTCCGGCTCCCGGGGGCTGGGCTCGGGCCTCCGCTCGGGCTCGCGCGGGGGCTCCTCCCGCTCCTCGGCCACGGGGGGCGGCGTCTCCTCGGCGGGGGGCTCGGGGTCGGGCGTCTCCACCACCAGCTCCTCCTCGGGCACCGGCTCGTCCAGCTCGGCCCGGCCGGGCGCCGAGACCAGCTCGACCTCGAAGACCTGGTACTCGACGGGCCGCGCCGGCGCGACCGTGACGCCCACGATGAAGACGAGCACGGCCGCGTGGGCCGCGACCGAGACGAGGAAGGATCCGGCCCCGGGGCGGGAGCGGGCGGCGCGGTCGGCGCTCAATCCCGCTCCGGCGGCAGCGGCTCGCCCACCAGCGCGAAGCGGACGCCCGGCGTGCGCGCCACGGTCGCGATCACGTCCAGGAGCGGCGCCCAGTTGGCCAGCGAGTCGCCCCGGATGTAGACCATCTCGCGGTCGGCGGCCTCCAGCAGCGCCGGGAGGTCGTCCCGGAACGCCTCCCGATCGACCTCGGTCTCGCCGACGAAGATCCGTCCCTCGCGGTCGACGGTGACGAAGAAGGGGTCGTCCTCGGCGCTCACCGTGGCGACGTCGGCCCGCGGCACGTCCACCTCCACCCCGCCCTGCAGGATCGGGGCGGTGATGATGAAGATCACCAGGAGCGTGAACGCGATGTCCACCAGGCTGGTGATGTTGATCTCCGCCCGGACCGGGAGGTCGTCGCGGCCGCTACGTCGGCGGGGCATGGGTCAGGTCGCTGCGGCTCGAGGTGCCATAGCCACGCCCGGCGGGGATGCTATCATCTCTTGACAGCACATTCCGTGTATCCTAGCATGGATTGAAAGCATGAAGCGTAAGCACCGGAAGGTGCTCCAGAACATCCGGTCCCTCAACCCGGGGACGCACTGGATGGATGTCGAGGATCTGCTGGTACACCTCGGGGCCGCGCGGGTCGAAGGTAGCGGATCCATCGTCACCTTATTCGTCGACGAGGAGCACCACCTCACGGTGGACCGGCCCCATCCGCGACGAGAATGCGGAGTGGGGCTCGTGAAGCGTGTCCGACGCTTCTTACGCATTACCGGCCACCTGTAGGGGTGATGATCGAATACAAGGGGTACACCGGTGTGTTCGAGTACGACACGAGCATCGACGCGCTCGCCGGGCATGTCGTGGATATCCGGGGAGAGATCTACTTCGAGGGACGCTCGGTCGAAGAGGTGAAAGCGTCGATGCGTCGGGCGGTGGATCATTACCTCGAGGCCTGCGCCGAAAAGGGCATCGCCCCGGAAAAGCCGTACTCGGGCAACATCCTCATCCGCACCGACCCCGCCGTGCACCGCGCCGTGGCCGTCGCGGCCGCGCGCGAGCACACGTCGATGAACGAATGGGCGGTGCGGAAACTGGCGGAGGCCGCCGGGGAGGAGTAACGGAGCACCTCAGACCCGCCCCTCCCTCGCCAGCGTCCCGATGAACTCGCTGGAGAAACCCTCCAGCTCGCCGCTCACCAGGTTCAGCCGCGTGGTGAAGTGGTTGTAGGCGATCACGGCGGGGATCGCGACGGCGAGGCCGACCACCGTCGTGATCAACGCCTCGGCGATGCCCGGCGCCACGGCCGCGATGTTCGCCGAACCGGTGCGGGTGATCCCCAGGAAGGCGTTCATCACGCCGATCACGGTGCCCATCAGCCCCAGCAGGGGCGAGATCGAGCCGATGATCGCGAGCCAGGTGAGGCCGTAGGACAGGTCGTCCCGCTCCTCGGCCTC
>CAYPDV010000082.1:0-11290 GCA_964409525.1 uncultured Gemmatimonadaceae bacterium
CGCGACCGCATTCCGGCGCCCCTGCTCGACCGGATGGAGACGGTGACCTTCGCCGGCTACACCGAGCGCGAGAAGCTGGAGATCGCGAAGCGCTACCTCCTGCCGCGCCAGCTACGCGAGAACGGGCTCCGGGAGGACGAGCTGGAGGTGAGCGACGAGGCGATCCTGTCCGTCGTCGGGCGCTACACCCGCGAGGCCGGGGTCCGGCAGCTCGAGCGCGAGCTCGGCAAGGTGGCGCGCAAGGTGGCCCGGATGATCGCCGCCGAC
The DNA here is from genome assembly GCA_964409525.1 of uncultured Gemmatimonadaceae bacterium. Lineage (GTDB taxonomy): Bacteria > Gemmatimonadota > Gemmatimonadetes > Longimicrobiales > Gaopeijiaceae > CAYPDV01. The sequence continues at coordinate 268 of CAYPDV010000082.1, forward strand.
GAGGTCGAGGGCATGGAGGTCGGGCCCGACGAGGTCCAGGAGCTGCTCGGCCGGCCCCGGGTGCACCCCGAGACGATGGCCGCCCAGGATCGGGTCGGCGTCGCCACCGGCATGACGTACACGCCCATGGGGGGCGACATCATCTTCGTGGAGTCGAGCGTCATGCCGGGCAAGGGCGACCTCGTCCTCACCGGCCAGCTCGGCGACGTCATGAAGGAGTCCGGGCGCGCCGCGCTCACCTACGCGAAGAGCAACGCCGAGAGCCTCGGGATCCACCCCCACGACTTCAAGGAGAAGGAGTTCCACATCCACGTGCCGGCGGGCGCGGTCCCGAAGGACGGCCCCTCGGCGGGCATCACGATGGCCACCTCGCTGGTGTCCGCGATCTCGGGCCGGCCGGTGCGGCGGGACCTCGCCATGACCGGCGAGCTCACGCTGACCGGGCGCGTACTCCCGATCGGCGGCGTGAAGGAGAAGCTGCTGGGGGCGTGCCGGGCCGGGATCCGGGAGATCATCCTGCCCGCCGACAACGAGTCGCACCTCGACGATCTGCCCGACGACGTGCGCGAGGACCTGAAGATCCACCTGGTCGAGGACCTGGACCAAGTCGTGGCGATCGCCCTGACGGGCACCCGGGGCCGCACCCAGGGGCCGCCCTCCGACGTGGCGGCCGAGGGGCCGGGGCGGAGCCGCGAGGCGAAGGAGGAGGTGGGGGTGGGCACCGAGGACTGAGCCGCACCTTCCCGACGTCGCTCGCGGTCCGCGGCTCCGCTCGGGATCTCCGGTCCGCGGCTCCGGTCAGCGGCTCCGGTCAGCGATTCCCGGAGTCATCGGAGTCGCTCCCGGTGTCGGGTTCGGCTCCGGCTTCGGTCCCGGTTTCGGTTCCGCCGGTCGAGGGCGGCTCGAACGCTCCCTCCGGCACCTCCCGCGACACCTGCACGTTCTCGAAGCGGATCTCGGCCGGCCCGCCCGCGATCGGGCGCCGCTCGGCCAGCAGGATCGGCCCCGCCCGGCGCCAGTCCGTCCAGTCCGCGACGAGGGGCTCGGCTCCCTCCTCCGAGAAGTGGTGCCACCGCTCCATGATCCCCGTCTCCGGATTCACGAAGGCGAGGTACTCGTTGCGGGGCGTGAGCCCGACGGAGTCGAAGGTGAGCCGCACCACCTCCCAGCGGTTCTCCTCCTCGTCCGTCCGCACGCCCTCGTAGGTGGCGTGGACGCCGGGGTCCGTCCACTTGTACGGCATGAGCAGCCAGTAGGTGTCGTTGATGAACGCCCCGTACGCCCGCTCGAGCAGGGAGTCGGCGCGCGCGCCCTCGACTGCGGCGCCGTCGATCCAGACGCGGCCGGCCTCCGGCTGGTCGACGTCGAAGAGGGCCACCATGGTTCCCTCGGGCGTCGGCGACTCGAGCCGGTAGTCGCCCTCCCAGCGGTCCCACCGGTGGAAGCGGCGGGACGGCTCGCCCGAGCCGCGGTCGACCACCCAGTCGAAGCGGATGTAGCGGGCCTCCTCCCAGGCGTTTCCGGGGGCCAGGGTGTCCATCATCATCCGGTGGACGCGCTGGACCTCCGGATCGTCGAAGCGGTCGGCGGCGGCCGGGGCGGAGCCGTCGTCGGCACGGGCGTCCTCGGCGTCGTCGTCGTCGCCTCCCGCGCAGGCGGCGACGGTCAGGGAAACCAGCACGGCGAGCAGTGTACGCATCATCTCCTCCCTCCGGGTCCGGGACGGGTCAATCTAGGAGGGGGAGGATCCCGGCCGAAAGCACTTCAAGGAGGTCACGGGGGTGAGCGCCCCAGCGGAATCCGCCCGCCACGAGCTGGCGCGGGAGGTCTCGAGGAGCGAGGAGGAGATCGACCTCGCCCGGGCCGCGCTCCTCGTCGCGCGCGAGGAGTACCCCCAGCTTCCGGTGGAGCGCTACCGCGCCCGGCTCGACCAGCTCGCCGAGGAGGTGCGCGACCGGCTCGGCCAGGAGGGCGCGCCGCTCCTCCTTCTCCAGGAGCTGATCGACGTCCTCTACCGCCGCCACGGCTTCAGCGGGAACTCCGAGGCGTACTACGATCCCCGGAACTCCTTCCTCAACGACGTCCTCGACCGCCGCACGGGGATCCCCCTGACCCTCGGCATCGTGCTGCTCGAGATCGGGTGGCGCCTGGGGCTCCCGCTCGAGGGGGTGGGCTTTCCGGGTCACTTCCTCGTCCGGTTCGCCGGCGAGGAGGTCCGGCTCCTGATCGACCCGTTCGACGGGGGCCGCATCCGCTTCGACGACGAGGCGCAGGAGCTGCTCGACCGGGTCTACGGCGGCATGGTCCGGGTGCGGGACGAGTTCCTCGAGACCGCCACGAAGCGGGAGATGCTGCTCCGGCTCCTCGGCAATCTGAAGAGCCTCTACCGGAACGTGCACGACGACCGGCGGGCGCTCGGGGCGGTGGAGCTGATCCTCCTGCTCCGTCCGGGGGCCCCGGGCGAGATCCGGGACCGGGGCGTCTTCCTGGCGCGGCTCGGGCACGCCGAGGAGGCGTCCCGGCAGCTCCGCGAGTACCTCGATCGGGCGCCGCGCGCGGCCGACGCCCCCCGGATACGGGAGCTGCTGAGCGAGCTGGAGCGGGGTCCGGACGCCGACGATCCGGCCCCGGGAGCCCCGTCGTGAGCGCGGACGAGGGGCCCCGGACGCTCCCGCTCCGGGAGCGACACCGGGAGGCCGGGGCGGTGCTCGGCAGCGCCGAGGGGTGGGAGGTCCCGCGGCACTACGGAGACCCGCCGGCCGAGTACGGGGCCGCCACCGGATCGGCGGCCGTCTTCGACCGCTCGCACCGGGGAAGGCTCCTCGTCGGCGGCCGATCGCCGCGCCAGATGCTGGCCGGCACGCTCACCGGGAGCCTTCCGGACCCCCTGCAGCCGTCCGGCGAGGGTGTCCGCACCGGCCGGGCCACCGAGTCGGCGGCGCTCACACCCAAGGGGAAGACGGTGTCCGACCTGCGGGTGCTCCCGTGGTGGGAGGAGGGCGACGAGGAGTCCTTCCTGCTCGACGTCCCGGCCGCCGGGATGGAGGGGCTCCGCGCCCACTTCCGCACCTACCTGCCCCCGCGCCTGGCCCCGGTCGAGGAGCGGGAGGGCACGGCGATGATCACGGTGGTCGGGCCGGACGCGGTCGACGTCCTCGCCGAGGTCCTGGGCCCACCGGGGGATCTGCCCGCGGGCGCGCTCGGCGGGGCCGGCGCGGGAGACGTCTTTTGCCTCGGCGACGATCCGGAGGGGGCGCTCCGCGTCGTCGGCAGCGCGGAGGTGGCGGAGCCGGCGTGGGACGTACTCGGCCCGGTCGAACGGATCGAGGAGGCGTGGGAGGCGGTGCGGCGGGCCGGGGCCAGGCCGGCGGGGCGGGGCGTCTGGGAGACGCTCCGCATCGAGGCGGGGCGTCCCCTCTACGGCGCCGACCTCGACGACTCCACCATCCCGGTCGAGGCCGGGATCCACGAGCGCGTGATCGACCACGGGAAGGGGTGCTACACCGGCCAGGAGGTGATCGTCCGGATCCGCGACCGTGGCCGGGTGAACCGGCACCTCCGCGGGCTCCTGCTGGGCCGGGCGAAGGCGCCCGCGCCGGGCACGGAGCTCTACGACGACGGGGGAAAGGAGGTGGGCCGCGTCACCAGCGCGGCCGAGAGCCCCCGCTACGGTCAGGGGGTCGCGCTCGGCTACGTGCGGCGGGAGGTGGAGCCCGGAGGCCGGGTGCGGGTGGGGGCGCCCGACGGCTCGGAGGCGGAGGTGCGGGAGCTGGGACCCGGCTGGGGCGACTGACGGGAAGGGCGCCCGGGCGGAGCGCGGCGAGGCGCCGTGGAGCGCGGCGGGGCCCTCCCGTCAGGAGATCTCCCGCTCCAGCAGGTGCCGGACGATCACGGCACCGTGCCCGCGGCCGTTCTCGATGAAGATCCGGTTCGGATCATCGCCCGCCGCGAGGACTCCGGCCACGTAGATCCCCGGCACGTCGGTCTCCATGGTGGCGGGATCGTGGGCGGGCACGCCGCTCTCCGGGTCGATCTCGACGCCCACGCCGGCGAGCAGCTCCGGCTCGGCCTCCCAGCCGGTGAGGGCGAGCACGAAGTCGTTCTCGACCGCGGTCACGCCCCCGTCCTCCTCGGCCCGGAGCAGGACCTCGCGAGGTCGGACCTCGACCACGCGGTGCCGCCAGAACACGCGGATCTCCCCGTTCTCGACCCGGTTCCGGACGTCGGGCACGACCCACTCCTTCACGCTCGGGTCGAAGTCGTCCTCGAAGTGGACCAGGGTCACCCGCGCGCCGTTGCGGAAGAGCTCGAGCGCGGCTTCGACCGCCGAGTTCCCGGCGCCGACCACGAGCACGTCCTGGTCGTGGTACGGGTACGGCTCGAGGTACCGGTGCCGGACCCGGGGGGGCTCCTCGCCCGGCACCCCGAGCAGGCAGGGGCGGTGGAAGCTCCCGGTGGCGAGCGCGACGGCGCGGGCGCGCACCGCCCCCTCCTCGCCCCGGTCGCTCCGGGTGCGGAGCGTGAAGTCGCCCCGCTCGCCCTCGACGGAGACGACCTCCCGGTACTGCCGCACGTCGAGCCCGAAGTGCTCCACCACCTCCCGGTAGTAGACGAGCGCCTGGCGGCGGCTCGGCCTCGGCTCGGGGATCGTGAACGGGACCCCCGCGATCTCGAGCCGCTCCTTCGTGCTGAAGAAGGTCATGTAGTACGGGTAGTCGACCAGCGAGGAGGTGACGCACCCCCGGTCGAAGAGCACCGTCTCCACGCCCGCCTGGCGCGCCGCCGCCCCCACGGCAATGCCGCACGGGCCCGCCCCGACCACGGCCAGGTCGTGGATGTGGTCGGGCTCGCGGCGGTCGGGCGGATCGGGCATGGCGGGTCGTCCCGGTTCGGATTCGGTGGTGCGGGTCCGCTTCGACGGCGCGGGGCCCGGCGAGCCTCGGGTTGGACTCGGCGAGCCGGAGCGCCGTAGCTTCGGGCCGCCGGCGTCCGTCCGCTCGACCCCCCGCGCCCGAGCTTCGTTCCGTGGAGTCGCACGAGCCGTACCGCACCTCCTCCCCGGGTGATCCGCCGCCCCGTGGGGGGAGGTGGGGGCCGGGCTTCCTCGTCGCCGCGGCCTTCATCGGCCCGGGCACGGTCACCACGGCTTCGGTGGCGGGGGCGTCGTTCGGCACGGCGCTCCTCTGGGCGCTCCTCTTCTCGACGGTCGCGACCATCGTGCTCCAGGAGATGGCCGCCCGGCTGGGGGTCGTCACCGGGCTCGGACTCGGAGAGGCGGTGCGGCGGCGGTGGGCGTCCGGCCCCGCGCGCTGGGGTGCGGTGGCCCTGGTCGTGGGCGCGGTCGCGATCGGCAACGCGGCGTACCAGACCGGCAACCTGCTGGGGGGCGGCCTCGGGCTGGCCGGCCTCACCGGGGTGTCGGCGCGGGTGTGGGCGCCCGTCATCGCCGGGGCCGCGGCGCTCCTCCTCTGGACGGGAAGCTACCGCGTGGTGGAGCGGGGGATGGCGCTCCTGGTCACGGTGATGTCCGTGGTCTTCCTGGTCACGGCGGCGGTGGTGCTCCCCGGCATCGACGGGGTCCTGGAGGGGCTCTTCGTGCCCCGGGTCCCGTCGGGGGCGCTCCTGGCCACGGTGGCGCTGGTGGGCACCACGGTGGTGCCCTACAACCTGTTCCTGCACGCCTCCGCCGTGGGCGAGCGGTGGCGGGGCGAGGAGGACCTCGGCAGGGCCCGCATGGACCTCCTGGTCTCGATCGGGCTGGGCGGGGCGGTGAGCATGGCGGTCCTGCTCACGGCCGCGGGCGCCGGCGGCGGCGAGGTGAGCACCGCCGCGGAGATGGCTCGCGCCCTCGAGCCCGTGCTCGGCCGCTGGGCCGCCGGATTCTTCGGGGTGGGCCTCTTCGCCGCGGGCATGACCTCGTCGGTCACCGCCCCCCTCGCGGCGGCGTACGCCACGGCGGGCGCGCTCGGCTGGAGCCGCGACCTCCGCTCGCCCAGGATGCGCGCGGTGTGGGGAGGCGTGATCCTCTTCGGCGCCGTGCTCGCCACGCTCGGCGTGCAGCCGGTTCCGGCGATCCTCTTCGCACAGGCCGCCAACGGGGTCCTCCTGCCGGCGGTCGCCGTCTTCCTCCTGGTCGCGGTCAACGACGGGCGGTGGATGGGAGGGCGCAGGAACGGGTGGGCCGCGAACCTCCTCGGCGGGCTCGTCGTGCTCGTCGCTGCCGGCCTCGGCGTGCGGGGGGTTCTCGCCGCGCTCCGGGGCGCAGGGATCCTGTGAGGAGGCGTGCGGCCCCATTGTCCCGCCCCCCGGATCCGGACATCTTCGGTCCATGAGCCCATCCGCACCGGAAAGCGCCGAGAAGGAGGCCCGGCGGGCCCTCGCCCGCCTGCTCCGCGCGGTGGCCAAGTGCGACCGCGAGCTGGAGACGCTCGAGGGGGCGCTCCGGCACGCCGAGGGCGACGACTTTCCCACGGGCGAGTACGAGCGGGTGCGGGATTCGCTGGAAGGAGTCGAGCGGTTCCTGGAGGAGGAAGGCGAGCGGCTCCGGCGGAAGATCCTCGAGTCGGGGGGGCTGGAGCCGGGGCGGGTCCGCCGCTCCTCCTGACCGGGGCGCCCCGCGGCCCCGCCGAGCCCGATCGATGGCCCCCTACCCCGGATTCGAGGCGCTCCGGGACGAGCTGATCGGCCTCTTCCGCCGCGGGGTGGACCACGACCCCGGCGAGGAGGTCTTCCGGGAGCTCGCGCTCCGGGTCTTCCGCCACCAGGTGGAGCGCAACCCGACGTACCGCGCCTTCGCACGCCGCCGGGGCGCCGATCCGGAGCGGATCGAGCGGTGGGAGGACATCCCCCCGGTGCCCACCCGTGCGTTCCAGGCCCTGCCCCTCGTCGCGGGCGATCCGGACTCCGTGGAGCGGACCTTCCGCACCAGCGGCACCACCCGCGGACCGTCCGCCCGCGGCGAGCACCACGTGCTCTCGCTCCGCCTCTACCGCGAGAGCCTCCTGCCCAACTTCCGAGCGCACCTCCTTCCGGACCGGGAGGGCCTCCCGGACGGAGGGGGCCTCCCGCTCGTCTCGCTGATCCCCCCGCCGGAGGCGGCGCCCGACTCCTCGCTGAGCTGGATGATGGGCGTGGTGCGGGACGAGCTCGTGCCCCCGGAGCGGGCCCGCTTCGTCGCTCCGCGCGAGGGCGAGCTTCCGGTGGCCCCCGCCATCGAGGCGCTGGAGGACGCGGCCGCAGACGGATCGGCCCACCTCCTCGCCGGCACGGCCTTCGCACTCGTGCACCTCCTGGACGGGCTCGTCGAACGGGACGCCCGCATCGCCCTTCCGGAGGGCACGCGCCTCATGGAGACGGGCGGCTTCAAGGGCCGCTCGCGGGCCGTGTCCCGGGACGAGCTCCACGATCTCCTCGAGGAGCGGCTCGGCCTTCCGCGGAGCCGCGTGGTGAACGAGTACGGCATGACCGAGCTCCTGTCGCAGTTCTACGAGCCGGTGCTGCGGGGCGCCGCGGACGTCGACATTCCCGGCGGCGGCGACGTCCGTGGACCCCCGGGAGCCCCCGTGCCCGCCGCCGACCGATGGCTGGTCGGCCCCCCCTGGGTGCGGACCCGGATCCTCGATCCGGCGACGCTGGAGCCGCTGCCGGAGGGCGGGGAGGGGCTCCTCTGTCACCTCGATCTCGCCAACGCGGGATCGGTGGCCGCCGTGCTCACCGAGGATCTGGGCGTGGCGGGCCCCGGCGGCTTCCGCGTGCCGGGGCGGGCGGCCGGGGCCGAGCCCCGCGGCTGCTCGCTGGCGATGGAGGACCTGCTGCGGGCGGAGCGTTCCTCGTGAGCACCGTGCCGGGCGAGCCCCTCCGCGGATGGTGGCTTCCGCCGGGGCTGGACGACGTGCCGGAAGGCGAGGGCCGGACGATCCCGGGCGGGCCCGAGGTGCGGCTTCCGCTGCTCGAGGAGGGGTGGGCGGCCCGGGCGTCCCGCGCCCTCCGCAGCGCGCGGGAGGTAGTGCTCCGGGAGCGCACGGCCGCCGGGCTGGCCCGGACGCTCGGACGGGTCGGCCGCCGCTTCCTCGATCCGGCCGACCCGCTCCGGAAGGAGGCGCTCCGTCGGCTGCCGGAGGCGGCCGGGCTCTCCGGGCCGATGAGCCTGGCCGTGCTGGACGGGATGGCCGCCGACTGGACCGAGGAGCGCCTTCTCCGGCTGCTCGCCGCCGAGCTCGGCGACGCGGCCGTCCTCGACGGGTTCCGGCCGGAGCCGGACACGGCGGACACGGGGCGCAGCGTGCGCGCCACGGGGCCGGCCCTGTCGCTCCACGTCGCCGCGGGCAACGTGCCCGGGGTGGGCACCACCTCGATGATCCGCTCCCTCCTGGTGAAGTCGGCAGTGGTGGCGAAGCCGGCGCTCGGCGACGTGCTCCTGCCCGTGCTCTGGGCCCGCGGCCTCGCCGAGGAGGACCCCGCGCTGGCGCGGGCGGTGGCGGTCGTGTACTGGCCGGGCGGCTCGGGGCCCGTCGAGGGCGACCTGCTCCGGGAGGCGGACGCCGTGATCGCCTACGGATCGGACGAGACGGTCCGCTCGCTACGCCGCCGCGTGCCCGTGGGCACCCGCTTCGTCGCCTACCCGCACCGGGTCAGCGTCGGAGTGGTGGGGCGGGAGGCGCTCACCCCCGACCGTGCCGGGCGGGCCGCGGCTTCCGCGGCGCGGGCGGTGGCGCTCTTCGATCAGCGGGGGTGCGTATCGCCCCACGTCCTCTACGTCGAGGAGGGAGGCGAGGTCGATCCGGACGGCTGGTGCGAGCTTCTCGCCGGGGCGCTCGATGGGCTCGAGCGGGAGCTCCCGGGCGGACCGCTCCTTCCCGGCGAGGCGTCCGAGCTCCACCAGCTCCGGGGCGTCGAGGAGATGCGGGAAGCCGCCGGAGAGGGGGTCCGGGTCCGCTCGGGCGGAGGGGCCGCCTGGACCGTGATCCTCGATCCCGATCCGACGTTCCGCGCCTCCTGCCTCAACCGGGTGGTGCGGGTGACACCGGTGGCCGGCGCGCTCGACGTCACGGAGCCGCTCGGCGCCGTGGGCGGCCGGCTCCAGAGCGTCGGGGTGGCGGGCCTCGGGGCCCGGCTCGGGAGCGTGGCCGAGGTGCTCGCCGCCGCCGGCGCGGTGCGGATCGCGCCTTTCGAGCGGATCCCCTTCCCCCCCGCCTGGTGGCATCACGACGGCCGCGGCCCTCTCCGGGACCTCCTCCGCTGGACGGACCTGGAGGGCCGCTGAACGAATACGGCGGGCGGCTGAACGACCACGGCCGCCTCCCGAAGACGGCGGCACCGTGCCTGCGAGCCCCCACCTGAACGGCCCGGATCAGCCCCCAACCTGAACGGCTCGGATGTGACCCCCCGGGGGGCTCGTACGTCTATGGGGTGACGCCGGGTGCGAAACGTGCTCGGGAGGGGTGCGAAAGGGGTCCGGGAGGCGCCGGGGGCCGCGCCCCGGTCCACGGAAGGGACGGGAGCGTCGATGACCGAGACGGCCGGATGGAGGATCTGATCGAGCGGCGGTCCGGTGGTCGGTCCGGCCCGGACGACTCCGGGATTTCCCCGGAGGAGCCCGCGCGGCGCGAGGAGGACGTCTCCGACGAGGACGTCGTGCGGCGGGTGCTCGGAGGCGACGAATCCGCGTTCGCCGTGCTGGTGGAGCGGAACGTGGACCGCCTGTACCGGCACGCTTCGCGGATGGTCCGGGATCCCGACGTGGCCGCGGACCTGGTCCAGGCCACCCTCGTCCGGGGCTTCCGGAAGCTGGAGTCGTGTCGGAAGCCCGAGCGGGTGGGAAGCTGGCTGTTCGGCATCTGCGCGAATCTCTGCCGCGACCACCTCCGGGACCCGAGGAGGGACGAGCGGAGCCTCGAGCGCATGGGGCGGGAGTTTCCCGCCGGCGGGAATCCGCACCGGAACGTGGAGAAGAGGGAGATGTCGGTCGCACTCGAGGACGCGCTCGCCGCGCTCTCGCCGGAGCAGAGGGAGGCGTTCGTCCTGAAGCACGTGGACGGCCGCTCCTATCCGGAGATGGCCGAGCTCCTGGAGACGTCGGTGTCCGCTCTGAAGATGAGAGTCCACCGGGCCCGGGAAGAGCTGCAACGACTGCTGGAGGTATACCGATGAGAGAAGAACTCCGCCGCTACCTGGACGGGGAGCTGACGATCGAGGAGCTCCCCGTGGAGCTGATGGAAGAGGCGGCGGCCTGGGACCGGCTCCTCGCCGACTTCGCCGAGATCGGACCGGAAGGAGCGCCGGCCGGGCTGGGAACGCGGGTCGTCGAGTCGCTTCCGTCCGAACGCGGCACGGTGCCCGACCGCGTCAGGGAGCTTCCCGGCCGCGGCGTGGAGCTCCTCGGCGGTTTCCTCCGTTGGCTGGTGCGCCCCCGTCCGGTGCCGGTCCCGCCTGCGGCGGTCCTGGGGGTGGGGGCGCTCGTCGCCGCCCTCGTGCTGCTCCCGGGAGACGGCGCCTCGCCCCCGCCCGTGGGGCCCGTCGCCTCCGACGGCCCGGCGGAGGAGGCCGAGCCCGAGCCCCGGATCGTGTACGTGGAGTTCGTGCTCGAGGCGCCGGAGGCGCGCTCGGTGGCGGTCCTCGGCGACTTCAACGACTGGAGGCCCGAGCCGCTCGCCGATCACGACGGTGACGGGAGGTGGAGCGCGAGGATCCCGGTCGTGGCGGGCGTCCACTCCTACACCTTCAAGGTCGACGATTCCGTCTGGATCGCGGATCCCCACGCGGAGCGGTACGTGAGCGACGGCTTCGGGAGCAGGAACGCCGTCCTCGCGGTGGACCCGATCACGTGAAGCGTGCCGCCCGGACGGGTGTCCCCGGGCGGCTGGCCCGGCGCGGGCGGCGGGCCCGAAGGGGGCGCCTGGCCCGTAGCGGTCTGCGGGCCGGAAAGTGGCTCCTGGCCGCGGGTGTGATCGCGGCACTGCCGGGGGCGCCGATCCACTCGGGGCTCCAGGGGCAGCAGATCGGGGTCGCGGGAGATCTCGGTCTA
>CAYPDV010000083.1:0-11221 GCA_964409525.1 uncultured Gemmatimonadaceae bacterium
CCGCCTCCAGGCCGACCTCCCGCGCCCGCCGGAGCTGGTCGCGCATGAGCGACACCAGCGGGCTCGCCACCACCGTGAGTCCCGGCAGGAGGAGCGCCGGGAGCATGTAGCAGACGCTCTTCCCGCCCCCGGTCGGCAGGATGCCGAGCCCGTCGCGGCCCCCGAGGACCGCCCGGACGAGCGGCTCCTGGCCGGCCCGGAAGGAGGGGTGGCCGAAGGAGCGGGCGAGCGTCCGGAGAACGGGGTCGGACGGGCGTGGCTCGGGCGGCGGATCGGGCGCGGGCATCGCCCGAATCTGGAGCCGGCGCGGGGGCGGGAGGATGGCTGCCGGAGGCTCCGGATCCGTCCGGAAGACGGCGGAGGGCCCCCGAAGCCGCGGACCCCGTTCCTCGCTACGTCTCCGTCGGCCGGAGCAGGTCCTGCACGGTCCGAACGAGGATCATCGGGTTCAACGGCTTCCGCAGGAAGGTATCCAGCTCCAGCGAGCGGGCACGCCGCTGCGCCTCGGGATCGGCGTAGGCGGTGACCAGGAGGATCGGCACGGAGGCGGTCGCCGGATCGCTCCTCGCCTCCCGGGCCACCTCCCATCCGTCCATCTTCGGGAGCCCGAGGTCGAGGACCACGAGATCCGGTGGGTCGCCTTTCAGCTTCTCGAGTCCCTCCTCCCCGTCCCCCGCCTCCCGGACCTCGTAGCCGTGGTGCTCGAGGATGGTCCGGAAGACGTCGCGCGTGTCGGGATGGTCCTCGATGATGAGCACGCGCTTCGGCGTCCTTTCCAAGGACCATTACCTCCCGTTCTCACCGCTTTCAGGGATTCGGGCAAAGACTCAACAGAGCAGCACGAGCCGTGCCGCCGGTCTTCGGCATCCGGAACCCGATGTCGGCGAACGGGCCCTCCCTACTCGCCGTCCCGGTTCATCCGGCCCAGGAACGCGAGCACGAACCCGACGCCGAGCACGGCGATCGCCGCCCACACGACGACGCGTCGATCGAGGGCGATGCCCACCACTCCCAGCGCCGCACCCGCCGCGAGGATCCGCACCTTCCAGACGAGATACGGATCGTCCCCGTCGTGCCCGCGTCTCAGGAAGATCGATCCCGCTCCAGGAAGCGGCGCACCCCTTCCCGGCACGTCTCGGTGAGGCGGACGAGGGCGTTCACCTCCGCGCCCCGGCGGATCCCGTCCTCGAGCCCTAGGGCGTCGAGACCGTAGAGGAGCCGCTTCGAGAAGGTGAGGGCGGAAGGCGGCCGCGACGCAAGCTCCGCGAGGTAGGCATGGACTCCCTCCTCGAAGGCTTCCTCCGGGAGGACCCGGTTCACCAGCCCGAGCTCCTGGGCTCGGCCGGCCCCGATGCGCTCGCCGGTCACGACCAGCTCGAAGGCCCGGCTCTCGCCCGTCTTCCGGCGGAGTAGCGCCATCACCATGGCCGGCACGAAGCCGAGGTGCACCTCGGGATAGCCGAGCCGGGCGTCTTCGCGGGCGAGCACCAGGTCGCAGGCGGTAGCGAGGCCGCATCCACCCGCCAGCGCCCGCCCATGCACGACCGCGACCACGGGACGCGGGAAGTCCCGCATCGTCAGGTAGAGGTCTCCCAGGGAGCGGGCGTCCTCGAGGCTCTCCTCCGGGCCGGCCTCCGCGATCCGCTCGAGCTCCGCGAGGTCGGCGCCGGAGCAGAAGTCCCTGCCCGCCCCGCGGAGCGCGACGACGCGCACCTCGGGCTCTCCGGCGGCCTCCTCGAAGGCGCGCTTCAGCGCCTCGACCAGCGCGCCGTTCAGGGCGTTCCGCTTCTCCGGGCGGTTCAGCATCAGGGTGAGGACCCCTTCGCCCGAGCGCTCCCGGAGGAGGACGTCGGTCATCGTCCGCCCCCGGCGCCGGACGGCATGCGCCCGCGCCCCCGCGCCCGTTCCGCCACCTCGTCCGGGACCTCGATCTCCATGCGCAGCAGCGCGGTGCTGAAGACCTTGCCCTGGGCGTCGGTCATGAGCGAGCGCGTTCCGCCCCCGCCGAGCGCGTTGTGGAGGAGGAAGTTGAGGGCGTGGAGGTTCGGAAGCTCGAAGCGCTCCACCCTGCCCCGCACCATCTCGCCGAAGTGCGCCTTCACGCGCTCCGGGGTGAGCTCGGCCACCAGGAGGTCGTAGTCGGCCGGATCGTAGGCGATCACGCCGACGTTGGCGGTGTCGCCCTTGTCGCCCGAACGGGCGTGCGCCAGGTCCACGAGCTGGATCGTCGTCATCACTCGGCTCCCACGTCGAGCACCTGGACGTCGAGGTGCGGCTCCACCGCCTGCCTCCGGATCAGGGCGGGCCAGAACGCCATGATCTGCTGGGTCCGCGGCCGCCCGCCCCCGAACCCGGTGACCGAGGGGGGGCCCGTCAGGACCAGGGGGGCGACCTCACGTGTGAAGCGCTCGACCGCGGCCCGGTCCGGTCCCCGGACGCCGACGCGGAGCTCGACCTCGGGAAGGTCGGCCGGCGGCTCGCCCACCAGCGGACCGTGCGTCGCGTCCCATCCGACCAGCTCCGTCCGCACCTCGTCGAACACGAGCCCCAGGCGGTCGAGTCGCTCGCGGAGGATCGTCGCCGCCTTCCGGGCCTTCGCCGCCGCGTCCGGCCATGCGTAGACCAGCGTGCCGACCGCCTTCCACCCGTCCGAGTACGCCACGCTGACCTTGAGGAAGTCGGTCGCCGGGCCTCCGCGGATCCCGTGCACCCGCACCCGGTCGGGGCCCTCCTGCGCCAGCCGGATGGAGGTGAAGTCGGCCACCACGTCCGGCGTGATGTAGTCGGTGGGATCGCCCATCTCGTAGACGATCTGCTCGGTGACGGTGGGCACCGTGACGCGCCCCCCGGTGCCCTCGTGCTTCGTGACCACGAAGTCTCCCCCGGCACGGGCCTCGACGACCGGGAAGCCGACCTCGGCCATCCCCTCGAGCTCCCACCAGTCGATCAGGCAGTTGCCCCCGGTGCACTGCGCGCCGCACTCGTTGACGTGGCCGGCCACGACCCCGGCGGCGATGCGGTCCCAGGCGTCCCACCCCCACCCGAACTCGTGGATCATGGGGGCGTAGGTCAGCGCCGTGTCCGTGGAGCGGCCGGTGACGACCACCTGCGCACCACCCTCCAGGGCCTCGACGATCGGCCGGGCTCCGATGTAGACGTTCGCGCTCTCCACCCGATCCAGCACCGAGGAGAGGGGCTCGCCCGTCTCCATGTGCGCCAGCTCGTGCCCCTCGTCGAGCAGCCGCTCCAACCGCTCCATCAGGTCGTCGCCGGTGACCACCCCCACCTTCGTGCGGCCCGGCACCCCGGCCTTCCGCCCCGCCTCCAGGAGGGCCTCCGCGCACCCCCTCGGGTTCACGCCCCCGGCGTTCGTCACCACTCGGACGTCCTTCTCGACGCACGTCGGGAAGATCCGCTCCATGAGGGGCGGGAAGTCCCGCGCGAAGCCCGCCGACGGATCCCGGGCGCGCTGCTTCTGCATGATGGACATCGTGACCTCGGCGAGGTAGTCCATCATGAGGTAGTCGAGCGGGCCTCCCTCCACCTGGCGGACCGGCGCCTCCAGGTCGTCGCCCCAGAAGCCCTGGCCCGAGCCGATGCGCACGACGCGGTCGGAGTCAGCCACGGGGCTCCTCCGGAGGTGCGTCGGGGGCAGGGGTCGCGCGACGCGCGCCGGCGGCAGGACCCCCCGGAGGGAAGCCGGAGCCCGCTCCGCGCGGCGCGTGGCCGACCGAGTCCGGGAGCGCGAAGGCGCCCAGGTGCGGACCCGGGTTGTTCAGCGAGGCTCGGAGCAGGAGCTCGAGCGCGTCCCGGAGCTCGTCGGGGAGCACCACCTCGTCCACGAAGCCGCGGGCCGCCGCGAAGCGGGCGTCGAGCTGCCGCTCGTAGTCGGCCCGCACCTCGTCCATCTTCGTCTCCAGCTCCTCGTCGGGGACCCTGCCCTCCTCCTTCAGCGCCTCGATCTGCCGGCTGAAGAGGGCCATCACCGCGCTCTCGCCCTCCATCACCCCCATCCGTCCCGTCGGGAGCGAGAGGATGAAGTCGGGGTCGAAGCCCTGGCCGGCCATCGCGTAGTAGCCGGCGCCGGAGGCGTGGTTCACCGTGAGCACCAGCTTCGGCACCGTGGCCGTAGCCATCGCCTCCACGAACGCCGCGCCCGCCCGGATGATGCCCGAGTGCTCGGCGTCCGGACCCACCATGAAGCCGCTCACGTCCTGCACGAAGAGGATCGGCGTGCGGTGGCGGTTCATCGTCTCGATGAAGTACGCCACCTTCTCGGCGCTCTCCGTGTAGACGATGCCCCCGAAGCGGGGCGGTCCCTTCCGCCGGTCCTTCACCATGCTCCGCCGGTTCGCGATGATCCCGACCGGGATCCCCCGGAGGAAGCCGGTGCCGCAGATCATCTCGGCGGCGTAGCCCGGCTGGAACTCGTCGAAGTCGCCGCCGTCCAGGAGGCAGTCGAGGACGTCGGCCATCTCGTACGGCTGGCGGTGGTCGGCCGGCAGGATCTCGTAGAGGTCCTCCGTGGGTCGGCCCGGCTCGGCCGCCTCGCGCCCCACGTCACGGCCGCCGAGATCCGAGGGCAGCTCCCGCACCAGCTCTCGCAGCTTCCCGAGCGCCTCCTCGTCGTCCGGCTCCATGTAATGGGCCACCCCGCTCACCGTCGTGTGGACCTCCGCGCCGCCCAGCTCCTCGGCGTCGACGGTCTGTCCCGTGGCCCCCTTCACCAGGTTCGGGCCCCCGAGACCCATGAAGCTGGTGCCCTCGACCATCACGATGACGTCGGAGAGGGCCGGCAGGTAGGCTCCGCCCGCGATGCAGGGCCCCATCACCGCCGCGATCTGGGGGATTCCCAGGTAGCGACGCATGACCGAGTTGTAGTAGAAGATGCGGGCGGCCCCGTACTGTCCCGGGAAGACGCCGCCCTGGTACGGCAGGTTCACCCCCGCCGAGTCCACGAGGTAGAGGATCGGGACGCGGCACCGCATCGCGATCTCCTGGGCCCGGAGGATCTTCGTGATCGTCTCCGGCCACCAGGAGCCCGCCTTCACCGTGGCGTCGTTTGCGACCACGACGACCTCGCGGCCGTGGATGCGTCCGAGCCCGGTCACGACCCCCGCCGCCGGCGCCTGGCCGTCGTAGCGATCGTGCGCGACGAGGAGCCCGACCTCGACGAAGGGCTCGCCGTCGTCCAGCAGGCGCTCCACCCGCTCCCTTGCGGTAAGCTTGCCCTGCTCGTGCTGGCGCCGGATCCGCCTCTCGCCGCCGCCCTGCCGGATGCGCTCCCGCAGCTCGGTCAGCTCGGACGCGAGACGGGCGAGGCGACCGCCGTCGGCCCCGGCCTCCTCCGTGCGCTCCGGCTCACCGGGCGGCGCGGCGGCGGCCCCGGGTCCGGCTCCCCCCGGCGCAGATCCCCCGGGCGCGGATTCCCCCTCCGTCAAACCCGCTCCTCCCGGCGCTCCTCCATCGACTCGCGGATGTAGGAGACGGCCTCGGAGGTGGGAGTACCGGGGCCGAAGAGGCGCCCCACGCCCCTCTCCTGCAGCGCCTCGATGTCCTCCTCCGGAATGATCCCGCCCCCGGTGAGCAGGACGTCGTCGGCGCCCTCGGCGTCGAGGAGCTCCCGGACCCGGGGAAAGAGGGTCATGTGCGCCCCGGAGAGGATGGACATCGCCACGACGTCGACGTCCTCCTGGAGCGCGGCGCTCACGATCATCTCGGGCGTCTGGTGCAGCCCCGTGTAGATCACCTCGAAGCCGGCGTCCCGGAAAGCGCTGGCGATCACCTTGGCGCCCCGGTCGTGGCCGTCGAGGCCGGGCTTCGCCACCAGGACACGGATCTTTCGGTCTCCGTCGGGCATGTCGGTCCGGATTTCGGGGATCGGAGGCGGCGCCTCGCCTCGGTCGTGCGACTCGCCGCGAATCGTGCGAAACGCTCGCGCAGCTCGGGCGTCCCGCCCGGGGGCCGCACCCGTAAACCCGGGCGGAAGAGCGGGGTTCCGGGCGCAATTCCGCCCGGATGCCCTCCTCGATCAGCTCCGCCGCCCGTTCGAGCACCGGGATGTCGGCGTCGGGAACGTCCCGGGGCACCAGGTCGAAGTGACAGAGGGTGCCGATCGGCTCTCCCTCCGCGTTCCGGATGGGAACCCCGCAGTAGGAGAGCGTCGCCTCGCGCGCGAGATGCTCTTCGAGCCGGGGGTCTGCCGCCGCGTCTCCGGTCGCGAAGGGGACTTCCGTGGCGCCGGCGAGGGAACAGCAGGTCTCCCGGAGCGGCTGGTCCTCCCGACCTCGAGTGCCGGATTCGTGCGGTCGAAGAGGTGCACGTTCCGTAGCATCGGCGGATCGAAGCGGTAGACTCCCGGGAAGCGGTGGGAGGTGCGCTCGTCGAGGAAGCGGAGGAGCTCGTGGATCCCGGATTCGGCCAGGATCGTCTCCATCCGGCGCGCGACGTCGGCCGGGTTCACGCCGGACCCTCCAGGTAATCGGGCAGGTGCGCCACGGACGGGATCGTCTCCACATCGACCTCCAGCCGCTCCCACGGGTCGAGGAGGAGGGGCCGGAGCCCGGCCGCGCGCGCGCCGACCACGTCCACCTGGTAGAGGTCGCCCACGTAGAGGCAGCGTCCCGGCTCGACCCCCAGCCGGTCGGTGGCGGCACGGAAGATCCGGGGGTCCGGCTTCTCCACCCCCACCACGTGGGAGTCGAGGACGAACTCGAAGTGCTCGTGGAGCCCGGTCTGCGTCAGGAGCGCCTCCACCCGGCCGTCGGCGTTGGAGACGACACCGAGGCGGTACCCCTCCCGGCGCAGCCGCTCGAGGGCGGGGCCGGTATCCTCGGCGACGTGGCTCCACAGGTGCTCGTCCCGGTGGGCCGCCCGGATACGCTCGCCGATCTCCTCCACCACCCCGTCGGGCACGCCGCACTCCCGGAAGAGGGTGACGAAGTACTCACGCCACACGTGCTCCTCCGTTCCGGCCGCGCCCTCCTCCACCACCCGCTCGAGGTGGCCCCGCGCCGCGAACTCGGCCTCGCGGAAGCTCTCCGGGGTCGTCGGGACGCCCATCTCGGCGAAGATCGCCAGCACCCGGTCCGGATCCACGAAGACGAGGGTGTTCCCGGCGTCGAAGAGGACGGCCTCGAGGGATCGGTGCACGGGTCTCGGGGAGTCGTCGGAGTGTGGCTCGGGCACCTTCTGGTACTCCGGAAGACCCCGCGGGTTCTGGGCCGGCCGCACCCCGTGGTGGCCCGCCTGTTGCACTCCGCGGAGTTCCGGAACCCCCACGAGGAGGTCCCCCATGATCGCCCCCCGCCCTTCCCTCCGGCGGGGCGGTGTGCCCGGTCCGGGGGGACCCTCCACGGCGCTCCTCGCCGCCCTCTTCCTCACGGCCGCGCCGGCGGCGCCGTCGGCGGTCCCCGCGGCGGTCCGGATGGCGGTCCCGGTGGCGGTCCCCGCGGCGGTCTCGGCGGCGGTCTCGGCGGCGGCCCAGACGGAGCGCTCGGCCGGAGACGATCTCGACGACGCTGTGGACGACCTCTTCCACGTCTGGTCGGGTCCCGCGAGGATCGACTCCGACGATCTCGCTCCGCTGGCGACCGTCGCGGGGGGGACGCTCGTCCTCGGCTTCCTCGACGGGGCGGTCGACGACTGGATCCGGGATCATCCTCGCTCCCTTCCCCTCCGCCTCACGGCGCCCTTCCGCGAGGGGCGGCCGCTCGAGGACGTCGGCCGGACGCACCTGATGCTTCCCCTCTCGGCCCTCCTCTACCTGGCGGGGCACCTGGCCGACGACGGGGCCCTCAGGGAAGCGGGCCTCGGGTGTGCGACGGCGAACGTGGCGACCACCGTGGCCCGCACGACCTTCGCGCGGATCCCCGGCCGGCTTCGCCCCGGGGGCGGGCGGGGACCGTACGCCTTCCGGCCGTTCACCTTCGACGACTGGGACTACCGCTCGCTGCCGGGTGGCCACGCCGCCAATCTCGTGGCCTGCACCTCCTTCTGGACCCGCCGCTTCGACCTGGGGGTGGGCGAGCCGCTCCTTCACGCGCTGGCCGTCGTGGTGGGGCTCGCCCGGATGGCGGACGGCGCCCACTGGGCGTCGGACACCTTCTTCGGCCTGTCCATGGGGTGGGCGGTCGGAAGCGAGGTCGTCCGACGCTCCGCCGGGCGGCGGGACGTGGATCCGACGGCGTCGACCGATCCCCGGCTCCGCCCCTCGCTGTCGATCGGGTGGCGGATCACTTTTTGATGTATCTGTCCTCCGCCGCCTCCGGCGCACCCGCCGAACCGTCTTGTGGGGACCTTCTTCGGGTGCGATCGTCTGGCTCGATCCCCTGCCGGATCATCCACGCAACGGACACCTCATGATCTCCTCCGAAGCTCTTCCGTCACCGGAGCCCCGCGACGAGGCGCCCGGATCCAACGGGTCGCTCGAGCCCGCGAGCAGCGATCACGTCTGTCAGTTCTATGAGACGGACGACTTCCTGTACGACTCGGTCGCGGGCTTCCTGGCCGACGGCCTCACGATGAGTCAACCGGTGATCGTCTTCTCGACCGCGGCCCACTGGGACGGGATCGCCGCCCTCCTCGAGGCGAGGGGGGTGGACGCAGGGGGGGCACGTGTCGACGGGGAGATCTCCCTCGTGGAGGCGGACGAGGCGCTCGAGCGGATCATGACCGGAGACGCGCCCGATCCCCGGCGCTTCGAAGAGGTGGTGGGAGCCGAGGTCGCGCGCATCGCCGCCCTCCACTCGGGCGGAAGCATCCGCATCTTCGGCGAGCTGGTCGATCTGCTCTGGCGGGCGGGGAATCCGGACGCGGCCGTCCGGCTCGAGGACCTCTGGAACGAGCTCCGCCGGGACCGGCCGTTCCAGCTCCTCTGTGCCTACTCGATGGGCAACTTCTACCGCGAGACGCATGCGAGCCACGTCGAGGAGATCCGCCGCAGGCACGGGCGGGTGGAGCCCACCGAGGGAGAGAGCCTTTCGAAGACGAGACCTCCGAGGAACGCCGAATGAGGGTCCTCGGCAGGACGGGGCTCCTCGCGCTCGTCCTCGCTTCCCTCTTCGCCGCCTGTGCTCCCCGGGATCCCGGCGCGGACGCGGGTGAGCGAGCCGCTCCCACGGATGCCTTCTGGACCTCGATCGCGGAGCTCTGCGGCCAGGCGTACGAGGGGAGCGTGGCGGAGTCCGAGCCGCCGGATCCGGGGTTCGAGGGGCAGAGACTCGTCATGCACGTCCGGGAGTGCGGAGAGGAGGAGATCCGGATCCCCTTCCACGTGGGTGCCGACCGGTCCCGCACCTGGGTCCTCACCCGCACCGGGGACGTCGCGGACACGGTGGGCACCGAGGGCACCCAGGGCGCCCTCCGGCTGAAGCACGATCACCGCCACGAGGACGGAACGCCGGACGAGATCACCGACTACGGCGGCGACACCCGGGATGCGGGCACGGCCATGCGGCAGGAGTTCCACGCCGACGAGCTCACCGCTTCCCTGGTCCCGGAGGCCGCCACCAACGTCTGGACCCTCGAGGTCGATCGGGATGCGGGAACCTTCACCTACGCGCTCCGCCGCGAGGGCACCGAGCGACGCTTCCGCGCGGTCTTCGATCTCACGCGCCCGGTGGAGCCGCCGCCTCCGCCGTGGGGGCACTCGCCTTCTGGAGGCTGACGTCGCCGGAGGTTGAGCCTGCCGCACACGGACGTCGCCGGAGGTTGGCGCTGTAGGCTGATGCCCGAGGACGCTGTCGCCCGAGGACGCTGTCGCTGCCGATCCCGATCGCCGTCGCTCGCGGTGCGTGGACCGCGAACCCGGTGAACGCCGAGAAGTCGCGGCGAACGTCCCATCTGGACATGGACGGATTTGCACCGGATCCGGATCCGGTGATCCGGAACGGCCCCGGGATCCCTTCACCGGCAGGCCTCCCGAACGCCCGCTCCCGCCTCGCGCGACACTCCCACCTCCGGGGTCTCGCGGTCGCCCGCTAACCGGTCCAGGGGCGAGGAACAGCCCTGAAAATCCCCCCGTTAGATTAGGAGTAAGCTCTTGCTACTCTGATCGATGGGGGATTTCCATGCCGGATTCTGCGCTCGTCTTCGCGAATCGCTCCCGGGTTGCGGCGGGGCGGCCCGATACGGTCTCGGCCGCCGATTCCGACGGCCGTTCCAGCGCCGGCCTCGAATCCGGCCGTGTATCCGGCTCCGTATCCGGCCTCGCATCCGGCCCCGCATCCGTCGAGGACGTTTCCGCGGAAACGCGGGATCGAGACGGCGGGATGCTCGATCGGGCCGCCGAGGCTGCCGAGGCCGGCGGCGGCGCCGAGATCGACGGCGACGGGATCGACGGCGCCGAGATCGGCGGCGACGAGATCGGCGATGGCGAGGAGGACCGGGACCCCGACGCCCTCCAGGACCTGGGCGACGAGATCGCGACGCTCTACGCGCACATCCATGCGGCCACCCACCGGCTGCTCGGGCTGATCGCCGAGTTCGACCGCAGGCGGGGCTGGGAGCCGGGCGGCTTCCGCTCGTGCGCCGACTGGCTGGCGTTCCGGACCGGGATCCGACTGGGCGCGGCGCGGGAGAAGGTGCGGGCGGCGCGGGCGCTGGAGGGGCTGCCCGAGACGAGCGCGTCGATGGCCCGGGGCGAGCTCTCGTTCGCGAAGGTGCGGGCGCTGACGCGGGTGGCGACGCCCGAGTCCGAGGGCGAGCTGCTGGAGTTCGCGCGGGCGACGACCGCGGCGGGGCTGGAGCGGCTGGTGCGCGGGTGGCGGAAGCTGAGCCGGCTGGACGAGGAGGCGATGGAGCGGGAGCGGCACGCGGCGCGGCGGTTCTCGGTCGCGCCCGATCTGGACGGCATGTACGTGGTGCGGGGCCGGCTCGAGCCCGAGGTGGGGGCGGCGCTGATGCGTGCGATCGAGGCGGCGAGCGATGCGCTGTACCGGGAGGCGAAGGGTGGGCTCGGGGCCGCGGACCCCGACACCGACCGCGAGGCCGCACGCCGACGGGCGGACGCCGTCGGGCTGCTGGCCGAGCGCGCTCTGGCGGCGGGGTTCGGGGGTGAGGACGCGCCGATCAGCGGCAGCCGCGCCGAGCGCTACCAGGTCGTGGTGCACGTGGACGAGGCGACGCTCGACGGCGCCACGCCCGGGACGGATCCGTGGGAGCCGGACCGCTCCGGAGCCGCGGGTGCCGCGGCCCACCGCGAGGCGGCCGTCCGCTCCCA
>CAYPDV010000084.1:0-10993 GCA_964409525.1 uncultured Gemmatimonadaceae bacterium
GGAGCCGGTCCTCGGCCGTGTAGGTGTCGGTGATCTCCCGACCCATCTCCTCCACCCGTCGGGCGATCTCCTCCTCGGAGTAGACGATCCGCGTGAGGGAGCCCCCCGCCAGGCGGCCGGTCTGCTCAGTCTGGGTCGGCATCCGTGATCCTGATGAAGAGTGTCGGTTCCGTCTCGGTCGGCGGGGGAAGGGGAGCCGCCCTCACCCCCGGGATCCAGAGCACGGAGCCTCCTGCGTCCACCAGGATCGGGAGGCACAGTCTGTCGGAGCGGGGAACCCGGGCCTCGGCCAGGAGCCGCACCACCTTCTTGCTTCCGTACTCCAGGTGGATCCGGTCACCCGGACGCGGAGCCCGCACCTGCAGCGGGTATTCGACACGGCCCATCTCGAGGACCGCCCCTCCTCCGCCGGCCGGAAGGGGCTCGGTGCTCCAGCGGACGCGCCAGCGTCGACCGCCCGCGAGGGCCTCTCCCCTGCCCTTCCCCGCCTCCCGGATCTCCAGGGCCTCGTCGGCCCCGTCCTCCCCGTCCACGGAGCGGAGGACGAGGCGCTCGAACTCCCGCACAAGGACGACCCCTCCACCGAGGTCGATCCGTCCGCCACTCCGGCCCGAGGTTGTAAACTCCAACGCCGCCCGGGTTCCGGCCTCCGAGAGCCGTAGACCCGACCGGCGCGTCAGGGCCCGCAGCAGCCGGGCCCGCACGTGAGGATGATAGGCGAGGAACGCAGGCCGATCAAGGACGATCCGCCCTTCGGACTCCTCTTCCACGATCCGCTTCAGCAGATCCGGGAGCACGCTGGCCCACCCCCGCTCGTTGCTCCGCGCGTGTCGGGCCAGCCGGACGAGCGCGCCCGCCGGATCGGGGGCCACCGCACCCTCCACTCCCGGCAGCACCCGGTGCCTGAGGACGTTGCGGGGACGGTCGAGCTCGAGGTTCGTGGGATCGAGCAGCGCCCGGATGCCCCGGCGCTCGGCGTACTCCTCCAGCTCGTGGCGCCGGAACGGGAGGAGGGGTCGGACGATCCGCCCCCGGCGCCGGGGGATCCCCGCGAGCCCCCGGACCCCGGTGCCGCGGAGCGCCCGATGCAGCACCGTCTCGGCCTGGTCGTCCGCGTGGTGGGCGGTGAGGATCCACCCCGCCTCCCGGCCCCGACGCGCCCGCTCCAGGAAACGGTAGCGGGCGGTGCGCGCCTCGCCCTCGTTGGAGGGGGCCTCCGCGGCGGAGCCCGACTCGAGCGGCACGTCCCAGGCGCGGCAGAGCCCCCGCACCCAGCGGGCGTCGGCCTCGCTCCCCGGCCGCATCCGGTGGTCGAAGTGGGCGGCGCTGACCCGGACGTCGGCGATGGTCTCGAACCGGAGGAGGTGGAGCAGCACGGTGGAGTCGGCCCCTCCCGAGAGGGCGACGAGCGCCTCCTCTTCCGCTCCCGGGCGGCCGAGCGCCTCCCATTCGGCCCGCCACCTCCGGGCCAGCCCGCCCTCGGCGCCGAGCTCCGGACCCCCCTCCGCGCCGCCCTGCACGCCGCCGCTCACCCGTCCCCTCTCGGTCCACCCGACCCCTCCAGCAGGCCCGGGGGGAGCGGGCGCTCCGTCTCCTCCGCGAGCACCCGCGCCAGGAGATCCGGACGGTCGCTCTGGATCCCGTCCACCCCCCAGCCGAGGAAGCGGCGCATGTCGTCCGGGTCGTCCACCGTCCAGACGTGGACGGGGATGTTGAAGCGGTGGGCGTCCTCGACCAGGCGTGGGCTGAGCACACCGATCGCGCCCCACCGCTCCGGGATCTGGAAGACGTCGACGGGCGGAATCCCCCCGCCGAAGAACGGGATCCGGCGGAGAAGCCGGAACCGCGCGATGTCCCGTCGGGAGGCACCCCACGGTCCCGGGTATCCCCGGAGCGCGCGGCGGTCGCTCTCGTCGGTGGCCGCGACCAGCACGCGGTGGTGCGCGTCGTGACGGCGGACGACGTCGGCGAGGACGGGGGCCGCCTCCGCGCACTTCACCTCGACGTTCAGCCGGGTCCGGGGAAACTCCTCCAGGATCTCGTCCAGGAGGGGAACGCGGATCCCCCGGCCGGCGAAGGGCCTGGCGCCGTCCGCGTCGATCCAGCACGCCCCCGCGTCACACTTCCGTACCTCGATCCACGGCAGCTCGGCGACCGGCTCCGGCCGATCCGTGGTCCGCTCGAGCGTCTCGTCGTGCAGGACGACCAGGCGACCGTCGCGCGTGCACCGCACGTCCATCTCGAGGACGTCGGCACGCCATACCTCGACCGCGGAGCGGAACGCCTCCAGGGTGTTCTCGGGCGCCAGCCCCGCTCCTCCGCGGTGCGCCATGAGGAGGGGTGCGCCCGCGAGGTACGGGTGGCCCGGCCGGGCTCGGGCGGACGCGATCGGTCTACTCCGGTCCCCGGATCCGCTCGACCAGCTCCACCTCCTTCACCCGCAGATCGTAGTAGCGGAAGAGGACCAGGTCGAGCAGCCGGCTCGTGACCGTCCGCTCCCATTCGGTCCGCTCGGGGTCGTCGCCGTCCGTGTCGCCGTCGTCCAGCGCGATCAGGCGGCTCGCCAGGAATCCGAGCACCTCCTCCACCACTTCCGGACGGGGAACGGCCGGGAACGAGGCGTCCGGGAGCGCCTCGTCGACGAGGAGCCCGTCCACGAAGGAGAGGAAGGCCGGAAAGGTCATCTCCGCGAGTGACACCTCTCCGACCCGCTCCTCCTCGGTGATGTTCTCCCACTCCAGCTCGTTCCAGTAGAGATCCTCCGCGGCCCGGATCAGGTGCTCCCGGTCCCGCGCCGGGAGCCGGGGAAGGTCGACCGGCGTCGGCGGGGGCAGATCCTTGCCGAGCGTGCGCTCCAGCCGCTTCCTCCGTCCCTCCAGGAGGGTCTGGACTCGGTCGCTCATGGACATCTCTCCGGTGGAGGGTACCGCCGACTCGCGCCGGCTCCGCGGATGGGGAGGGAGAAAGTACGGAGCGAACGGGAAGGAGGCGAGATCGGGACGATGGCCCCGCGTCGGGTCGCCTTGTACGTTGCGCCCACGATGGACGACTTCGCGAACCACCTCCCGGTGCGGGCCCTCCTCATCTCGCTGGCCGCCCTCGCGGTACCGGTCACCGTCGCCCTGCTCCAGCCGGGCTGGCTGGCCGGCGAGCAATCGTTCCTGATCTGGCTGACACCCCTGATCCCCGGCTTCCTCCTCACCTATCACAGGGGATGGGCGGGTGCGTCGATGGCGCTGGCCGGCGCCATGGCGGCGATCTCCACCGCCCACCTCGCGCTCGGCGTGACCGGCTCGAGTCCGCCGGGCTGGGGAGTCATCCTGGCGGTGTTGTCCGTCTACCTGACCGTCACGCTCGGGAGCGGGTGGATGGCCGATCTCCTGCGCCGCGAGCGGCGGAATGCCCGGGAGATGGCGCTGACCGACCCTCTCACCGGCCTTCCGAACCGCCGGCACGCCTGGATCTTCCTGGAGGCCGCACACGCCGGGGCCGCGAGGGGGATCCCGATGACGGTCGTCCTCTTCGACATCGATCACTTCAAGTCGTTCAACGACCGCTTCGGGCACGCGGCGGGAGATCGCGCGCTGCGCGCCCTGGGCCGCGTGCTCCAGGAGCAGACGCGCCGGATGAACATCTCCGCGCGCCACGGCGGCGAGGAGTTCCTGTCGGTCCTGGTGAACAGCGACGCCGAGGGCGCCGTCGTCTTCGCCGAACGGGTGCGGGAGGCGCTCCGCGAGGAGGCCGTCGGACCGGAGCCGATCACCGTCAGCGGTGGCGTGGCCGAGTGCCTGGACGGCGGCGGAACGCCCGACCTCGTCCTGGAGTCGGCGGACCGGGCCCTCTATCGGGCGAAGCGGGAGGGCCGGGACCGGATCGAGGTCGCCGACACGGGGCCCGCAGAGTCGGCGGAGGGAGCGCGGGAGGGGGAGCGGGACGCCACGTCGGCGGACACCGTTCCGGACGACCCGGAGCGGGGGGGATCCGAGCGGGGAGGAGGCGACGCGCGGGCCCGGCACGCCCCGGTCTGAAGGGCCCCTGCCGGCGCGCCGACGCTGGACACGTAGGGTCCCCCGGACTACCATGGACCGGTGCCCGGCCGCGCGCCGGAGTGCGGAGCACGGGCCCTTTCGCGAAGCGTCCGGGAATGGCCGCCCATCGGGGCGGAATCCCCTACCCAGGCAAGCAGAGGAGCGGAGATGGCGGGAGACGGAACCCACGTCCGGGTGGTCCTTCGGTGGATCCAGATCATGAACAAGCTGGAGCCCGCCTGGAAGGAGAAGGGCGAGTTCCGGTTCACGGCGCGGGTGTCGAGCGACGACCGCGGCGGGATCTTCCAGGAGACGACGATGCCCGAGGAGGGCCACTACGCGATCTCCGACCACCCCCGGGAGAACAAGCTCGACAAGATGAACCGCGTCCTCTTCGACGGGCGGGTCGACGACCACCTCGTCGTGGAGATGACCGGCGAGGAGATCGACGTGCTGAGCGCGAACGATCCGCTCGGCGACTACCGGCGGGAGTTCCGCGGAGATCCCACGGACTGGGTCGGCCGGTACCACCCCGGAGACGAGGCGTCGGACGACCCGGAGAACATGCCGAACTGGCGGATCTGCTACGACGTCGAGCTGGCCTGAAGGCCAGGGATCGGATCGGCCCGGAAGCCAGTGCCGGAGGAGGGACTCGAACCCCCGACTCGCGGATTATGATTCCGCTGCTCTAACCAGCTGAGCTACTCCGGCGAGGGCACGAAAGGTCTCCCCGGAAGGGGGGAATGTCAAGACGCAGCAGGGGGTTCTCCGCCCCGCCCCGCCCCTCCGGATCCGGGAGTCTCCCATGGATCTCACCGTTCTCTTCGCCGTCGCGGCCGTCGTCGGCGGCCTCGCTCTCGTCACCGGCCTCAGGATCCTCTTCGAGTACGAGCGCGGGGTGATCTTCCGGCTCGGGAAGCTGACCCGCGCCAAGGGTCCCGGCCTCATCTGGATGATCCCCTTCGGCGTCGAACGGATGCAGAAGATGGACCTCCGGATCCTCGCGCTCGACATCCCCCCGCAGGACACCATCACGAAGGACAACGTGAGCGTGACGGTGAACGCAGTGGTCTATTTCCGCGTGGCCGATCCGGCGAAGGCGGTCGTCGAGATCGAGGACTTCCACTACGCGACCTCCCAGCTCGCGCAGACCACGCTCAGAAGCGTGATCGGACAGTCGGAGCTGGACGAGCTCCTGGCCCAGCGCGAGCAGATCAACGAGATCGTCCGGGAGATCATCGACGAGGGCACCGACCCCTGGGGGGTCGAGGTCACCGGGGTCGAGATCAAGGACATCGACCTGCCGAAGGAGATGAAGCGGGCGATGGCGAAGCAGGCCGAGGCCGAGCGGGAGCGCAGGGCGAAGGTGATCTCCGCCGAGGGCGAGTTCCAGGCTTCGCGAAAGCTCGCGGAGGCGGCCCGGGTCATCGAGCCGCACCCGGTCGCGCTCCAGCTCCGCTTTCTCCAGACCGCCGTCGAGATCGCGGCCGAGAACAACTCCACGACGGTCTTCCCGATCCCCCTCGACCTCCTGCGGGGATTCGCCCGCGCGGAGGCCCCCCGGGGTGACGCCGGTGCCGGCGGAGAGGCCGGCCGGGGCGGAGGGCCGGAGGGACGCTCGCTTCCCGCCCTCCCGGAGGGAGCCGGCCGGGAGCTCCTGGCCGAGACGGCCCGCTCCATTCTGGGAATCACCGGCGAAGAGGGGACGGGGGCCGCCCCGTCCCGTCCGGTGGAAGAGGCGGCCGGGTCCGGCGACGACGCGGAGGAGGAGTAGCGCTCCGAGCCGGGTGCCTACGTCGGCGACCCGTCCTCCTCCCTCAGCGGTCCTCCAGCGAATCGGCCGGCTCGGCGAAGCGGTAGAGGACCTCTCCGTTCCGGATCATGCCGAACCGCTCCCGGGCCAGCCGCTCCAGCATCGCGGAGTCGGATTCGAGCGAGTCGACCAGCGACCGGAGCGAGTCGACCTCGCTCCTGAGGCGGCGGAGCTCGGCGGCTTCGCTCTCCCGGGCCTGCCGGATCTGGACCATCTCCACGGCCGTGTACTCGCCGCCGAAGAGGGCGAAGTACCCCGCGAGCCCGATCGCGGCCGGAAGGAGGAACCGGCTCGGCCTCACGAGTCCCACACCTCCCGTCCCGGATAGCGGGCGTCGGCTCCGAGCGCCTCCTCGATCCGGAGGAGCTGGTTGTACTTCGCGACCCGGTCGCTCCGGCTCGCGCTTCCGGTCTTGATCTGACCCGTGCCGGTGGCGACGGCGAGGTCGGCGATGAAGGTGTCCTCCGTCTCGCCGGAGCGGTGCGAGATCACGGCCCCGTACCCCGCCTCCCGCGCCGTCCGGACGGCGTCCAGCGTCTCGGTCAGGGTGCCGATCTGGTTGACCTTGATCAGGATGGCGTTCGCCACCCCTTCGCGGATCCCCCGCTCGAGCCGCTCGGTGCTGGTCACGAAGAGGTCGTCGCCCACGAGCTGGACCTCCCCACCCACCCGGCCGGTCAGACGTCGCCACCCCTCCCAGTCGTCCTCGTCGAGCCCGTCCTCGATCGAGCGGATCGGGTAGCGCTCCAGCCACTCCTCCCAGAATCCGACCATGGCGGCCGCGTCGAGGCGCCGGCCCTCCGAGGCCAGGAGATACTCGCCGTCGGCGTGGAACTCGCTCGCGGCGGCGTCGAGGGCGAGGACGACGTCGTCGCCGGGGCGGTAGCCGGCCCGCTCCACCGCCTCGAGCACGAGCTCGACCGCCTCCGCGTTGCTTCCGAGGCTCGGCGCGAACCCGCCCTCGTCGCCGACCTCGGTGCCGAGGCCCCGCCCCGACAGGACTCCCTTCAGCGCGTGGAAGATCTCCACCCCGGCCCGGAGCGCCTCGGCGAAGGTGTCGAAGCCGACCGGCACCACCATGAACTCCTGGACGTCGACGTCGTTCGAGGCGTGCGCGCCGCCGTTCAGGATGTTCATCATGGGGACGGGAAGCGTCCGGGCCTCGGAACCACCGAGGTGGCGCCAGAGCGGCACGCCCAGATCGGACGCCGCCGCCCGGGCCGCGGCGAGGGACACGGCGAGCAGGGCGTTCGCTCCGAGCCGGGACTTGTTCGGCGTGCCGTCGAGCTCGATCAGCGTACGGTCCAGCGCCGCCTGGTCGCGGACGTCCAGCCCCCGGACCGCATCCCGGATCTCACCCCCGAGATGGCCGACGGCCCGCCGGACCCCCTTTCCCAGGTACCGGTCCTCCTCGCCGTCGCGGAGCTCGACCGCCTCGTGCTCGCCGGTCGAGGCGCCCGAGGGCACCGCCGCCCGGCCCCGCGCGCCCGATTCGAGGACCACCTCCGCCTCGACGGTCGGGTTTCCCCGGCTGTCCAGGATCTCGCGCCCGCGCAGCTCAGCGATCGTCGACACGCCCTTCCTCCCTCTCGTGATCGTTCGTGGTCCCGGATCCGTCCACGGCGGCGACCGCCTCTCCCTTGAGCTCGGCCACGGCGTGCCACGCCCGCCGTACGAGGCGGTCACGGTCCCGGTGCACCATCCCCTCGATCGGGATGGCCTCCCCGATCCGCACCCGGATCTCACCCCTCCGGATACGCCAGCGGCCCTTCGGCATGACGGCCCTGGATCCCAGGATCGCCACCGGCACGACCGGCACTCCCGCCTGGATCGCGAGCACGAACGCACCCTTCTTGAAATCCTGCAACTCGCCGGTCCACGAGCGGGTGCCTTCGGGGAACATCACGATCGTGAGACTCCTCTCCCGCACCTGCGATCCGGCCTCGTTCAGCGACTGCACCGCGGAGGTGCGGTCGCTCCGGTCGATGGAGACGTGCCCGCACGACCGCCACGCCCGGCCGAAGATCGGGATCCGCGCCAGCTCCTGCTTCGCCACGAAGCGGTAGCGCACCGGAAGCTCGGCCACCAGCGCGAAGACGTCGAACCAGGACTGGTGGTTCGACACCACGACCTGCGGCCGGTCCGGGGGGAGGTTCTCGAGCCCCTCCACGTGGACGGTGACGCCCGAGAGGCGGAGGATCGCCCGGGCCCACGCCCGCGGGAGCCGGTCGCAGAGGTCGTGCACCCGGTGCGATCCCAGAAGCGAGTTCAGGACGATGGGGACTCCGTAGACGACGGTGAGCGCGGAGGCGCAGACGTAGATCCAGGCGGTCCGGATCACGGCGGCCCCCCGCCCCGCAGGTGGTCGTATCCGCCCTCGAGCGGCTCCCGCCCGCCGCCGTGGGACTCGAGCACGACCCCCGCCCCCTCCTCCGCCCGCCCGACCCGGGTCAGCGGGATCCCGAAGCGCTCCTCGAAGCGCTCCCGGATCCGCTCCCCGGAGCCGCCGCCGTGCTCCCGTCCGGCGAGGGCGAGGCAGAGCTCGTAGTCCTCGCCGTCCGTGAGCGCACGGCGGAGCGCCTCCGGAGCGCCCGGGAGGGCCGGGTGGAGGGGCACGCGCTCCGCCTCGACGACGATCCGGACCCCCGACGCCGCCGCGAGGTGGCCGGCGTCGCCGGCGAGCCCGTCGGAGAGATCGATCATCGCCCGGACCTCGAGAGCCTCGGCGAGCCAGAGCGCCTCGGCGGTGCGGGGCCCGGGTCTCGCGAACGCCTCCCGGAGCCCCGGAGCCGGCTCGCCGCCCGCCTCCCACGCCCGCACGGCGGCGCCCGCCCCCCCGAGCCGGCCCGTCACCCACACCTCGTCGCCCGGACGCACGCCCCGGCGGAGGACGGCCCGGTCGACCCGTCCGACGGCGGTCACGTCGAGGACGAGCGGGCCGGGAGAGCGTGAGACGTCGCCCCCGATCAGACGCGCGCCCACCGAGTCGGCGGCCGCCCGCACCCCGGCTCCCACCGCGCGGGCGTCGTCCCGGTCGAGATCGAGGGGAATCGCGATCGCGGCCAGCACACCGAGCGGGCGCGCCGCGGCGGCGGCGAGGTCGCTCAGCGCGACGGCGGCGGCCCGCCACCCGATCTCCTCCGGCGCGAGCCACTCGCGGCGGAAGTGCACGTCCTCCACGGTCAGGTCGCAGGAGAGGGCGAGGGGCGCCCGATCGACCACGGCCACGTCGTCGCCCGGGGGCACCCGGAGCCACTCCGGCACCGGCGCCCGCTCCTCGCCGAGGAGATCCGCGATCAGGTCGAACTCCGGTCCCGGCCCCAGGGGGATCCGCGACGGGGCGCGGGCACGGGTCTCGGAGGCGCTCATCGGGCCGGAGCCTGGTCGAAGAGCACGAAGGGGAACGGGAGGTCGGTCTCTCCGTCTCCCTGCTCGAGGAGGGCGTCCGGAAGCTCGCGCACGACGTCCCGTGGCAGGAGCCCCACGCCGCGGGCGGCGCGACCGGCCGCACGACCTCCGTAGAAGAGCCCCAGACCCCCCGCTTCGGCCGGAGGAGCGCCCTGCGCCAGGAAGCTCGCGGACGCGCCGCTCAGGACGTCTCCCATCCCGGCCGTGGCGAGATCGGAGGTCGCCGTGGTGTCCACGAGCAGCCCGCCGGACGGCTCGGCGATCAGCGAGGGGATGCCCTTCAGGAGCACCGCGCACCCGCTCCGGTCGGCGTAGGCGCGCGCGGCGCCGGGCCGGTCGGCGAGGATCTCGCTCCGGTCGCGGCCGGAGATCCGCTCCATCTCCCCGGGGTGCGGCGTGAGGAGGACCGGCCGGTCGCGCGCCACCTCGCCCGGCTCCGGCACCCGCCCCTCGGCCGCGAGGTTCAGGGCGTCGGCGTCCAGGAGGAGCGGCAGGCCCGCGCCGGCCTCCAGCACCCGTGCGAGCGCGCGGGCGGCGGCCTCGCTCCGACCCAGCCCCGGTCCGGCGGCCACGGCGTCGGAGGCGGCCACCGCCTCGTCGAGGGCGGAGGGATCGGAGGCGTCGACGTAGATCGCCTCGGGCACCGCGACCTGCAGGATCTCGCGGTTCGCCGGATCCGAGGCGACCCGGACGAGCCCCGCGCCGCCGCGGAGCGCCGCCTGCACCGTGAGCACGGCCGCACCGGCCATCCCGCGCGATCCGGCGAGGACGAGGAGCGCTCCGACACGGCTCTTGTGCGTGTCGGGCGCGCGCCGGGGTCGGACGGCCGCGGCCCACCCCGGCGTGAGCAGGAGCTGCCGGTCCTCTCCCGGAGCCGGTGGAGGAAAGCCGATCTCCACGGCGACGAGGCGGCCGACCCGCTCCCGGGCCGGGTGGAGGAGCGTTCCGAGCTTGGGCCCGCCGAAGGAGACCGTGACGTGCGCGCGGACCGCCTCGTCCGGCACGGCTCCGGTGGTGCCGTCCACTCCGGAGGGTACGTCGAGGGCGAAGACCGGCGCCCCGGAGGCGTTCACCCTGCGGATGGCCCGGGCCTGTCGGTCCCGCGGAGCGCCCCGGATCCCGGTCCCGAGGATCCCGTCGACGACCACGCCGGCGCACGCGAGCGCCTCGCCCGCCTCCGATCCGCCGTCGGCGAGGGCGCGGAGCCCCCATCCGTGGAGAAGGTGCGCGTCGTCGCCGCGGTCGGCCACCCGGATCGCCACCACCTCCCGTCCCCACGCGGCGAGGGTGCGGAGGAGGACGAGGGCGTCGCCGCCGTTGTTGCCCTTCCCCACCACCCCTACGACCGGGCCGTCGGGGTGGAGGTGCTGGAGCAGGAGCGCCGCCGAGCGGCCGGCGTTCTCCATGAGCACGGACTCGGCGGTGTCCGCCTCCTCGCGGGCACGGCGGTCGCGCTCCGCGGCCTCGGCCGAGGTCGGAGCGGCCACCCGTCTCCGGCCGAAGAGGCGTGGCGAGGGGCTCACGGGGTGCGCGCCGCGGGCGGCACGGCGGAGGGGGCCCGGATCAGCGCGGCCGGATCACTTGTAGCTCTGGCCGATGGAGCGGCCGAAGGTGATCTCGCCGTTGTCGATGCGGATGTTGAAGCCGCATTCCGGGTTCGAGCAGACCCACGCCTTGTACCGGATGGGCGCCCCGTCCCGACCGTAGTCGGACAGCGGGATGAGGAGCCCTGTCTCACACTTGA
>CAYPDV010000085.1:0-10832 GCA_964409525.1 uncultured Gemmatimonadaceae bacterium
CCATGGCGATGTTGTTGATGAGCTCCATGATGATGACCGTCTTCCCCACGCCGGCCCCGCCGAAGAGGCCCGTCTTGCCCCCCTTCACGTAGGGGGCGAGGAGGTCGACCACCTTGATCCCGGTCTCGAAGATCTCGGTCTTCGGCTCGAGGGCGTCGAACTTCGGCGCCTCGCGGTGGATGCCCCAGCGCTCGGTCGTCTCGTCGCCGACCGTCCCCTTCTCGTCGACCGGCTCGCCGAGGACGTTCAGGATGCGGCCGAGCGGCGCCACGCCCACCGGCACCGAGATCGAGCTGCCGGTGTCCACCGCGTCCATGCCCCGGACCAGCCCGTCCGTGGAGGACATCGAGACGGCCCGGACCTGCCCCCGGCCGATGTGCTGCTGCACCTCGGCGGTGACGTCGATCTCCCGGCCCCCCTCCGTCGTGCCCTTCACGCGGAGCGCGTTGTAGATCTCGGGCAGGCCCTCGGGATCGAACTCCACGTCCAGCACGGGTCCGATGACCTGCACCACTCTTCCGACGTTCTTCTCAGCCATTTCGCTTCTCCGGTCGGTGCGCGCTCGGCGTCACCCATTCACGTGCCACTCGGTCGGTGTCTCTCGGGTCGCGGCGGTCGCGGGGGCCCGGGGCCGTCATGCCAGCGCCTCGGCGCCGCCCACGATCTCGGCGATCTCCTGCGTGATCTGGGCCTGTCGGGCCCGGTTGTACTGCCGGGTGAGGTTCTCGATCATCTCCCCGGCGTTGTCGGTGGCGTTCTTCATCGCCGCCCGCCTCGATCCCTGCTCGGCGGCCGCGTTCTCCACCAGCGCCCGGAAGACGCGGTTCCGCACGTACAGCGGAAGCAGCCGGTGGAGGATGATCTCGCCCCCCGGCGAGAGGATCGTGTTCTCCGCCGCCGCGCCCTCCTCCTCCGGCTCGATCGGGAGCAGCTTCTTCACCCGCGGAGGGGTCGAGAGCGCGCTGAGGAACTCCGAGCTCACCAGGTAGACCGCGTCCACGCCGCCTTCCGCGAAGGCGTTCCGGATCGGCGCGATCAGCGACTCGGCGTCGTCCGACGTCGGCACGTCGCCGATGTCGGTGCGGGTTCCCGCGAGCTCCTCGCCCCGGAAGCGGAAGAAGGAGATCCCCTTCTTGCCCGAGACGTGCAGCTCGGTCTCGACCCCCCGCTCCCGAAGCCCCTCGAGGAGGTCTCTCGCCTCGCGGATCAGGTTCGCGTTGAAGGCGCCCGCCAGCCCCCGGTTCGCGGTGAGCAACAGGATCGCCGCCCGCCGCTCCTGCTCCGGCTGCCGCAGGAGCGGGAAGCGCTCGACGAGCTCGGGGTCGTGGAGGCTCCGGACGATCTCCTCGAGCGCCTCGCTATACGGCCGTGCGGCGTACACCCGGTCCGTGGCCTTCTTCAGCTTCGAAGTGGCCACCAGCTCCATGGTGCGCGTGATCTGCCGCGTATTCTCGACGGAGCGGATCCGCCGTTTCACATCTCGTAGGTTCGCCATCAGGAGCCGGGCACCCCGGTGGTCGTCCCGGCCTCGACCTGCGCGCCGGTCGGCCCCTCGGCGGCGCCGGCCGTCTCCTGGTCGGCGCGGGCGGCGGCCTCGGCCTCCTCCTCCAC
The DNA here is from genome assembly GCA_964409525.1 of uncultured Gemmatimonadaceae bacterium. Classification (GTDB taxonomy): domain Bacteria; phylum Gemmatimonadota; class Gemmatimonadetes; order Longimicrobiales; family Gaopeijiaceae; genus CAYPDV01. The sequence goes on from CAYPDV010000085.1 coordinate 1,612, forward strand.
CCGGCTCTCCTCCTCGGCGTCGAAGACGTCGCGGTACTCGCCGATCGCGCTCTCCAGCGCCTGCTCCAGCTCGTCGGTGAGCACCTGCTCCTCACGGAGCTCGCGCAGCACCTCCGGGGCGTGGGCGTCCAGGTAGTCGTGGAAGCCGAGCTCCCAGGCCCGGATCCGCTCCACGGGCAGGTCGTCGAGGTGGCCGTTGGAGACGGCGTAGATCACCGCCACCTGCTTCTCCACGGGCATCGGCTGGTACTGCGGCTGCTTCAGGATCTCGACCGTGCGCTCTCCGCGGGCGAGCTGCCGCTGCGTCGCCGGATCGAGATCGGAGCCGAACTGCGCGAACGCCTCCAGGTCGCGGTACTGCGCGAGGTCGAGGCGGAGCCGTCCCGCCACCCGCTTCATCGCCTTGATCTGCGCCGCGCCGCCGACCCGCGAGACGCTGATCCCGACGTTCACCGCCGGCCGCACCCCCGAGTAGAAGAGGTCCGGCTCCAGGTAGATCTGCCCGTCGGTGATCGAGATCACGTTGGTCGGGATGTAGGCCGACACGTCGCCCGCCTGCGTCTCGATGACGGGGAGCGCGGTGAGCGATCCCCCGCCGTGCTCATCCGAGAGCTTCGACGCCCGCTCCAGGAGGCGGGAGTGGAGATAGAAGACGTCGCCCGGGTACGCCTCGCGTCCCGGCGGCCGCCGGAGGATCAGGGAGAGCTGCCGGTACGCCTGCGCCTGCTTGGTGAGGTCGTCGTAGACGCAGAGCGTGTGCTTGCCCTGCCACATGAAGTGCTCGGCCAGCGCCGTCGCGGCGTACGGGGCGATGTACTGCATCGGCGCCGGGTCCGAGGCGTTCGCGGCCACGACGATGGTGTACTCCATCGCCCCCGCCTCGCGGAGCGTCTCGACGACGTTCGCCACCTTCCCGGCCCGCTGTCCCACCGCACAGTAGATGCAGATGACGTCGGTGTCCTTCTGGTTGATGATCGTGTCGATGGCGATGGCCGTCTTCCCGGTGCCCCGGTCCCCGATGATGAGCTCCCGCTGGCCGCGGCCGATCGGGATCATCGAGTCGATCGCCTTGATCCCCGTCTGGAGCGGCTCGCTCACCGGCTGCCGCTTGACGATGCCCGGCGCCACGATGTCGATCTGGCGGGTGTCCTCGATGGGGTCGATCGGGCCCCGGCCGTCGACCGGCTGGCCGAGCGGATCGACCACGCGTCCGAGGTAGCCGCCGCCGACGGCGACGGAGAGCACCTCGCCGGTCCGCCGGACGGTGTCGCCCTCGTGGAGGATCGTCCAGTCGCCCATGATCACGGCCCCGATGTTGTCCTCCTCGAGGTTCAGGGCGAGGGCGGTCACGCTCTCTCCCGTGTCCGACGAGGTGATCTCCAGCATCTCGCTGGCCATGGCCCGGGTGAGGCCGTAGATGCGGGCGATGCCGTCCTTCACCTCGAGGACCTCGCCCACCTCCTCGGCGTGCAGCTCCTCCTCGTAGTTCTCGATCTCGCCGAGGAGCACGCCCTTGATCTCGCTCGCGCGGAGATCGGAATCAGAGTTCGCCATGAGTTCCTTCCTGTATGCGGTCGTCGAGCCCGAGCTCCGGCAGGGGCGCGGCGAGGAGCGTCCTGCGCATCCCCTCGAGCCTCCGTCGGAGCGAGCCGTCGTAGATCACGTCGCCGGTGCGCACCACCACTCCACCCAGGATCTCCGGCTTGGTCCGGAAGTGGGGGATCGCGCGGCGTCCGAGGAGGCGCGAGAGCCGACTCGTGAGCTCTCCCGCCCCGTCCTCGTCCAGCTCCCGCGCCACGGTCACGTCCACGTGGACGCGGTCCAGGTGCTCGTCCACCAGCAGGTGGTGCTCCCGCGCGATGGTGCGGAGCAGCCGCTGCCTCCGCTTGTCGATCACGACCAGGAGGAAGTTCACCACCCGACGCGGAAGCCGGTCGCCGAACACCTTCCTCACGGTCGCCTTCTTGTCGGCCGGGTCGATCCGGGGCGTCTCGAGGAAGAGCCGGAACCGGGGGTTCTCGTCCACGAGACGAGCGATCGTCTCGATGGCCGCGTCGTACTCCTCCACGGCGTCCTCGCGCCGCGCCAGCTCGAAGAGCGTCTCGGCGTAGCTGCGGGCGACGGTCTCCTCCCTCACGCCTCGGCTCCGCCGCCGCCGGACGTCGGGACCCGGGCCTCACGCCCCTCCAGGTCCTTCAGGTAGTCGAGCACGAGCTCGCGGTCCTTCTCCCGGTCCATGCGCTCCTGCATGAGTCGGGAGGCGGCGGCCAGCGCCAGATCCACCGACTCCGCACGCAGGGACTCGAGCGCGGCGTCCTTCTCGCGCCCGATCTCGCGCCGCGCCCGCTCCAGGATGGCCTCGCCCTCCGAGCGCGCCTTCTGCTCCAGGTCGCGGCGGACCTGCTCGGCCGCGTCCCGACCCTCCTGGAGGATCTGCTGCGACTGGCGACGCGCGTCGGCGAGCTGCTTCCGGTGCTCCTCGAGGAGCCGGGTGGCCTCGTCGCGCTGCCGCTCCGCCTCGTCGAGGCGGGCCCGGATGCGCTCCTCGCGCTCGTTCACGGCAAGGAGGATCGGCCCCCAGGCGAACTTCCACAGCACTCCCAGGAGGAGGAGGAAGATCACCACCGTCCAGAGCGAGAGGCCCAGGTTCACCGAGAAGAGCTGGGCGCCCAGGTCCTCCTCGGCCGCGCCGGCGGCGGCGGGCGACGCCAGCAGCAGCGCCCAGGCCGCGCCGTGGATCCGTAGTCGTGTCATGACCTCTAGAGGAGCTTGTAGAGGAGGGTGATCACGAGGCCGAAGAGGGCGGCACCCTCGATCAGCGCGGCCAGGATGATCGCGGCCGTCTGGATGTCGCCCGAGGCCTCCGGCTGGCGGGCGATTCCGTTCGCCGCCGCCTCGCCGATCTTCCCGATGCCGATACCGGCGCCGATGACCGTGAGGCCGATGCCGATACCCGCGCCCAGGAGGCCGAGGTAGTTCTTCGCGGTGTCCGGATCGAAGGCCGCCCCCGTGTCCTGGACGACGGCGAGGATCGCGTTCAGCATGGTTTCTCCAGTGGTGCGTTGAATGGTTGTCGGCCCCGTGGGGCCGCTCCTGCTGCTCTACCGCGGGAGGGCTCTCCTCCCGGGACCTGCATCCGGGAGCGAGTCGCCCCCGGGTCCTGACCTTCTTCTAGTGCGCATGGCGGATCAGCCCGATGAAGACCGCCGTGAGCATCGCGAAGATGTACGCCTGGAGGAACGCCACGAAGACCTCCAGGATCATGATCGCGGTGCCCATCAGCGTGCTCGCGACGCCCGCTCCCACGGTGGTGAGCGTGCTGGCGGTTCCCACCCCCAGGATCTCCGGCATGACGTTCATGAAGACGAAGATCAGCCCGCCGAGCGCGAGGACAAGCGTGTGGCCCGCGGTCATGTTCGCGAAGAGCCGGACGGCGAGCGCGAAGGGCTTGGTGAGCTTCCCGAGGAACTCCACCGGGGTCATGATGACGAGCATCAGGGCCCGGCCGATCGGGTGCATCCCCTCGGGGGCGAAGAAGATCGTCTTGGCGTACCCCCTGGGACCGAGCTCGCGGAAGCCCGCTCCCTCGATCACCAGGAAGGAGACGAAGGCGAGCGCTCCCGTCACCGCCAGGTTCCCCGTGGCCGAGCCGCCCCACGGCACCAGGCCGAGAAGGTTCATCACGAGGATGAAGAAGAAGAGCGTGAGGACGAGCGGGGCGAAGGCATCGGCGCCGTGGCCGATATTGCGGCGCACCACCTCGTCCCGGAAGTAGAGGATCATCGCCTCCATCGCGTTCGAGAAGCCGGTGGGGGCGTTCTCGGTGTACTTCCGCCGGATGGAGCGGGCGACGACGATCGAGATCAGCGCCACGATCAGCGCGGCGAAGAGCATCAACACCACGTGCTTCGTCGGCGAGAAGTCGACGGTGAGCGGGCCGATGGTGACCGGCTCCCACTGCGGCAGATGGAACACCCCCCAGGGCAGCTCCAGCTCGTGGAGGTCGACGAGGTGGTGCAGGATCATCTCGCCGAGATCCACCGGGCCGCCCACCCCGTGCGCCTCCTCGCCCTGGACGCCCACCTCCTCGGGGGCCACCTGCCCCTCGGGGCCGGCTTCCCGCCCCTCCGGGACGGTCTCCTGCACGAAGACCGCCGCACCCGGACGCGCCTCCGCCTCCGCCGCGAGGGGCAGCCCCACCGCGAGCGCCAGGAGCAGCGCAGCCCCCGATCCGATCATCCTTCCCACGATCGCTCGTCTCATCCCGTCCCGCAGTCCGTTTGCGTCCCGCCGTCCGTTTCCGTCCCGCCGCCCCGATCCGATCGCCGCGCTGGAGTGGGGCCTCCGTCGTGCAGGAAGAGGGGCTCCAGGAACAGCAACAGCACCAGGAACCCGACCAGTCCGAGAAGCGTCTCGGCGGGCGCCGGGCTCCCGGCGAGCGCCACCCACACTCCCACGCCCAGCACCACCCCCATCCGGAGCAGAGCCCCGCCGGCCAGCGTCCCGAGGAAGCCGGTCGGGCTCGACCGGTACCTCCTCCGGAGCGCGAGGCTCACCAGCTGCACCGGGTAGGCGACCCCGGCGGCGAGGAGCACCCCTCTCCGTCCGGGCGGTTCCAGAAAGGGCCAGAGTGCGCCGACTCCCGCTCCGAGGAGCACCGCCCCCAGGAGCGCGTACCGGACCCACCCGGTCACTCCCCACTCCCGTCCCCGCGTCCCGCGTCCTTCTTTCCGTCTCCATTCTCCGGCGCGCGCTCCGCCCGCGCCTCGCTCGCCGCGGCCACGATGTGGTGGTAGAGGCTGTAGAACCCCGCCGCTCCACCCACGAAGGCCCCGGTGATCAGGAGCCACGGAGTGGTCCCGAGCCGGCCGTCGAGCCAGTAGCCCACGAAGAGGAAGAGGAGCGTCGACATGGCCCAGGTGAGCCCGAAGCCCATGTATCGGCCCGCTTCCGCCCAGAGGGCGGCGGGCCCCTCTTCGTCTCGGTCCTGCTCCGGCATCGGCCTCCTGACAGCGGCCGCCCCGTCTCCTCTGGCGGAGGCGCCGGACGGCCCGCAGCACGGCAAAGGTAGGCGCTTGTGAAATTTTTCGCAAGCATCCGACCGGTCCTGTGGACCACCCCCGGCGAGCGGTCCCGGAGCGTCGCTCCGTCCTCTCTGGCGGATGCGTCGGATCCGCCCCGGGTCGGCGGGGTAGGCCCCGGAGATGGTAGGCGACACGCACGACACGACGGTGGAGCGCGACGAGGCGGCGGCGCGGGGCCCGGGGAGCGGGCTCCGGTGACCGCCCTCCTGGTGGCCGCCGGCCTCCTGGTCCTCCTCTCCGCCTTCCTCTCGGTCGCGGAGACCGCGCTCTTCTCCGTGAGCGAGTTCCGCCTGCGCACGCTGGTGGAGGAAGGCTTCTCCGGGGCGGACTCGCTCAGGGACCTTCGCGAGGAGCCGTCCACGATCCAGTCGGCGCTCCTCCTCCTGAACGGGATCGCCAACCTTCTCGCGGTCGGACTCCTCGTGGCGGCCGTCGCGCTGCGCTGGAGCGCGCCGGGCGCGGTGGGCGGGGTCGTCGTCGGCGTGGTCCTCGTCCTCGTCCTGGGCGAGGTGATCCCCCGGGCGGCCGCGGCGGGCCGGCCGGTGCGGCTGGCGCTCGCCATCGCGCCGCGCCTGACCCGTCTCGACCTGGTGATGCGCCCGGTGCTCGAGCCGGTGGCCCGGCTCGAGGGGCTGCTCGCCCCTCGGCCCCGCCCCCTTCCCCACGAGACACCCGAGGAGCGGGAGGTGCGCGAGATCGCCCGGCTCGGGCAGGAGGAGGGCGTCGTGGGCGAAGAGGAGCATCACCTGGTCGAGCGCGCGTTCCGGCTCGACGAGCTCACCGCCTTCGACGTGATGACGCCCCGGGTCGAGATGTTCGCCTGGCAGGACACACTGACCCTGGAGGAGATCGTCGACGAGCTGGAGCGGGTGCCGTACTCCCGCGTTCCGGTCTACGGCGAGAACATCGACGACATCTCCGGCATCCTCTACGTGCGGGGGGCGTACGAGACGTACGTGGCCGGACGGTGCGACACCCCCCTCCACCGGATCGCTCGCGAGCCGATGTTCGTGCCCGCCTCCCTCTCCCTCGCCAGGCTCCTGAGGGATTTCCAGGCCCGGAGGATGCACATGGGGATCGTGGCCGACGAGTACGGCGGAACCGACGGCCTGGTGACGCTCGAGGACGTCCTCGAGGAGCTGGTGGGCGAGATCGTGGACGAGACGGACGTGGCCGAGGAGCCGCTCCTGCGCATCTCCCGGAACGAGATCGTCGCCGCCGGGGGTGTGGACCTGCGGGAGATCAACTTCCGCTTCAACGTCTCGCTGCCGCAGCTCGAGCACCGGAGCCTGAACGGATTCATCCTCGAGGAGCTCGGCTACGTGCCCGAGAAGGGAGAGGAGCTGGAGATCGAGGGGCTGCGTATCGAGGTGCTCGAGGCCACCGACACCCAGGTCACCCGCGTCCGGCTCCGACGTCTCACACCCGAGGTACGGGAGGAAGCGTGAGGATCGGTGCGAGGACGGGTGCCGGCACCCGCGGAGGCCGTCGGTGGCGGTGATCCTTCCCTTCGGCGGAAAGCGGCCGCGCATCGCCCCGGACGCCTTCGTCGCGCCGACCGCGGTGCTCGTCGGAGACGTGACGGTCGAATCGGAGGCGAGCGTCTGGTTCGGGGCCGTGCTCCGGGGCGACGACCCCGAGCACGGCATCGTCGTGGGCGCCCGGTCGAGCGTGCAGGACAACTGCGTGGTGCACGTCGGATCGTGGGGTCCCACGGTGATCGGTCCGGAGGTCACCGTCGGGCACGGGGCGAAGTTCGAGAGCTGCGAGATCGGCGAGGGCTCGCTGATCGGAATGAACGCGGTGATCCTCCAGGAGGCCCGGATCGGGAGGGAGTGCCTGGTGGCCGCGAACGCCGTGGTGCTGGAAGGAACGCGGGTGCCGAATCGCACGGTCGTGGCCGGCGTCCCCGCCCGCCCGCGCAAGGATCTGGACGGCTCGGCCGCGGAGTGGATCCGGCGGAGCTCCCGCCACTACGTCGAGCTCAGCCGGCAGTACCTGGAGGAGGGGCTCGGGGCGTCCGTAGAGGAAGCGGCCGGGAAGAAGGGATGAGCGCGAAGGACCTTCCCGACCGGCCTTCTCGCGAGGAGGGGTGGGAGGGGGGGCACGGCGCCGGGGGCGGCGAGGGCGAGCGGGGGCCCCACGGCTCCCTCCTGCGCTGCGAGCTGTGCGGCGGACCGGTGCTCGATCGCCACTGCAAGCTCGTCTGCCTCAACTGCGGGTATCAGCGCGACTGCTCGGATCCATGAGAAAGACGGTCCACGAGCTTTCTCACGATGGGGGAAGGCCGAGCACGGTGCCCATGTACCACTCGATCAGGAGGTCGCCCCAGCCGTAGGCGAGCCCGGCCCCGGCGGCCAGGAAGATCCCGAACGGGATCAGGCGCTTCGAGATCAGCGAGAGAGGGCCGAAGACGAGCACCCCGAGCAAGGATCCGAGGAAGAGCGTGAGAAAGGTGCCGGCGACGCCGAGGAAGGCGCCCACCATCGCCATCATGTTCACGTCGCCCCCTCCCAGCGCGCTCTCCACGCCCATCTCCTCCATCCGGCCCGGCGACACCTTCGCGATGAGCCAGGTGCCTCCGACCATCACCCCCCAGAGGGTGGCGTATCCGGCCGCGGCCCCGGCGAGCGCGCCGAGGAGGTCCGGCCCGCCCGGGAGGGGCGCGAAGAGGAGCCCGAGCAGGGCGCCTCCCCACGAGAACTGGTGCGGGATGACGTAGAAGCGGGCGTCGGCCAGGGCGATCCCGAACAGGAGGGTCATGAAGACGCTCCCGCGGAGCGACTCCCACTCGAGCCCGCCGCCCCAGAAGATGCCCGCCCAGACGAGCGCCGTGCCGAGCTCCACCAGGGGGTACTGCACCGAGATCCGCATGGCACAGGTCCGGCACCGCCCCCGGAGCACGACCCAGCTCAGGACGGGCACGTTGTCGTACCAGGGAATCCAGGTGTCACAGCCGGGGCAGCGGGAGCGGGGCGCCACGACCGATTCGTCCCGCGGCCAGCGGAGCGCGCAGACGTTCAGGAAGGAGCCGACGGCGAGGCCGACCCCTCCGGCGACGATCGCCACCATCCAGCGCTCAGTCATGGCCGCTCAGGGCGAAGAGGAGGATCGATCCCGCGACCCCGACGTTGAGCGACTCGCCTCCGCCCGGCATCGGCACCGCGACCGGGCGGGCCGCCCCGGCGAGCGCGGGCCGGAGCCCCGCGCCCTCGTTGCCCACCGCGAGGGCCCACCGCCCGGTGGGACGAACGGCGCCCACGTCCTCGCCCTCCATGGCGGCGGCCAGGAGCTCGACCTCCCGCTCGTCCAGCCACAGGCGGGCCTCGTTCCAGGAGGCGCGCACGACCGGAAGGTGGAACGACGCGCCGGCCGCGGCGCGCACCACCTTCGAGTTCCAGGGATCGACCGTCCCGTCGAGCGCGAGGACCCCCGATACGCCGAAGGCGCGCGCCGATCGGAGGAGAGTTCCGAGGTTCCCCGGGTCCTGGACGCCGTCGGCGATGAGGAGGGAGAAGGGTGGGGGCGCTACCCCTCCCGGCGCGGCGGGCGCCGCCGCTTCGGCGAGCTCCACCGCGGGTGCCGACGGCTCCGCGAGCTCCGCCCCGAGCGTGTCGAGCCCCCCATCCGGCTCCTCGCACACGAGGAGGACGCCCTGCGGCGTCTCCGTGTCGGAGACCTCCTCGAGCTCGTCGTCGGAGACCTCCACCGGATCGATGCCGCGGTCGCGCACGCGCGCCCTCAGCCGGCCGCCCCCCTCCAGCGTGTCCAGGCGGGGCGAGAGGAGTGCGAACCGGACCGGAAGCCCGGCGTCGAGGGCCTCGTCCGCGGTGCGGACGCCCTCGACGAGGAAGAGGCCCTCCCGCGGCCGGAACCGGGAGGAGCGGAGGCGCTCCACCAGACGGCGGCGGGTGCGGCTCAGAGCCACGGTCCGGCTCCCGAACACCGTTGCGGGGCGGGGGTACCGCCGGACCCGTCCTCGATCCCTCTCCGTCCCTGCGCCCCCGCCCCACCGTGAACGAGCCCGACCCCCTTCCCGTGGCGCTCACGATCGCCGGCAGCGACAGCGGCGGCGGCGCCGGCATCCAGGCGGACCTGAAGACGTTCCACGCCTTCGGGGTCTTCGGGACGAGTGCC
>CAYPDV010000086.1:0-10531 GCA_964409525.1 uncultured Gemmatimonadaceae bacterium
GGGCGGGCGTTCGCGGCCGACGACGACTGACGCTCACGCTCCGGCGTCGGCCCCGGAGGGCGGCTCCGGCGGACCCCAGGTGGTCTGCCCTTTCTGGGCTTCGCGGGCCGCCGCGATGATGCGCCAGACGACGTCCCGCACCATCTCCTGGTCCACGCCCATCTCCCGGGCCCGTTCCGCCGCGCGTCGCACCACCTGAGCCTCCCGGGCCGGGTCCATGACCGGCAGGCCCAGCTCCTTCTTCACCCTCCCCACCTCGAGCGCCAGGTCCCTGCGCTCTCCGACGAGGCGGATCAGCTCCTCGTCCAGCTCGAGGATCCTCCCGCGCAGCGCCTTCAGACGGTCGGACCGGGAATCGTCGTCAGCCACGGGGTGCCTCCGGAGTGCGCACCGCTCCCCCGGGACTCACGAACCCGTCGGTGTGGCCTCCGGTCTGGGGCCGGGTCGCCAGGCTCACGCCCACCAGGACGGGCACGTGGACCAGGAGCCCCAGCACGCCCTCGTGGAGCTCCCACGGGCGGAGTCCGGGGTTCAGGTAGAAGACGAGTGCCGTGAGGGAGCCCACCAGCAGGCCGGCCACCGCGCCGGCCGTCGTGGCCCGCCGCCAGTAGAGGGCGGCCACCACGGGGGGCGCGAACTGGGCGATGATGCCGTAGGAGGTGAGGAGCAGCACCACGAGCGAGGAGTCCTCGTCGAGGGCGAAGACGTAGGCCACCGCCGCCACGCCGACCACCAGGATCCGCATGAGGATGCGCTGTTGGCGGTCGTCCAGCGTCACGAAGGGCCGGAGCCCGTCCTCCACGGCGACCGAGGCCGAGGCGTGGAGCAGCGCGTCGCCGGTCGACATGGACGCCGAGAGCGCTCCGGCGCAGAAGAGCCCCACGACCAGCGCCGGAAGCTCGGTCTCGAGCACCATGAAGGGGAGGATGAAGTCAGGGGCCGGCGGCGCGGCGGGGAAGAGCACCCCGCTGAAGCCGATGAGGAAGACGGGGATGAGGAAGAGCTGGAAGGTGGGGAAGAGGATGACGGTGCGCCGCAGGATGTTGTCGCTCCGGGCCGTGAACGCCTTCATGAACAGGTGGGGCCACATCATGAGCCCCACGGCGCTCACCACGATGGCCGACGAGTAGGCTCCCCAGCTCCAGGGCTCTCCGGCGTCGTCGAGCCCGGGCACCGTCAGGAGCTCGGGACGCTCCGCCAGGATCTGCTCGAACATGGGGCCCACGCCGCCGTAGAGCCGGTACGGGAGGTAGAGTCCCAGGATCCAGGCGATGACCACCATGAAGATGCCCTGGAAGGTGTTGGTCCATCCCACGGCCATGACGCCGCTGGCCAGCACATAGACCACCACGATCCCGTAGGCGACGGCCGCGCCGAGCCAGAGGGGCACGAGTCCGTCCGTCACCGCCTCGATGACGATCCCGGCGCCCCGCATCTGGAGCGTCACGTACGGCACGAAGGCCATCACCGAGAGGACGGCCAGCAGCACCGAGAGGAAGCGGGAGGGGAAGCGGCCCCGGAGGAGCTGGGCCTGGGTGACGTAGTCGAAGCGGCGCCCCACGCGGGCCGTCTTCGGGCCCATCCAGTACCAGGGGAAGATGCCCAGCACGCCGTAGGACAGGATGTAGAAGGCCGCCGCCCCCCGGGAGTACGCCCACCCCGGCCCGCCCAGGAAGGCGAAGGCGCTGAAGACCGTGGCGCCGGTCACGAAGTACATGACCAGGAGCCCGAACGTGCGGTCGGCGGCGACGAAGCCGGTCACGCTGCGCGACGCCCGACGTCCGGCGTAGAGGCCGATGGCGAGCGTGACGGCGAGGTATCCGAGCGCGACCGCCGTGACGAAGGCCCAGCGCTCCATCAGGGAGCTCGCTCCCGGCGGCTCTCCGACGCCCCCGGCGGCTCGTCGCGCGGTCCATCCTCCTCCACCCGGTCCAGGAGGAAGAGCACGACCCCTCCGGCCAGCACCCACCCGGCGACCCAGACCATCGAGAAGGGGAGCCCGAGCACGAGCGGCCGGACGCGGTTGAAGAGGAGGAAGCCCGGCCAGGTGACGGCCAGGAGGTAGAGGAGGAAGAAGAGGGCGACGGCGAGGTGGCGGCGCCTCACGTCCGGGCCTACTCGCCCCGGAAGACGGGGTCCCGCTTCTCCACGAAGGCCCGCACGCCCTCCCGCCCGTCGGCGCTTCCGAACGCGGCGAGGAAGAGCTCCTTCTCGAGCTCGAGCCCGGCCGAGAGCGAGGTCTCCTGAGCGGCCCGCACGGAGCGCTTGACGAGGCGGAGACTCACCGGGCTCCAGCGGGCCATCCGGCCGGCCACCTCACGGGCCTTCTCCAGGTGCTCGCCCTCGTCGACGAGGAATTCCACCAGACCGATCCGGTGCGCCTCCTCGGCGTCGACGAGGTCTCCGGTGAGCGCGATCCGGAGGGCCTGTCCCGGCCCGACCAGGCGCGCGAGCCGCTGCGTGCCCCCGGCGCCCGGGATCAGTCCGATGCGGATCTCGGCCTGCCCGAAGCGCGCGGTGCGGTCGGCGATCCGGAGGTCGCACGCCAGCGCCAGCTCCGAGCCGCCCCCCAGGCAGTAGCCGTGGATCGCCGCGAGGATCGGCTTGGGAAAGTCGGCCACCGCGTCGTAGACGCGGCGGTGTCGGTAGAGGGCCCGCTGCTCGGCGGGGGTGCGTTCGGCGAATTCGGAGACGTCGGCCCCGGCCACGAACGCCTTCTCGCCCGCGCCGTGGAGGATCGCGACCTTCACCTCGTCGTCGGTGGCGAGCCGGTCGACCGCCTCCATGATTTCGCGGCGGACGGTGGAGTTGAGGGCGTTCAGCTTCTCGGGGCGGTTCAGGGTGACGACGGCGACGCCGTCCTCCGTCTCGACCCGGATCGTCTCGTAGGTCACGCTCGGTCTCCCTTCAGTCGTCCCAGTCGTAGAATCCCTTCCCGCTCTTCCTCCCGAGCCGGCCCTCGCCGACCAGGCGCCGGAGGATCTCCGGGGGTCGGAAGGCCTCCGAGCCGAGCGCCTCGTGGAGGTACTCGGCGATCCCGAGGCGGACGTCGAGGCCGACCAGGTCGGTCAGCCGGAGCGGGCCCATGGGGTGTCGATAGCCCAGCTCCATGGCCCGGTCGATGTCCTCGGGCGAGGCCACCCCCTCCTCGAGCATGCGCATCGCTTCGAGGCCGAGCACGACGCCGAGGCGGGAGGAGGCGAAGCCCGGCGAGTCCTTCACCACGACCGGCTCCTTACCGAGTCCCTGCACGAAGTCGACGGCGGCGTCCAGCACCCCGGATCCGGTCTCGGGTCCGTGGACGACCTCGACCAGCCGCATGATGTGGACGGGATTGAAGAAGTGGAGCCCGAGGAAGCGCTCCGGCCGCTCCAGCGGATCCGCCAGCGCGCTCACGCTGAGCGAAGACGTGTTGGTGGCGAGCACGCACTCCGCTCCGACCTCCCCCTCGACCTCTTCGAACACGCTCCGCTTGAGCTCCATCCTCTCGGGCACCGCCTCGACCACGAGGTCGGCTCCGGCCACGGCGGCGGCGGTGTCGGGAGCCACGGCGAGCGCCGCGAGCGCGGCAGAGCGGGTCTCCTCGGAGACCTTTCCCAGCTCGACGCCCTTGTCGAGGTTGCCGCGGATCCGCTTCATGCCCCGCTCGACCGCCTCCGGATCCAGGTCGTGGAGCACGGTGGGGTGGCCGGCCTGGGCAGCGGCCTGGGCGATGCCGTGACCCATCGTCCCGGCACCGAGGACCGCGACGCGCCACTCGGAGGCGGGCTTCACGGCGCCTCGACCACCGCCGCGATCCCCTGGCCGACGCCGACGCACATCGTCGCGAGCCCGGTCCGGCTCCCGCGGCGGCGCATCTCGTGGAGGAGGGTGGTGAGGATGCGGGCCCCCGAGCAGCCCACCGGATGCCCGAGGGCGATCGCGCCCCCGTTCACGTTCGTCCTCTCCGGATCGAGGCCGAGCTCCTCGATGCACGGAAGGGCCTGGGCGGCGAACGCCTCGTTCAGCTCGACGAGGTCGAGGTCGGAGATCGACATGCCGGCGCGCTCGAGCACCTTCCGTGTCGCGGGAATCGGCCCCACGCCCATCCGGTCGGGCTCGACGCCGACGACCCCTCCGGCCACCACGCGGGCCAGGGGCTCGAGCCCGAGCTCCCGCGCCCGCTCCTCCGAGACGACGAGGAGTGCGGCGGCGCCGTCGTTGATCCCCGAGGAGTTTCCGGCGGTCACGCTCCCGCCCTCGCGGAAGACGGGGCGGAGCCTGGAGAGCGCCTCCAGCGTGGTGTCCGGTCGGGGGTGCTCGTCGGTGTCGACGAGGAGCGGATCGCCCTTTCTCCGGGGCACCTCGACCGGGACGATCTCGTCCGCGAAGCGGCCCGCCTCCATCGCGGCGGCGGCTCGGCGCTGACTCTCGAGCGCGAAGCGATCCTGCTCCTCGCGCCCCACCCCGTACTCCCGGGCCACGACCTCGGCGGTCTCGCCGAGCCCGATGGTCCAGCGGTCGGGGAAGCCCGGATTCGGGAACCGCCATCCGAGCACGGTGTCGGCCGTCTCGGGATGTCCGCGCGCGTACGCGTGCTCGGGCTTGAGCATCACGTACGGTGCCCGGCTCATGCTCTCGACCCCGCCGGCCACGAAGACGTCGCCCTCGCCGGCCCGGATCGCGTGAGCGGCGGTGAGCACCGCCTGGAGCCCGCTCCCGCAGAGGCGGTTCACCGTCTGGCCCGGAACCTCGACGGGAAGGGCCGCCCGGAGCAGCGCCATGCGGGCCACGTTCCGGTTGTCCTCGCCCGCCTGGTTGGTGCATCCGAAGACGACGTCGTCCACCTCCGCGCCGTCCACGCCGGTGCGCTCGAGGAGCGCGGCGATCGTTCGCGCGGCGAGGTCGTCGGGGCGGACCGGCGCGAGCGCCCCCCCGTGCCGCCCCACCGGGGTGCGGACGGCGTCGACGATCACCGCGCCGCTCACCGACGGCTCCCGGGCCCGGCGGCTCCCGGGCGGACCGTCGCGCTCGACGGGCTCACCGGTCCAGCGCCACCCAAACGCTCTTCGTCTGCGTGTACTTCTCGAGCGCGGCGCGGTACCCCAGGTCCCGTCCGAATCCGCTCTGCTTGTACCCTCCGAAGGGTGACGCCGAATCGTACTGGTTGTACGTGTTGATCCAGACCGTGCCCGCCTGGACCTCCCTGGCCATGCGGTGTGCCTTGCCCACATCGCGGGTCCAGACCCCTGCGGCGAGGCCGTAGATGGTCCGGTTCGCCTTCTCGATCCCGTCGTCCAGGTCGTCGAAGGGCATGACCGCGGCCACCGGCCCGAAGATCTCCTCCTGTGCGATCGTCATGTCCGGATCCACGTCGGCGAAGACGGCGGCGGTCACGAAGTTGCCCCGGCCGGCGACGTCCGTCCGCTCGCCCCCGGTCACGAGCCGGGCCCCCTCCTCCTTCCCGGCCTCCACGTAGCGGAGCACGCGCTCGAGCTGGCGCTCGCTCACGATGGCGCCCAGACGGGTGCCCTCCGCCATGGGATCCCCCGGAGTCATCTTCTCGGCACGCCCCCGGAACTGTTCGACGAAGTCGTCGTAGGCGGAGCGCTCGACGAGGATCCTGGAGCCGGCGGCGCACACCTCGCCCTTTCCGTAGAAGATGCCGGTGGAGGCGCCCCGGACCGCCGCCTTCATGTCGGCGTCGGCGAAGACGACGTTCGGGCTCTTGCCGCCGAGCTCGAGCGAGACCTTCTTCAACGTGTCGGCCGCCTCGCGCATCACGATCTTCCCGACCTCGGTCGAGCCCGTGAAGGCGATCGCGTCCACCCCGGGGTGGCGGACCAGGGCGGCACCCGCGGTCTCGCCGAAGCCGGGCACGACGTTGAGCACGCCGGGCGGGAACCCGGCCTCGGCGGCGAGCTCGCCCAGACGGAGCGCGGTGAGCGGCGTCTCTTCGGCGGGCTTGAGCACGACCGTGTTCCCGCACGCCAGCGCCGGAGCGACCTTCCAGGCGGCGAGCGAGAGCGGGAAGTTCCACGGAACGATGCAGCCGACGACGCCGATCGGCTCCCTCAGGGTGTAGTTGAGGAAGGGCCCCGATACGGGGATCGTATCGCCCTGGACCTTGTCGGCGAGCCCGGCGAAGTAGCGGAAGTTCTCCACCACGCTCGGCAGGTCGACCTTCCTCGACTCGAAGTACGGCTTCCCGTTGTCCGCCGTCTCGAGCTCGGCCAGCTCGTCGGCGTTCTGCTCGATGAGATCGGCCAGGCGCCAGAGCAGCCGGGAGCGCTTGTGAGGGTTGATGTCCCGCCACTTCGGGTCGGCGAGGGCGCGGCGGGCGGACGCGACCGCGCGGTCGACGTCCGCCTCTCCTCCCGACGCGACCTCCGTCAGGATCTCGCCCGTGGCCGGGTTCGGGTTCTCGAATGTGTCGCCGGAGTCGGCGTCGACCCACTCGTTCTCGATCCAGATGCGGCTGGGCACGGAGGACTTCATCGCTATTTCCCGGTGAACTCCGGCTTCCGCTTCTCTCCGTAGGCGGTCAGCCCCTCCCGCGCGTCGTCGCTCTGGAAGAGCTGCTGCTGGAGCTCGCGCTCGAGGGCGAGTGCGGTCTCGAAGGGGAGCTCGGCGCCGGTCTGAACCGCGCGCTTGATGTGCCCGACCGCCTTCGAGGCCTTGTTCGGCGGCGTGAACTGCCGCGCGTACTCGAGCACCTGCTCGAGGAAGCCGTCGCGGGAGTCGGCGTCGATCTGCCGGTTCACCAGGCCGAGCTCTTCGGCCCGGTCCATCTCGAAGGTCTCGCCCGTCGCCATGAGCTCGATCGCGCGGCTCTTCCCGACGATCCGGGCCAGGCGCTGGGTGCCGCCCGTGCCCGGCAGCACGCCCAGGTTCACCTCGGGCAGCCCGACCTTGCCCGCGCCCCGACGGGCGATGCGCATGTCGGCCGCCATCGCGATCTCGAGGCCGCCGCCCACGGTGTGCCCGTTCAGCGCCGCGATCGTGAGCTTCCGCGTCTGCTCGAGCCGGTTGAGGGTCTCGTTGGCGTGGAGGCAGAAGCAGTACTTGAAGCCGGAGGTGACCTCCGAGAGCATCTGGATGTTGGCGCCGGCGCTGAAGAACTTCTCGCCCTGGCCGGTGAGGACGATCACGTGGGCGTCCTCGTCCATGCGCGCGCGCAGGACGGCGTCGTCGAGCGCCCGCATCATCTCGTAGGTGTAGGTGTTGGCGGGCGGATCGTCGAGCGTGAGGACGGCCACTCCGTCGCTCACCTCGTAATGGACCAGCGTGTTCTCTTCGGGCATCGGCGTTCCTTCTGCTCGGGTTTCGGACTCGAGAGCGCGGCTCCGGCGTGCGACCGGTGGGGGGCGGGCAAGCTACCCGGCCCGTCGCCGGCATCGCCAGGGCGGGAGCCCCGGGCCCGGGAGGTGGAGCGGCTCCCGGGAGGTACGCATACCCGTGGAGCCGGGCGGGTTCCGTCCGGCTCCGTACGAGGGCCGCTAGGCGGTGCGGCCGAAGGTGGTTCTCCACGCCGGCGATCGGATCGAGATGCTGATCGTAGATATCGTTGCTGCACAAGGAGTTACGAAGTCATCGCTGGGATGCCGTAGACGGCACGGCGCTTGCACCCATCAAGGGTGCAGGCCGGTGGAATCACCCCGGCCCCGAATCCAGACATTCCAGGGAACGAGATGCAGACGAGCAGACTCTTCAAGGGGCTCGGCACGGCCGGCCTGAGCGTCGCCGCGACGGCGGCCCTCCTCCACTTCGGAGGGGTGCTCCCGGACCCCGATCCCGGTCCCGGCCTCGAGCGGGCCGACGAGGTCCCGCCGGCCGTACGGGAATTCTTCCCGCCGGGAGCGGAGCTCGCGACCTTCCCGGATATCGTGCGGCGGGCGGGGCTGGAGTCCGAGCTCGAGGACGCGGTCGATCGGTGGAGCCGCTCGTGGGCGGGCGTGGGCTCGGAGGCCCGCAGGACCGTCTACGACGAGGTCGGGTCCACCCTCGTCGATCACCTGAGCCCCGATGCCGTCCCGGAGCAGCTCTGGGCGGTCCGGCAGACGGTCGAGGAGGCGCGTCTCTACGATCCCGTCTTCCTTCCGCACACGGTGGTTCGTGGGGTGGAGCGGGCCGATTCGCTGGAGATCGTCGGTCAGGGCCTGCTCGAGGACGGTGACACCGTCGAAGCGCTGGTCGCGGGCCTCCTGGCCACCGACGCGCTCCGCACCGTCGGATCCCGGGCGGTCGCCGAGCAGCTCACCGAGCGGGCTGAGGAGGCGCTCCGACGGATCCACGACGGGTCGCCGTACTCGGAGCGAGAGGCCCGGCGCGGCGAGCGGCTCGCCGTGGGCGCGCGTGAAGCGTTCGAGAGCGGTGAGTACAGCCGGGCTATCGAGCGCGCGTACTACGCCTGCCAGCTCCTCGAGGTCGACCACACCGGCACCGGAGAGGCGCTGAGCGGAGAGGACTGAGTCTTCCCTTCACCCTGAGCGAGGATCCTGCCGCCGACCGGCTTCCGTCCGGTCGGCGGTTTCTCTTTGCCATCTCGACCCGCTACGATAGTGTGAAGGGCCGGACGGTCCCCGATCCCCCGATCGACATGTCGCGCGCATCCGCACCGAATCGCAGCCCCGGGCCCCGAGCGGGGGCGATCCGGCTCGCCCCCGGGCCGGGCCGGTCGCTCGCCGTCCGGGCGGCCGGAGCCCTGGTCGCGGTGGTCGCGACGGGTGCGCTGCTCGCCGGGACCGCGCTGGCGCAGGGATCCGGGACCGGACCGGTGTACCGCGTTCCGATCACCGGTGTGATCGAGCTGGGCCTCGCGCCCTTCGTCGAGCGGACGATCCGGGAGGCGGAAGAAGCCGGCGCTCGCGCAGTGATCCTGGACGTCGACACGCCGGGCGGGCGCGTGGACGCCGCCCAGCGGATCGCCGACGCGCTTTCCGACGCGGGGGTCCCCACCTACGCGTACGTGAATCGGCGGGCCTTCTCGGCCGGCGCCCTGATCTCGCTCGCGACCGACCGGATCTACATGCGGCCGGGCTCCTCGATGGGGGCGGCGACTCCCGTCGGGGGAGCGGGCGAGCGCGCGCCGGAGAAGATCGTCTCGGCCATGCGGAGCGAGATGCGGGCGCTGGCCGAGGCCCGGGGCCTCGATCCCGCGATCGCCGAGTCGATGGTGGACGAGACGGTGGCCGTGCCCGGGGTGGTGGATGCCGGCCGGCTCCTCACGCTCACCACCGAGGAGGCGGTCCGCGTGGGCTTCGCCCTCGAGACCGAGGACTTCCGCACGCTCCTCGACCAGCTCGGACTCGAGCAGGCCACGGTGGTGGACGCCGAGGTGAACTGGGCCGAGCGGGTGGTTCGCTTCCTCTCGCACCCCGTGGTGGCGCCCTTCCTCCTCACCCTGGGCTTCCTGGGGCTTCTGACCGAGATCAAGACACCCTCCTTCGGCGTGGCGGGGGCCGCGGGCGTACTGGCGCTCGTGATGTTCTTCGGCTCGCACCTGATCCTCGGGCTCGCCGGCTGGGAGGCGATCCTCATCTTCGGCCTCGGCCTCGGGCTGCTGGCCCTCGAGGTGTTCCTGATCCCCGGATTCGGGATCTTCGGAGTGCTGGGCGCGATCGGCGTCCTGGCGGGACTCTTCATGAGCCTCATCGGAAGCCTTCCCACCATGCCGGACTTCACCCGGGCGGGTGCGGTCCTCAGCACGACGATCCTCCTGACGATCGTCACCACGTGGGCGCTCCTCAGACACCTCCCGAGAAGCGGGCGTCTGGCCCAGCGGGGGATCTTCCTCGCCTCCGCGACCGACCGGGAGGGAGGCTGGATCTCCGCCACCCGTCGGGACGAGCTCGTCGGGGCGCGGGGCGTCGCGGTGACCGACCTCCGGCCATCCGGGGTGGGGCTCTTCGGAGACGAGCGGGTCGACGTGGTGTCCGAGTCGTCGTGGGTCGAGGCGGGGACGCCGATCCGGATCATGGCCGCCGAGGGATACCGCCACCTGGTGCGGCCGCTGCCGGTCCAGGAATCCGCCGGCGAGCCGGCCCCTCCGGAGAGTTCGGGCGGCGAGCCCGTGACGCCCGAAAGCGAATGAGCACCTCCATGATCTCCATCCAACCCTCGAAGGAGAACCGATGCCCGACGAAGTGATCTTCGGAACCACGACGCTCGCCCTGGTGGGCGCGATCATCCTCCTGATCGTCCTTCTCTGGGCGGTGCCGGTGCGACTCTGGATCGAGGCGATCTCGGCCGGCGTCCGGGTCGGGATCGGATCGCTCGTGGGCATGCGACTCCGGAAGGTCAGCCCGCCCGCCGTCGTCCGCCCGCTCATCTGGGCCACGAAGGCGGGCCTCGACCTCAAGATCAACGACCTCGAGGCGCACTACCTCGCGGGGGGCGACGTGGACCGCGTCGTCCGGGCGCTGATCAGCTCGGACAAGGCGAACATCGCGCTGCCGTTCAAGCAGGCGGCGGCCATCGACCTCGCGGGCCGGGACGTCTTCGAAGCGGTCCAGGTGTCGGTCAATCCGAAGGTGATCAACACGCCGAAGGT
>CAYPDV010000087.1:0-10517 GCA_964409525.1 uncultured Gemmatimonadaceae bacterium
CGCGGATGCGGGAGGGTCAGGTCCTCTTCACCTACTTCCACTTCGCCGCCGACGAGGAGCTCACCCGCGCGGTCATGGATTCGGGGGCGGTCGCCGTCGCGTACGAGACGGTGGAGCTGCCGAGCGGCGAGCTTCCGCTGCTGACGCCCATGAGCGAGGTGGCGGGTCGGATGGCGGTGCAGGAGGGTGCCAAGTACCTGGAGCGCCACTCCGGCGGGGCGGGCGTTCTCCTGGGCGGAGTGCCCGGCGTGCTCCCCGGCAAGGTGGTGATCCTGGGTGGCGGGGTCGTCGGGACGAATGCCGCGAAGATGGCGGCGGGGCTCGGGGCGCGGGTCCACATCCTGGACATCTCGCTACCCCGGCTCCGCTACCTGGACGACATCATGCCCGCCAACGTCCAGGTCCTCTACTCCACGCGGTACGCCATCCGGAAGCAGCTGGAGGACGCCGACCTCGTGATCGGGGCGGTCCTGATCCCGGGGAAGAAGGCGCCGAGCCTCGTGCTCCGCGAGGATCTGGGGACGATGCGCCCGGGCGCGGTGATCGTGGACGTCGCCGTCGACCAGGGTGGATGCGTGGAGACGATCCACCCCACCACCCACGACGATCCGATCTACACCGTGGACGGCGTAGTCCACTATGCGGTGGCGAACATGCCCGGAGGCGTGCCGAGGACCAGCACCCTCGCGCTCACGAACGCCACCCTCCCCTACGCGCTGGTTCTCGCGGGGAAGGGGTGGAAGCGGGCGCTCGGTGACGACGCCGCCCTCCGGAAGGGGCTCAACGTGGTGGACGGCGAGGTGACCCACGAAGGGGTAGCCGAGGCGTTCGGAATGGAGTACGCCGAGCCGGAGCGCTTCCTCCGGTGAGCGGCGGAACCGCGGCGACCGGGCCGGGACGGTCGGACGAACGAGCGGGGTCGCTGTCCGTCCGCTTCCAGCGTCTGGAGCAGAATCCGGATCTTCCGCTTCCCTCCCGCGCCACCCCTCACGCGGCCGGATACGACGTGCGCTCGGCCGACGAGGACTTCACGCTGCGGCCGGGCGACATCCGTCTCGTGGGCACGGGCCTCCGGATCGAGCTTCCGGCGGGCGTGGAGTGCCAGGTGCGCCCCCGGTCGGGGCTCGCCGTCCGACACGGCATCACGCTCCCGAACAGCCCGGGGACCATCGATCCCGACTACCGTGGCGAGCTCAGGGTGCCCCTTCAGAACACGGGTCCCGAGCCCGTCCCGATCTGCCGTGGCGATCGCATCGCCCAGCTCGTCTTCGCCCGATTCGAGACGCCCGACGTCGAGGAGGTCGCCGAGCTCGGATCGACCGATCGTGGCGAGGGAGGCTTCGGGAGCACCGGAAGCGAGTGAGCGGATCCCCCGGAATCCCGCGGAAAGACGGGCGTTTCCGGCGGCGGGCGGCCTTGCACCGACCGGAGCCCGGCGATACGATTGGACGTTCCGGAGCCCCTGTCGGGGCGCCCGGTGCTCCACCGACGAAAAGACGGGTCCCGCCCATCCTCCGCGGACCTCCGAAGCCGTCGCATCCGCTGGACGGCTCCGAAGGTCGCCGTAGATACAGAACGCCTTGAATCCGCCTCCTCGCTGGCTCAATACCGGCCGACTGGCCCCCGTGAACGACATCGCCGTCGATCTCGGAACCGCCAACACCCTCGTCTACGTGAAGGGCGAAGGGATCGTCCTGAACGAGCCGAGCGTCGTGGCGGTCGAGAAGGGCACCCAGAACATCATGGGCATCGGCCTGGAGGCGAAGCGGATGCTCGGCCGCACGCCCGAGGGCATCGAGGCCGTCCGTCCCCTGAAGGACGGCGTCATCGCCGACGTGGACATCACGGAGCTCATGCTCCGGCACTTCCTGAAGCAGGTCACCGCGAAGCGCTTCTTCAAGATCAAGCCCCGCATCGTGGTGGGTGTGCCCTCCGGCATCACCGAGCTCGAGCGCCGCGCCGTCCGCGACTCGGGCATGAGTGCCGGGGCGAAGACGGTCTACATGGTCGCGGAGCCGATGGCGGCGGCCATCGGGGTCGGTCTTCCCGTGGACACCCCTACGGGCAACATGATCATCGACATCGGCGGCGGGACGACCGAGATCGCGGTCATCGCCCTCTCCGGGATCGTCTCCAACACGTCGATCCGGGTCGGGGGCGACGAGCTGGACCACGCGATCGTCACCTTCCTCCGCAAGAACTACAACCTCCTCATCGGCGAGCCGACGGCGGAAGCCATCAAGATCCAGATCGGCTCCGCGTTCGACTTCGGCGAGGAGCGGGAGATGGAGGTGAAGGGACGCGACCTCGTCAGCGGCATCCCGAAGACGGTCACGGTGCATTCGCAGGAGGTCCGGGAGTGTATCCAGGAGCCGGTGCAGTCGATCGTGGAGGCGGTGCGGCGGGCCCTCGAGATCACCCCCCCCGAGCTGGCTTCGGACATCGTAGACCGGGGAATCGTGATGACCGGCGGCGGCGCCCTGATCCGCGGCCTCGATCGGCTTCTCCAGCACGAGACGAACCTCCCGATCCACGTGGATGAGGAGCCGCTCACCTGCGTCGTCCGGGGCGCGGGGCGCATCCTCGACGACCTTCCGAAGTACCGGACCGTGCTGACCACGTAGGGGACACCCGCCGCCACCGACCCGCCGCTGACCGGGGCCCTCCTCCCGTGCCGGACGGGGTCCCGCTCTTGCATGGGCGGAGAGGCGCCGACCTCCCCGTGGGCACAGCCCTCTCCCGGCGATCATGCCTCCATACACCACCGACAGCACGGATCCGGGCGGACGGCGCCAGGTGATCCTGGCGATCGTCTTCCTGGTCGTCGCGGTGGTGGCGCTCCTCCTGCCCGACCGCTACCAGACGGCGGTGGCGAGCACGTTGCGGGAGATCCCCCTCGGCCCCTTCGTCATGCTCCAGGAAACGCTGGTGCAGACCCGGGAGCGCGCCGGAAGCGCCGAGAGGCTCCAGGCGCAGCTCGATTCCCTCTCCGTGGCGCTCCTGACCCGCGCCACCCTCGCCGAGGAGAACCAGCGTCTCCGTGAGCTCCTCTCGCTCTCGGAGGAGACCGGATCACACTTCCGTCCCGCGACGCTCATCCGGCCGGGCACGAAGGGCTCGGGGTCGACCTTCCTCGTCGATCTCGGATCGGAGGACGGAGTTCGGGAGAACTCGCCGGTGATCGCCCAGCGGGGCCTGCTCGGGATGATCCTCGACGTGCGGCCGCGCAGCGCCGCCGGCATCGACTGGACCCACCCGGACTTCCGGGCGAGCGCGATGACCGGCGACGGTCGGATCTTCGGCCTCGTCGAGGTCCGGCGGGGCGACTTTCGGGAGGAGGATCGGCTCGTGTTCAACGGAGCCGGGTTCCAGACGCGGCTGGAGGACGGGACGATGGTGGTGACGAGCGGGCTCGGAGGGGTCTTTCCCCGCGGGATCCCGCTCGGGCGGGTGGACGGGCTGGCCGAGGCCGAGGCCGGGTGGCGGAAGAGCTACTGGCTGCGTCCGGCGATCGAGCCCGGGGCGGCGACGCACGTCCTCGTCGGCGTGGAGGGCGAAGAGGAGGCGATCCCGGCGGATCTCGCGAGGCTCTGGCCTCCCGACACCGTCCGGTCGCGCTTCGGACAGAGGGTCCAGGATCTGCAGGTGCCGGCGGTGGCGGACTCGCTCCTCACCCCTCCGGAGGCGCTGGGCGACGCTTTCCACACCCGGGGAAGCGAGATGATGGCGGCTCTCCGGGAGGCCGGCCGACCGGCTCGGAGCGAGACCGCCCCCGGCCCGTCGGCCCCGGCCGACGAGGCGGAGGAAGGCCGGGTCGAGCCTCCCATCACACAGCCGATCGAGCCCCGGCCCCCTGAGCCGGAGCCCGACACCGGGCCCCCCCCGGACACCACGGCGGGCGGCGGGTCTCCCGACACCGTCGGGGCGGGCGATGCGATCCCGGATCCGGGGGCCCACTCCCTCGATGCGGGGCCCCGGGCTCGCGGCGACGCGGCGCCCCGGGATCGGTCATCGGCGGGCGGGCGGGGAACGAGCGCGGGTTCGGCGGGGTGGGATCAACAGGAGAAGCGTGAGCGATGACCACCTCCTGGAGGGTCTGGGGGGTGGCGGCTCTCCTGGTCCTCGTCCACTTCCTCCTCCACCTCGGGCTCGGGCTGGGTGAAGCGGCGCCGGACCTCCTCACGGTGGCGCTCCTCCTGGGGGCGAGGGAAGTGGGTATGGGGACGGCGGCCTTCCTGGGGCTCCTGCTCGGGCTCCTCGAAGACGCCTTCAGCGTGCTGTCGTTCGGAGCGAACGCCGTCGCGATGACGATCGTGGGGGCCGCGGCCGCGCTCACCCGCACCTTCTTCGTCGGTGACTCGCTCTTCTTTCTCGTCTCCTACCTCTTCGTGGGCAAGTGGGCGAGAGACCTGCTCTTCTGGACCTTCGCGGGAGAGAGCGCACGCGAGCCCTTCGTCGACTCGGTGGTGGTCCAGGGCACGATTCAGGCAGGCTATGCGGCGCTGGTCGGCGTCGCGGTGATGGTGTTCACGGGAGCGTGGTGGCAGTCGATCCGATGAGTGGCAGACCGGCTCCGGTCGCGGAGCCTCCGCACCAGGGGGACAGCGCATGAAGATCACCCATCCACTGGCACGCAGGCGACGGGCGCGCGGGGCGCTGCTCGTGGTCCTCATCCTCCTGGCGTATCCGGCGGCCTTCTTCTTCCGGGCCCAGGTGGTCCGATCCAGCACCTACGCGCTTCGCTCCGAGGAGAACCGACTCCGGCCGGTGGCCGTCCCGGCGCCGCGCGGAACGATCTACGACCGGAACGGCCGGGTCATCGCCGACAACGTCCCCGGCTACCGCATCTCGGTGCTGCCGGGCCGGCCGGATTCGATCCGCGCCGCGATCGAGCGCATCCGCCCCTGGGTCGAGGTGAGCGACGCCCGGATCGAGCGTCTCCTGACGCAGGCGCGCCGCTTCCCGCGCGAGCCGGTCGTCGTGCGGCAGAACGCGAGCCAGGAGGAGGTGGCGGCGCTGGAGGCCCGGAGGAACGATCTGCCGGGCGTCTTCATCGAGATGTGGCCGGTCCGGCGGTACCACGCCCCGTATGCGATCGCCCACGTCATCGGCTACGTGGGCGAGATCACCTCCGGGGACCTCGCCCAGGAGCGGTTCGCCGACTACGAGCAGGGCATGATCGTGGGACAGGCGGGCATCGAGCGGCAGTACGAGGAGATCCTCCAGGGGACCGCCGGAGTCCGCTACCTCGAGGTGGACGCGCGTGGCGCGATCGTGGGCTCCTTCGCCGGAGGGCTGGAGCGGCCGGGCGAGGCGGGGGGTGACATGCGGCTCAACATCGACCTCGAGCTCCAGGAGTGGATCCACCGGATCTGGCCGCACCCGCTCCGCGGGGCCGTGGTGGCGCTCGATCCGGAGGACGGCGGCGTCCTGGCGATGTACTCCACGCCCTCCTACGATCCGAACCGCTTCGTGGGCGGCATCCCCTCCGAGCTCTGGCAGCGCCTCAACGCCGATACGCTGAATCCGCTGCTCAACCGGGCGGTGATGGGGCTCTATCCCCCCGCCTCCACATTCAAGCTCGCGACCGCGGCGATGGCGCTGGACCTGGGCGTCGTCACGCCCGAGGAGCGGATGCCGGTCCCCTGCACGGGAGGCATGCGGTACGGAAATCGGTACTGGCGCTGCTGGAGGCCCGAGGGACACGGGTACCAGGACCTGGCCGGGGCCATCAAGCATTCGTGCGACGTCTACTTCTACCAGCTCGGGCTCCGGATCGGACTCGAGACGATGCTCGAGCAGGGACAGAGGCTCGGCCTCGACAACCGGTGCGGCATCGACCTGCCCCAGGAGCTTCCGGGCACCTTTCCCGAGGGGCTCGGCTTCTGGGAGCGCCGCTTCGGCTACCGGCCGAACGAGGGCGAGGTGCTGAGCCTCTCGATCGGGCAGGGGCCGAACGACCAGACGCCGCTCCGCATGGCGCAGCTCTTCGTGGCCCTCGCACGCGACGGATCGGCGCCGGCGCCCCGGATCTACGACGGCGCCCCGATGGCCCAGTCGTGGGAGCTCGACCTCGATTCGGCCGAGATCGCCGCCCTCCAGCTGGGCATGCGCGAGGTCGTGAGCCCGGGGGGCACGGCCCACTACCGGGCGGCCCTCGAGCACTGGGACATGACGGGCAAGACCGGTACGGCCGAGAACACCCTCAGCAAGCAGGAGCTGGCCGAGGACCACGCCTGGTTCGTCGGCATCGCGGGACCGTGGGACAGAGAGCCCGAGATCGTGGTGGCCGCGATCGTCGAGTTCGGCGGCGGGGGCTCGAGGGTCGCCGCCCCGATCGTGGCCAAGGCGTCGGACTTCTATCTCCGCAGGCGCTACGGCATGCCGATCGACACCCTGCAGACCCTTCGCGAGGTGAGCGAGGGCATCGGCTGGAGCGCGGTCCAGAACTGGCGAAACGCCTTCTGATGCGGCTCACCGCCGAGCACATCGCCGGAGGTCGGAGGTGACGGGCGTGAGGGACTTCCTCCGGCGTTGGATGGTGGATCCGCCGCTGGTCGGGGCGATCTTCGTCCTCTCCGTCTTCGGCGTGGCGATGATCTACTCCGCCGGGGTCCTCTACGTCCCGAGCTTCGTCACCGGGCTCTGGGTGCGGCAGGCGATCTGGTTCGGCGTCGCCCTCGCCGGCTTCGCCCTCATCACCCGGGTGCCGCTCCGGTGGTTCGAGTGGAGCGCGGTGCCCGTCTACGTCCTCGCGCTCCTCCTGCTCGCCGTGACGCTCGCGATCGGGACCGGGGCCGGGACGGCCACCGGAACGCGGAGCTGGATCCAGATCGGCGGGCTCCGGTTCCAGCCGGCCGAGATCGCGAAGATCGCCACCGTCCTCATGATCGCGAGGGTGCTGGCCGGCCGCGGCGAGGCCCCGCGCTCCTTCCAGGAGCTCCTCGTGCCGGGCGCGCTGGCCGCCGCCCCGCTGGGGCTCGTGATGCTCCAGCCGGACCTCGGCAGCGCACTCGCCTTCATCGGGATCCTCTTCGCCCTCCTCTACTGGGTCGGCACCCCGGTCGGCCTCCTGGTCCTGGTCGCGACCCCGGTCGTGAGCCTCATCGCGAACGTCGACACCTCCGTATGGATCGGGTTCTTCCTCATCCTCGGGTGCTTCCTCTTCCTCTACCGGCACCGCCTCGAGCTGTGGGAGATGGTCGTCGTGCTCCTGGTGAACCTGGCGGGGGGCGCCATCGGCCGGCCCCTCTGGGAATCCCTGGCACAGTACCAGCGGAATCGCCTGGTCGTCTTCCTCGATCCGAGTGTGGATCCTCAGGGCGCCGGCTACCACCTGATCCAGTCGAAGATCGCCATCGGGAGCGGCGGGCTGACCGGAAAAGGCTTCACCCAGGGCACGCAGAAGGCGCTCGACTTCCTGCCGGAGCAGCACACCGACTTCATCTTCAGCGTGATCGGCGAGGAGCTGGGATTCGTGGGCACCACGTTCACCCTCGCGCTCTTCGGATTCGTCCTCTGGAGGCTCGTCCGGCTGTCCGAGGATGCGGCGGACCCCTTCGCCGGGCTCGTCGTCTTCGGTATCCTGGGGTCGTGGGCCGTCCATATCTTCATCAACACGGGGATGACGGTGGGCGCAGTGCCGATCACCGGGATCCCCCTGCCGTTCGTGAGCTACGGGGGCACGTTCCTCCTCACCTCCTGGGTGGCCCTGGGTGTGGCCGTGCGTCTCGCCCACGAGGAATGAGGCCCTTTTCCGTCTTAAGGAGACCGCCGGGATGGCATGGTTCCGGAAGCAGAAGAAACCGCTGAAGGCGTCGGAGAAGCGGGATCTCCCGACCGACGTCTTCGAGAAGTGCGAGGGGTGCGGCGAGATCATCTACAGGGAGAAGCTCGCACAGAACCTCCACGTCTGTCCGTCGTGCGCCTTCCACTTCCGGGTGCCGGCGACGCGATACGTCGAGATCCTGCTGGACCCCGGAAGCTGGGAGGAGCGCTTCGGCCACCTCCGCAGCGCCGACCCGCTGGAGTTCACGGATCTGAAGTCGTACCGGGACCGGCTGGACGCCGCGGAGGAGAAGGTCGGCCCGGGCGAGGCCGTGCTCTCGGGCACCGGCGAGCTCGAGGGCATCGGAGTGGCGGCCGCTTTCATGGACTTCCGCTTCATCGGCGGCTCGATGGGCTCGGTCGTGGGCGAGAAGATCACCCGTACCGGACGCCTGGCCCTGGAGCAGCGCCGTCCGCTCATCGTCCTCTCCGCCTCGGGCGGGGCGCGGATGATGGAGGGGATCTTCTCCCTGATGCAGATGGCGAAGACCTCCACCGTCCTGGCGGAGCTCCACGAGGAGGGGATCCCCTTCGTCTCGATCCTCACCGATCCCACCACGGGGGGCGTGACGGCGTCGTACGCGATGCTCGGTGACGTGAACCTCGCCGAGCCGGGAGCGCTCATCGGATTCGCGGGGCCGCGCGTCATCGAGGAGACGATCAAGCAGGAGCTTCCACAGGGCTTCCAGCGGGCCGAGTTCCTCCTGGAGCACGGGATGGTGGACCGGGTCGTGGACCGGCGTGCCCTGAAATCGACGGTGGCCCGGCTGCTGCGCCACATGGGGTCGGGGTGGGAGGGCGTACCCGCCGAAGAGGAAGAGGAGAAGGGCGCCGCGGAGCACGAGGACCCCACTGCACGGGACGAGGACGCCGACGGAGAGGGGCAGGTCGCCGAAGGAGAGGGACAGGTCGCCGAAGGGGAGGGAGAGGACGGCGAAGGGGAGGGAGAGAACGGCGAAGGGGAGGGAGAGGACGGCGCCCGGGAGGAAGAGGACGCCGCCCGGGGGGCCGCGCGGGAGGGCGACTGAGCGGCGAACGCGTCGGGCTCGACGTCCCGTCCGTGCCGGGCGGAGTCCCGGCGGAGCTCTTTCCCTCCCTTCCGACGGGCGTACGCTGGGGCCTCGAACGAATCGAGGCACTGCTGGCCGAGCGGGGTGACCCGCACCACGCCTGCCCTTCGATCCACGTGGCGGGAACGAACGGGAAGGGCTCGACCGCGGCGTTCATCGCCTCGGTGCTGCACGTCGCGGGGCTCCGCACCGGTCTCTACACCTCGCCCCATCTCTGCCGCTTCGCCGAGCGGATCCTGGTCGGGGGCGAGCCCCTGCCGGACGAGCGACTCCTCGAGCTCGCGGCTCCGCTCCGGGAGGGGCTTCTGCGCCACGGCCTCTCCTTCTTCGAGGCCGCGACCGCGGTCGCCTTCGAGGCGTTCCGGGCGAAGGCCGTGGACGTGGCGGTGGTCGAGGTGGGGCTGGGCGGGCGCCTCGACGCCACCAACGTGATCCGCCCGGAGGTGGCCGTGGTGACGAACGTGTCGATGGACCACGCCGACTTCCTGGGAGACACGCTGGCCGAGATCGCCGCCGAGAAGGCGGGGGTCGCGAAGGCGGGGGTCCCGCTGCTCACCACCGAGAGCGCCCCGGAGGTGCTGGCGGTGCTCCGGCGGGAGGCGGAGGAGCGGGGTGCCGAGCTCGAGGTGGTGCGGGCGGAGGAGGCTCGCTCCACGCGCCCGACCGACACCGGCGACCCTTCCGGCGGCATCGCCATCGACGGCCCCGGCGCGACCGACGGCCCCGTTCTCCCCGGCGTGCGCTTCCGGATCCGGACGCGCACCTGGGGCGCGCTCGACCTCGAGACCGGGATGCCCGGACGCCACCAGGCGACGAACGCGGCGCTGGCGGTGCGCGCGCTGGACGCGCTTCCGGAGCGCCTCCGCCCCTCGGCGGAAGACGTCGCCCGGGGCGTCCGCTGGGCGCGCTGGCCGGGTCGCCTCCAGCGAGAGCAGACGGCGGAAGGACCGTGGCTGCTGGACGTGGCCCACAACGAGGCGGGGGCGGAGACCCTCGTGCAGGCGCTGGACGAGCTCCTCGCCCGCGCCCCCCCGGTCGTCCTCGTCGGTGTCCTGGGCGACAAGGCGTGGCAGCGCATGCTGCCGCCCCTGCTGGAACGCGCGGCCCACGCCGTTCTCACCTGCCCCGACTCCGCGCCCGCCGGCCGCGCGTGGGATCCGGCGGACGCGGCCGCCGTCCTCACCGGCACTGCGGGGAGCGGTACCCTCTGCTCGCTGGAGGTCGAGCCCGATTTCGGCGCGGCGTTCCGCCGGGCCCGCGAGCGGGCGGGGGGCGAGCTGGTCGTGGTGACCGGCTCGAGCTACACGGTGGGCGACGCGCTGCGGCGGATGGGGCGGTGCCCCTTCGTCCCACACGGACGAGGCGCTCCCGTGCCTTGATCCCGCCCCGGCCCCCGGGTAGGTTCCGGCCCCATGACAGAGGCGGACTTCCAACGCCTTCCGGGCTTCCGGGACTTCCCTCCCGAGGACCTGGAGGCTCGTAACCGGATCTTCGAAGCGTGGCGCCGGGTCTCCCGGCGCTACGGCTTTGTGGAGTACGACGGTCCTCCGCTCGAGGCGCTCGATCTGTACGTCGAGAAGAGCGGCGAGGAGATCGTCGACCAGCTCTACACGTTCACCG
>CAYPDV010000088.1:0-10368 GCA_964409525.1 uncultured Gemmatimonadaceae bacterium
CAACCCCATCAGCATCAGCGGCTACCATATCCGCGAGGCGGGATCGACGGCGGTGCAGGAGCTGGCCTTCACGCTCCGCAACGGGTTGGAGTACGTGCGTCGCGGGGTCGAGCGGGGTCTCAATGTGGACGAGTTCGCCCCACGCCTGAGCTTCTTCTTCGACGTGCACAACGACTTCTTCGAGGAAGTCGCCAAGTTCCGGGCCGCCCGCCGCATCTGGGCCCGGCACCTCCGCGAGGTCTACGGCGCCGGGAACCCGGAGTCGTGGAGGCTCCGCACGCACGCCCAGACGGCCGGCGTCACGCTCACGGCGCAGCAGCCGGAGAACAACATCGTGCGGGTCGCCTACCAGGCGATGGCCGCCGCGCTCGGGGGCACCCAGTCGCTCCACACGAACTCGATGGACGAGACCCTCGCGCTGCCTACCGAGAAGTCGGTCCGGATCGCGCTCCGAACGCAGCAGGTCCTCGCGCACGAGACGGGCGTCGCCAACACCATCGACCCGCTCGCGGGCTCCTACTACGTCGAGACCCTCACCGACCAGCTCGAGGCCGAGGCCGAGGAGATCTTCCGTGTGGTCGACGAGATGGGGGGCGTGGTGCCCGGCATCGAGGAGGGGTGGTTCCAGCAGGAGATCGCCGCCTCCGCCCGGAGGCAGCAGGTGGAGCAGGAGACGGCGCAGCGGAAGATCGTCGGGGTGAACTCCTTCACCGAGGGCACCGAGGACGTGGCGATCGACGTGCTGCGCATCGGCCCCGAGATCGAGGAGAAGCAGCATCGGCGCCTCGAGCGCCTACGCGAGGAGCGGGACGAGGCCCGGGTCGAGAGCGCCCTCGCGCGGCTCCGTGCGGCGTGCGCCGGCGAGGAGAACGTCGTGCCGCACATCCTGGAGTGCGCCCGCGCCTACTGCACGCTCTTCGAGATCCGCCACGCGATGGAGGAGGTCTTCGGGGCGTACCGGGAGCCGGTCTTCTTCTAGGGGGGATCACGGGTGGCTCGGATGGGGTCTTTCATCCAGCGCCCGGTCTCCGCATCATGATCCGCGGTCCCACGTCCTCTCGAAACCCGGAGAATTCCATGAAGCGGTCTCCCCTCGGCGCCCTCGCTCTTTCCGCGCTCCTCCTCCCGCTCGCCGCGGGCGCCTGCGCCACCCCCGGCCCCGACACCACCGACGACTCCGCCGACGCCGAGGCGGAGGTCCGCGCGGCCTACGACGACTTCGTGCGCGCCTGGGAGGCCGAGAGCACGGACGCCGTGGTGGCGTTCTTCACCGAGGACGCCGTCGCCTTCGATCCCGTCCCGCCCGGCCGGTGGGAGGGCGCCTCCGACATCCGCGAGGGCTGGGTGGCGCCTTCGTTCGACTTCCTCGACGACGTCTCCATCGACTCGCGGATGGTGCGCGTGGATGCCCGTGGCGACGTGGCGTGGGTCACCTCCGCATACACCTTCACCGCCACGACGGCGGACGGGCCGTTCCGCGACGAGGGAAACCTCTCGATGGTGTGGGAGCGTCAGCCGGACGGCGGGTGGCGGGTGGCCGTCTTCCACGCCTCGCCCCCGGTGGAGGGGTGATTCGCCTTCAGCCGTACCTGCTCACCATGGCCCTCCTCCCGGTCGGGATCCTCGTCGCCTGCGAGGGTGGCCCGGAGCCCGCCGCCACCGTCGACCGCGACACCCTGACCCGCGATCAGCGGGACAGCATCGTCGGTGAGTCGTCGCTTCCCGGCGCGGGCGGCGTCCAGGGAGCGCGGCGGGCCCGGGATCGGGCGAACGCGCGCACGGAGCGGCACGACACGCTGGACCGGAGAGAGGACTGACTCCGGGGAGGCGGAGCCGGCTCCGGCACGGGGGGCTCAGCGAGGTCGGCTCCACCTGATCCCGACGACTCGCTGATCCCCCCGGATGCCGGAAGGGTCGTTCAATCCTGCTGCCGCGGATCCTCCTCCGGCCGCACGTAGGTGATCTCCCACGGTCCGGTCGAGGTGAGCTGGATGACCGTCTCGCCCTCGGCGATCGCCCAGTGGCGCATACCGGGCGGGATGGCGGTGTAGCCTCCGGCGCCGAGCGGCAGCGTGGCGTCCGGATCGACGGTCTCACCCGCGCCCAGGTGGAAGGTCCCGGACACGACGCTCACGCGCTCCGGCTTGGGGTGCCAGTGCGGATCGATCCGGTAGCCGTCGGGCATCCGGATGCGCATCGTGAAGATCCCCGGTCGAGTGGGATCGCCCTCCAGGACCGCGAACTCGGCGCCCGGGGCCAGGGAGGCGGGGCCGTCCTGCCACTGCACGTCGTCGGCCTCGTAGACCAGGTGCTCGTCGGGGCCGGGGTCGTGCAGCGCTTCTCCGTTCTCCTGGGCGCTCGCCGGGGCGGCGGCCGCGGAGGCGAGCAGGAGGGACAGCGCGGTTCCGATCGTCAGGTGCTTCCTCATGGTGTTCTCCTCGTCGGGCGGGTGGGTTCGGGCGGATGCGGGGGTGCAGTGCGAGTTATCGTGGACCCCGGTCGACCTCAGGCGGGCTTGCGTGCCCTCATCACGATCGCGTGGGCGCCGAAGCCTCCGGCGGTGCGACGCGTCGATTCGCTGCCGCTCGCCGCGAAGTAGTCCAGCTCCGAGAGGCGCTCGACCTCCTCGAAGCCGACGTCGCGGAACGTCTCGAGATAGTCGTCGTCGGTGGTGGCGCCCACGATGCACTCGGCCCAGAGCTGCGGCTTGGACCGGCACTCGTCGGAGGGGAGATCCCGCACCACGATGTCGGCGATCTGGACCCGTCCGCCCGGGCGGAGCACACGATGGATCTCACGGGCGGCCGCGGGCTTGTCGGGCACCAGGTTGATCACGCCGTTGCTGGTGACCACGTCCACGGACGCATCGGGCAGGGGGATCTCCTCCGCGGTTCCGTCGACGAGCTCGACGTTGGCGAGCCCCATCGTGGCGGCGTTCGCGCTCGCCTTCCGGCGCATCGCCTCGGTCATGTCGAGACCGATCGCGCGGCCCTCGGGCCCGGCCAGGAGCGCGGCGATAAGGAGGTCCGTGCCGGAGCCGGCGCCGACGTCGAGCACGACGTCGCCCTCCCGGATCGAGTCGGCCGAGAACGGATAGCCCACGCCGGCGAACGATTCGATCGCCGTGGTCGGCAGAGCGTCGAGCTGGTCGGCGGGATAGCCGACGTACTCGCAGGCACGTCGGCCGGTAGGGAAGTGGTACTCCTCCTCCGGCCGGTCGGCGACCGCGGTGTACATGTCGCGGACCGCGTCGAAGATGACGTCCCGCTGATCGGATGTGACGACAACCATGGTGCAGCTCCTTGCTGTGGGGGTCGGCTCTCGGGGGCTCAGGACCTCTGAGGCGTCTCGTTCGGCTAATCGCCGTCCGCGACGCTGAAGTCGTGGATCAGGTTCTGTACGCGATCGGCCAGCTCCGGCCGGACCGGCTCGCGACCGAGCGCGGCGACCTTCTCCCTCAGGCGCTTCTCGAACTCGGCACGCGAGTAGCAGCTCCGGCACGTCTCGAGATGGCGCTCCATCTCTTCGTGGGTCGGAGGGTCCAGCTCCCGGTCGAGGTGTCGGGCGAGAAGGCGCAGCGCGTCCTCGCAGCTCCGGATCTCGGTCGTGCTCATGGGCGCGTCTCTCTCCTGTTCGGTTCAGGGGGATCCTCCGTCAGGCCGGCCTCGCGGCCGTGCTCCCAGAGTGCTTCCTGCAGCAGGCTCCGTCCGCGGGACAGCCGGGAGCGGACGGTGCCGATCGGCACGTCCAGGAGCTCGGAGACCTCGCGGTAGGCCAGGCCCTGCACGTCGACGAGCACCACCGCCTCGCGGAACGCGTCCGGGAGCTCGGTGATCGCCCGCTCGAGGTCGTCCCGGAGGAGGCGGTTGAGGAAATCGACCTCCGGATTGCCCCACCAGAGCAGGATCGGCTGGTGGAGCCGCTCGAAGAGCGAGAAGTCCTCGTCGTTCTCGTGGCCGGCGTCCAGCGACTCGTGCTCGGCCTTCGAGCGCGCCGTCCGCCGGCTCGAGACGAAGGTGTTGTTCAGGATCCGGAATACCCAGCTGCGGAACGCTGCCCGGTCCTCGAGCGACTCCAGCGCCCCCCAGGCCGTCGTGACCGCCTCGGCCACCAGGTCCTCGGCGTCGGCACGGTGCCGACAGAGGCGGAGCGCCCGTCCGTACAGATCCGGCAGCAGCTCGTCCACGCGGTCGGCGAACCAGCTGCGGTCCGCCTCGCTCGGTGTGCTGTCGACCGTCTGTGCGGGCATGTTCGGTTCCCGCCGGGGGGATCACCGGGCTTCATCAAGGCGGACGCGCTGAGCCACCGAAAAGTTCCCGGATCCACCGGAGCCCCACCTTGACAAGGAACCTTGACATGTCACGGGCGGAAGGCTATTCCTTGGGATGTAAAGGAAACATGACATACTGGAAAGGAGCATGGAAATGGGGAGGACGAATGTGCAGGGGAAGGAGCGGTGCGGTCCTTCAGACACCACCCCGAGGGATCGGCGGAACCTGCGTCGGCTCCTCGGTCTCCTGGCGGGGTGGGCGGTCGCCTTCGTCGGTGGCGCCGCGCTCCTCGAAGCGGGCCGGGTATCCGCGGGAGCCCTCGCATGGGGGGTGGCGGCGCTCCCGGGCGCGCTCACCGTCGTCGTGCTGATCGCCTGGGCGCGCTACCTGCGCGAAGCCGACGAGCTCCAGCGCCTCATCCAGCTCGAGGCGCTGGCCCTCGGGTTCGGGGGAGGCTGGTTCACGATCGCCGGCTACCGTCTCTTCGAGCTGCTCGGTGCGCCGAGGGTCGACCGGGGCGACGTCATCCTCCTGATGGTCGGCTTCTACACCGTCGGCGTCCTGCTCGGGCAGAGGCGCTACCGGTGAAGAACCGGCTCAGGGTGCTCCGCGCCGAACGGGACTGGACCCAGGCCGATCTGGCCGAGGCGCTCGAGGTGTCGCGGCAGACCGTGAACGCGATCGAGACGGAGAGGTACGATCCCAGCCTGCCGCTCGCCTTCCGGATCGCGCGGCTCTTCGGGCAGGCGATCGAGGAGATCTTCACTCCGGGCGACGAGTCGTAGGCGACGGGCGCGTGAATCCCGGAGACCGGGCCTGTCGTAGGGAAGGGGGCCTGGAGGGTTTCCGCCGACGCCCCGAGATTCCAACCGACCCCGCTCTCCCCATGGACACAGCCGTGCAATCTCCGCCTCCCGCCCCGGATCCCTCGCGCGAGGAGCCCCATCCCTCCCGCGAGGAGTCCCGCCCGGACCGGTGCGGGTCCTTCGACGACCCCTCCACGACTCTCCGCGTCACGACCCGCGACTTCCTGATCTTCCAGGCCAAGCTCCTCCTGGACGGTGCGAAGGACTTCGTCCTCCTGAACCTCTCGATCGTCGCCTACCTCCTGGACGTCGCCTCGGGGCGTAGCCGTCGCCGGCGTCTCTTCTACCGCGTCATGGAGTGGGGCGAGCGCGTCGATCTCTGGCTGAACCTGCACGGCGCGGCGGACGACGCCACACGAACCGGCGACGGCCTCTTCGGGGCGAGTCGGGCGGGGAGCCCCACGCTCCTCGGATCGGTCGAGCAATGGATGCGAGGTGGAGACGAGCCGCGGACGCTCCGGGAATCGGTGCGGCGGTGGGTGCACACGTACGGCGAGCGATGACG
The DNA here is from genome assembly GCA_964409525.1 of uncultured Gemmatimonadaceae bacterium. Lineage (GTDB taxonomy): Bacteria > Gemmatimonadota > Gemmatimonadetes > Longimicrobiales > Gaopeijiaceae > CAYPDV01. The sequence goes on from CAYPDV010000088.1 coordinate 5,643, forward strand.
ATCTGGGTCGACGCGGACGCGGCCCCGCGGGACGTGAAGGAGATCGTGTTCCGGGCGGCCAAGCGCCTGGAGATCGAGACGGTGCTGGTCTCGAACCAGCGGCTCTCGGTGCCCCTCAACAACCCGCACGTGAGCACGGTCCGGGTCGCCGGAGGGCCGGACGTGGCCGACCGCCACATCGCGGAGCACGCCTCCGAAGAGGACATCGCGATCACGGCCGACATCCCGCTCGCGGCGATCCTGGTGGAGAAGGGACTCGTGGTGATCGATCCCCGCGGAGAGGTCTATACCGAGGAGAACGTCCGCCACCGCCTGTCGATCCGCGACTTCATGGAATCGCTCCGGGACACCGGTGTGGACACCGGGGGTCCGAAGCCGTTCGGCCCCCGCGAGAAGCGTGAGTTCGCGGGGGCGCTGGACCGCATCCTGACGGCCCGCCGGGGCTGAGCTCGCGGAGCCGGGTCCGCGAGCGGTCCGGCGCTCTACTCCTTCCGCATCCGGTTCGTCACCGCGTTGAATCGGACGCCCGTCATCCGCTTCACCCCGTCGGTGGTCTGCTTGTAGACCGTGACGTCCGTCCGGTCGACGGTGTCGCGGTTGGACCAGAAGTAGGGGGTGGACGAGCCGTCCCTCTTGTAGATCCTGACCTTGGCCATGGCACTTCTCCAGCCGATGGATCGAACCGCGAGGTGGCGTTCGAAGACGATGTAGCAGAAGATGCTGATACCCGCGTGGCTCCCGCTCGGTCCCGGGTGCGGCCCGACGCTCGGCGCCGGACTCAACGCTCGACCGACCCGGCGCGTCCCTGCCACAGACGGGACCCGCCGTCCGATCCCACCCCCGCCCGACCCGGAGTCCAGCATGCGTCGTCCGCCGTCCGTCTTCCCGGCCGCTCTCGTGGCCCTTCTCGTCCTCGCCGCCGGCGGCCCCACGCCCGACCTGAGCGCCCAGGTCGGGGAGTACCGGACCGTGGTGCCCGCCGGCGCCGACAGCGACGGGGGCCTCTTCGACGTCCACCGGGTCGAGGACCGGCTGCTCTTCGAGATCCCCGATTCGCTCCTGGGCCGGGACATGGCGCTCATGAGCCGGATCGCTCGAGCCCAGCACGGGCTCGCGGAGGGCGGCGCCCGTATGGCCCCCAACATGGTGGTGCGATGGGAGCGTCGCGGCGACCGGGTCTTTCTGCGGGCCGTCTCCCACGACGTCACCGCCGAGGAGGATTCCCCCCTCCACCTCGCCGTCGAGAACTCCAACTTTCCGGCCGTGCTCCACTCCTTTCCCATGCAGGCGAGGGGGGAGGGCACGAGCGTGATCGACGTGACGGATCTCTACCTCGGAGACGTCCCGGCCTTCTCGCTCCCGACCCGGGAGCGGTCGCGACACGGGGTCCGTGGCCACGACCGCGACCGGAGCTGGCTCGAATGGACGCGGAGCTTCCCGATCAACGTCGAGGTCCGCCTGGTCCGCACCTACGCGGCGGACGAGCCGCCGTCGAACGCCCGCGGCGGCGCGCTGTCGTTCGAGGTCAACCACTCCATGATCCTCCTCCCGGAGGAGCCGATGATGCCGCGTCTCTGGGACGAGCGGGTCGGCTTCATCTCGGTCGAGCGGACGGACTACTCCCGCGACTTCCAGGGCGTGCGTCCCGACCGCTACATCCGCCGCTACCGCCTCGAGCCGAGCGATCCGGAGGCGTGGGCGCGCGGTGAGCTGGTCGAGCCGGTGGAGCCGTGGGTGTGGTACATCGACCCGGCGACGCCCGAGGAGTGGGTCCCCTACTACATCGCCGGCGTCGAGGAGTGGAACGACGCCTTCGAGCTGGCCGGCTTCCGGAACGCGATCCAGGCCCGGCTCGCGCCCACCCCCGAGGAGGATCCGGAGTTCAGCCTGCTCGACGCGCGCTACTCGGTGATCCGCTACGTCGCCACGCCTGTCCGCTCCGCGAACTCCGGGGGCGACGTGGTCGACCCCCGCTCGGGCGAGGTGATCCGGGCGCACACGAACATGTACCACGGCCTGGACGAGCGACTGCGCTGGTGGCTGGTGTCGCAGGTCGCGACCGCGAACCCGCGGTTCCGGACCAGCGATCTGTCCCAGGAGGACATGGGCGAGGCGATCCGCTATGTCGTCTCGCACGAGACCGCGCACTCGGTGGGGCTGCCCCACAACCAGCGGGCCAACTTCGTCTATCCGGTGGACTCGATCCGGGACCCCGACTTCGTCGAGCGGATGGGCCACTCCGCCTCGTCCGTGGGCCGCACCCGCTACAACTACGCCGCCCAGCCGGGCGACGACGTGCCGCCGGAGCGGCGGGTCGGCGAGTGGGACAAGTTCGCGGTGCTGTGGGGCTACCGCCCGATCCCGGAGGCGAACACGCCCCGGGAGGAGGTCCCCACGCTCGACCGCTGGATCGTCGAGCGCTCGCACCTGCCGTGGTTCCGCTTCGCCTCCGCGCAGTTCGGGATGGACGTGGAGTGGGATCCGTACCGCATGACCGAGGGCATCTCCGCCGATCCGATCGAGGCCGCCACGCTCGGCATGAGAAACCTCCGGAGCGCGACCGAGAACCTGATGGAGTGGGTCCTCGAGCCGGGCGACGACTACTACGAGCTCGAGACGCACTACCTCCAGAACCTGACGCAGTGGAACAGGTTCGCGGAGCACGCGGCCACGGCCGTCGGGGGCTCGTGGACGCACCACAAGCGGTACGGCGAGGAGGGGCCGGTCTACACGCCCGTCGAGCCCGAGTATCAGCAGGAGGCGATGCGGTTCCTCGACGAGCACGTGCTCTCCACGCCGGAGTGGGCGCTCGACCCCGACCTGCTCCGCCGGCTCGAGCACGCCGGCGCCGTCGAGCGGGTGCGCGCATACCAGGAGCTCGCCGTGCAGCGACTCCTCAACCCCGCCCGCCTCGCCCGGATGATCGAGCACGAGGCCTTCCTCGGCGACGCCACCTACCGGCCGGCCGACATGCTGGACGACGCCCGGGAGATGATCTGGCGGGAGGTGGTCGAGGGCCGCTCCATCGACACGTACCGGCGCAATCTCCAGCGCGCCTGGCTGGACCAGGCCCACCACCTCCTCCACGAGGCCGAGTCGGACCACTGGTCGCCACCCGGGTCGGGCAACCTGCGGGTCGGGAGCAACGACGACCCGCCCCTGAACGCCGACCTCCACATCGGCCAGTCCGACATCCGTCCCCTCGTCCGCGACCAGCTCCGGCAGCTCGACCGCGAGCTCGAGGCGGCGCTCCGGCGCGGAGGCCAGGACAGGATGACGCGGATCCACCTGGAAGACGCCCGCGTACGCATCGCGCGGTCGCTGGATGCGTCGCTGGATGGGTAGATCCCGCCCGCCCACCGCCGTCCTCGCCGGCCTGCTGTCCGTCGGGGCGCTCACCGTCTCCGTCCCCCTTCCCGGAGCCCCGCTCACCGCCCAGGCGTTCGCGACGTCCGGTGTACCTCGCATCACGATCTCCTTCCATGAGACGCCGATGTCGGACGTGTTGAGGACCTTCGCGGGCTTCGCCGACCGCTCGATCGTGGCGGGGCCCCTCGTCGAGGGCTCGGTCACCGCCGACATCCGGAACCAGCCCTGGGATACGGCCCTGCGGGAGATCCTCCGGGCCCACGGCCTTTCCGCCGTCGAGACGGAGGCCGGCATCATCCGAGTGGGATCGGAGGCCACGCTCGCCTTGCGCGAGGAAGTGGAGGAGCCGGTCGTCCGGATCTTCCGGCTCCGCTGGCAGCGAGCGATGGAGCTGGAGGGGGTGGTCGCCTCGATCCTGAGCGAGCGGGGGAGCGTCCGCGCGGTGGCCTCCACGAACTCGCTGGTGGTCCGGGACGTGCCGCGGATCATCCAGCGGGTCGCACAGATCCTGGGCCACGACACGGCACCCTAGCCGGCCGCGCTTCCTCGTTCCGTGCCCGTCGATCCCACCTTCCGCACCTTCGTCGAGGACCAGCTCGCCGAGCTCCTTCCCGTCCGCACCCGTCCGATGTTCGGCGGCATCGGGATCTACACGGACGACCTCTTCTTCGCGCTGGTGGACGACGACGTCCTCTACCTCAAGGTGGACGACACGAATCGTGCTGATTTCGAGATGCGGGGTTGCCGCCCCTTCCAGCCCCTCGGGCCCGACACGAAGCCGATGTCGTACTGGTCGGTCCCGGGAGATCTCCTCGAGGACCCGGAAGCGCTCCGGCCCTGGGTCGAGAAGGCTGTGACGGTGGCGAAGCGAGTGAGGAGAGCCCGGACTCGCAGGCCGTCATCCCCGCAGGAGCCTTAGCGCATCTCACGCTGGGGAGGCCGACCCGGCCCCCGCCGCCTCCAGCGCCTCGATCGCGCTCCCGAGAAGCTCCAGGGGGATGTCGCTCTCGCGCTTCCACCCGGCCGACGCGGTGTGCCAGTCGGGATCGACGCCCCTGCTACGCCCCTCCCGCACCAGCGCCCCCGCCGGATCGTCCCGCGCGTCTTCGGGCAGCGTGAGCGGGTGCGGCATCGCCGGGAGCGGCACCCCCCGCGGGTCGTAGAAGTTCAGGCACCCGGTCGGCCCCACGTGCAGCCGGAATCCCTCCTGGTGCACCGCCCGGTGATGCCGGCGGCAGAGGAGCACGAGGTTGCCCGGCCGGGTCTCGCCGCCGTCCGCCCAGTGGCGGATGTGGTGCGCGTCGGTGAAGCGGAGCCCGCAGCCGGGAAAGCGGCAGCCACCGTCCCGGATGTCGAG
>CAYPDV010000089.1:0-10183 GCA_964409525.1 uncultured Gemmatimonadaceae bacterium
GAGCTGCTGGCCGGTCTGCCCCCGGGCGTAGAAGGTCCGGCTCACCTGCGCTCCGCCGAAGGAGCGATTCGCGAGCAGCCCGCCGTACTCGCGCGCGAACGGCACCCCCTGTGCGACGGCCTGGTCGATGATGTTGAGGCTGATCTGAGCCAGCCGGTACACGTTCGCCTCACGGGAGCGGAAGTCCCCGCCCTTCACCGTGTCGTAGAAGAGCCGGTAGATCGAGTCGCCGTCGTTCTGGTAGTTCTTGGCGGCGTTGATCCCACCCTGCGCCGCGATGGAGTGGGCGCGCCGGGGCGAGTCGTGGAAGGTGAAGACCTTCACGTCGTACCCGAGCTCGGCCATCGTGGCGGCCGCCGAGGCGCCGGCGAGCCCGGTGCCGACCACGATCACGTCGTACTTCCGCTTGTTCGCGGGGTTGACCAGCTTCATCTCGAAGCGGTGGCTGTCCCACTTCTGCTGGATCGGGCCCGAGGGGATCTTCGCGTCGAGTTCCACGTTCAGTACCGGATCACGAGGTGCGGAGGAGTGGGAGCGGCCCGTCGGCCTCATGTGGCCGCGACCTCGCCGAGCACTCCGAGGAGCACCAGCACCGGCGGGAGCATGAAGCCGGCGAAGATGCCCCAGGCGAGCACGACGGCGAGCGGCCGACGGAAGCGGTTCCACCGCGGATGGTTCCAGCCGAGCGTCTGGAAGAGGCTCCAGATCCCGTGGTGGAGGTGGAAGGCGAGCGCGAGCTGGGCCACCAGGTACGCCCCGAAGACGAACGGGTTCGAGAAGGCGACGACGAAGTTGTGGTAGACGTCGGCCTCGACGAAATCGGCGTGCGCGTGGCCGGTCGTGAAGTGCAGCAGGTGGTAGACGACGAAGAGGACGATGATCACGCCGCCCCACCGCATCGTGCGCGAGGCGTAGCTGAAGGAGAGGTGGGACGACTTCCTGTAGCCGACCTTCCGGGCGCGCCGGCTCCCCGCCCAGAGCGCGAAGGCCGCCCAGACGTGCACACCCACCGAGAGCAGGAGGACGATCCGGACCGTCCAGAGCGCTCCCCGGTTGGGCATCATCGGATAGCCCACCTCGCGGAGCCATTCCGCGTAGCCGTTCACCGCCTCCGGCCCCTGCAGCACCTTGAGGTTGCCGATCATGTGCCCGAACACGAAGAGGAAGAGCACGATGCCCGTGACGGCCATCAGCACCTTCTTCCCCACCGAGGAGCGGTGCAGCGCGCCGAGTGGACGGCTGGGCTCCTCCTCACGCGGAGCGGGGCGTGCGGTCGCGGTCGGCGCGGGACGACCCTCGGGGGTGGTGGGCTGGGGCGCGGAGCCGCTTCGGTCGTCGGGCCCGCCTCCGGGCCCGCTCCACGCCTCGGGCTCGCGGCGATCCACCGTGCCACCCTCGTCCTGCGGGCCCCCGTCGTCGGGGCCCTCACCGCCGTCCGGCCGTCGGGATCCGGTGCCTCCGGTGCGCGGCGTCCCTTCGCCGCCGGGGCGCTTCCCTCCTTCCGCGCGCCTCCCGTCCGGGCTCATGCCTCGAGGGCCCTCATCGTCGAGCGCACGGCCTCGGCGCTCTGCTCGAGCGCCCCCCGCTCCTCGTCGTCGAGATCGACCTCGACGATGTCGAGCAGCCCGCCTTCTCCCAGCTTGCAGGGCACCCCGAGGAAGATGCCCTCCTGGCCGTACTCGCCCTCGAGCCACGCCGCGCACGGGAGGATCCGTCGCTTGTGCCGGACGATCGCCTCCACCATCTGCACGGCGGCCGCCGACGGAGCGTAGAAGGCGCTCCCCTCCTTGAGGTGACCGACGATCTCGGCGCCGCCGTTCCGGGTCCGCTCGATGAGCGCGTCGATCCGGTCCCGGTCGAGGAGCTGCGTCAGGGGGATCCCGCTGACCGACGTGTAGCTCACCAGGGGCACCATCGTGTCGCCGTGGCCGCCGAGGACGAGGGCCTGGATGTCCTCGACGCTCACGTCGAGCTCGCGGGCGATGAAGGAGCGGTAGCGCGCGGTGTCCAGGATCCCCGCCATCCCGATGACCCGCTCGCGGGGGAAGCCGGTCGTGTCCATGGCCACGTAGGCCATGATGTCGAGCGGGTTGGACACCATGATGACGATCGAGTCCGGTGCCACGGACGCGATCTCCTCGGACACGGACCGGACGATCTTCGCGTTCGTCTTCAGGAGGTCGTCGCGGCTCATGCCCGGCTTGCGGGCGACGCCGGCGGTGACCACGAAGATGTCCGAGCCCCGGGCCGGCTCGTAGTCGTTCGCGCCCACGACGACGGTGTCGAAGCCCTCGACCGGGGCGCTCTCCCACTGATCGAGCCCCTTGCCCTGCGGCAAGCCCTCCTTGATGTCGACCAGGACGACCTCCCGGGCGAGCTCCTTCTCGGCGAGGCGCTGCGAGGTGGTGGCTCCGACGTGGCCGGCGCCGACGACGGTGATCTTGTTGACGGACATGTACTTGAGCCTTCCGGTGTGGGAGTGCGTTCCGGGGAGGGGGCGGCCCGGTCGGGTCCGCTCGGCGCGTCGCTCGACCGCCACGGGGCTTCTGCGCCCCCACACTAGGAAGGGGCCTCCGGGCGAGCAACCCCGTGAGAGTGCCTATCCTCCCGTCTGCGAGAGCGCCACCAGGCCGCCCGATCCCTCCGCGCTTCCCCGCACCAGGTGGTGGCGCTCCGGCTTCACGCGGAGCGTCTCGGCGATCAGCGGAACGAGGTCGTCGCCGCGTCGGAGCGGCTCGCGAAGGTCGGTCTGGAGGTCGCCGAAGAGACACGGCCGGAGCTGCCCGTCCGCGGTCAGCCGCATTCGGTTGCAGCGATCACAGAAGTTGTGGCTCATGGGCGTGATCACCCCCACCGTGCCCGGCGCGCCGGGGAAGCGGAAGTAGGTGGCGGGGCCGTTGCCCGTCGGGCCCTCGGCCGGCTCCAGCTCGCCGAGCCGCCGCACGCGCCGGAGCGCCTCCTCGCACGAGACGAAGGAGTCGGCGCTGAGCTCGAGGTTCGAGCCGGTGGGCATGAGCTCGATGAAGCGCACGTGCCACGGCCGCTCGCGGGTGAGCGCGGCGAAGTCGGCGATCTCGTCGTCGTTCCGTCCCAGGATCAGCACGACGTTCAGCTTGATCGGCGAGAAGCCCACGCGTTCGGCAGCCTCGAGGCCGGCGAGCACCTTCTCGAGCGTGCCGGGACGCCGCGCGATCGCGTCCGCCCGCTCCGGACGCAGCGAATCGAGCGAGACGTTCACCCGCCCCACGCCGGCGTCCCGGAGAGCGTCGGCCTGGCCGGCGAGGAGCACGGCGTTGGTCGAGAGCGAGAGGTCCTCGATGCCGTCGATCCCGGAGAGCATCCCGGCGAGGACGGGAAGGTCCTTCCGGACCAGCGGCTCGCCTCCGGTGAGGCGGACCCGCCTCAGGCCCAGGCCGGCCATCGTCTCCACGACGTCGCGGATCTCCTCGTAGGAGAGGATCTCGTCCCGACGGAGCCAGGGCAGGCCCTCCTCCGGCATGCAGTACACGCAGCGCAGGTTGCACTTGTCGGTCACCGAGATCCGCAGGTATTCGATCCGCCGGCCGAACGAGTCCTGCATCGCGCCGGGTCCCGCGACCGCCGGCTCCGGCCCCGCTGCCGGAGGCCGACCGCGGTCCCGCGTCGGCCGGTCCGGCCGGTCCACCGCCGGATCCCGCACGACCGGGAGCTCGGGACCGCTCATCCCGGGCCTCCGGCGAGCGACGAGCGCGGATCCGTGCCCTCCAGCCACTCGGCGCCGCCGTCGGCGTAGCGCTCCTTCTTCCAGACCGGAAGGCGCCTCTTGATCTCCTCGATCACGTGCCGGGAGGCCCCGTAGCAGGCGTCGCGGTGAGGCGCCGAGACCCGGACGCAGACGCTCACCTCACCCACCTCGAGCTCGCCGGTGCGGTGCGCGACCCACACCTCTCCGGCACGGAAGCGCTCGGCCGCGTCGAGGGCGATCTCCTCGAGCACCCCGACCGCCATCTCCCGGTACGCGTCGTAGCGGAGGCCCCGCACCGGCCGGCCGTCGTTGTGATCGCGCACCACGCCCGTGAAGACGAGCACGGCCCCGTCGGAAGGGGGTGGGTCCCGCCACAGCGAAGCCGGATCGAGGGGCTCGGAGACGAGCCGGGCGGAGACGCGCACCGTCACCCCCCCGCCACGGGGGGCAGGAAGGCGACCTCGTCGCCCTCCCGGAGGGGGTGGCCGGCTCCGGCCCAGCTCCGGTTCACCGCGACGGGAGGATCGGAGGGGAGGTCGTCCCAGGGCGTGCCCCGGGCGCGGAGGTGCGAGACGAGGTCCGACACCGTGGCGCCCTCGTGGAGCCGGACGGAGAGCTCTCCGGTCCCGAGGCGGTCCCGGTAGGCGGCGAAGAAGAGGGTCCGAACTTCCATGCTGGATCGGGGGATCCCGCCTCCGTCTGGAGAGCCGCCTTCGGGTCGTCGGTAGACCCCCCGGCGGGGTGAACGTTCCCCGATGGAGGCCTTCTACTCGGCTCCTTCGCTCCGCTTCCGATGCGCCTTCGCCACCTTTGAGCGGAACTGCTTCGAAGCCTTGAAGACGGGCACCTTCCGGGCGGGCACCTTCACCGGCTCACCGGTTCGGGGGTTTCTGGCCGTGCGGGACTTCCGATGGCGCACCTTGAAGGTCCCGAATCCCCTGAGCTCGATGTTCTCGCCCTGGGTGAGAGCCTGCTTCACGGCGTTCAGGAAGCCGTCGACTACCATGGCGCAGTCCTTCTTGGTGATCCCGGGACCGATGGCCTCGGTCACCTGCTCCACGAGGTCCGCTTTCGTCATCCGCTCTCCCTCTCCTGACCTGTTGAAGCTGGCCACGGCGCCGGGTGGGGCGCCTCCGGACCTTCCCCGACCCGGGTGGCGGCGCGTCGGTCCTGATCATCGCGTCGGCTCACGGTGCCGTCCCGGGCGGGCGACGGTAACGTGCGCTCGCCCGGAGCGTCAAGAAGCGGCGCGATCTTCCATGAGGGCGACGAAGTCGTCGAAGAGATAGCGGCTGTCGTGCGGTCCGGGAGCGGCCTCGGGATGGTACTGCACCGCGAGGACGGGACGCTCGCGGTGCGCGAGCCCCTCCACGGTCCCGTCGTAGAGGTTCACGTGCGTCAGCCGCAGGTCCGGGGTCCCGGCGATGGCGTCCCCGGACCCGGAGCGCACCGCGAAGCCGTGGTTCTGGGCCGTGATCTCGACGGTGTCCCGCTCGAGGTTCCGTACCGGGTGGTTCCCGCCGTGGTGGCCGAAGGGGAGCTTGTACGTCTCTCCTCCGAACGCGCGCGCGATGAGTTGGTGTCCGAGACAGATCCCGAACACGGGGACTCCCTCCTCCGAGAGGCGGAGGATCGCGTCCCGCGCCTCGCCGACCGCGGCCGGATCGCCGGGGCCGTTCGAGACGAAGAGGCCGTCGGGCTCCGCCTCGAGGACCTCGTCGGCGGTCGTGCCGGCCGGAAGCACCGTCACCCGACATCCGCGCTCCGCCAGGAGCCGGGGCGAGTGCGCCTTCATCCCGAAATCGTATGCGAGCACCCGGAACCGCTCCTCGCCGACCGCCGGCACCTCGTACGGCTCGGCGGTCGATACGCCCCGCGCGAGGTCGAGCCCCTCCATGGTCGGGTGCGCACGGATCCGCTCCAGGAGCTCGTCGGGATCGGTGTCGGAGGGCGCCACCGCCCCCCGCATCGCACCGCGGGATCGGATGTGGCGGGTCACGGCACGCGTGTCGAGCTCGGCGATGGCCGTGATGTCGTGACGCTCGAGGTAATCCTGGAGTCCTTCTTTCGCCCGCCAGGAGCTGGCGACGGGAGAGGCCTCACGCAGGACGAAGCCCGCGACCTGCGGGCCCTCGGACTCCTCGTCCTCGGGCGTGACCCCGTAGTTGCCGATCAACGGGTACGTCATCACGACCACCTGGCCCGCGTACGAGGGATCCGTGAGCACCTCCTGGTAGCCGGTCATCGAGGTGTTGAAGACCACCTCGCCGAAGACGGGCTCCCGGGCACCCACGTGGACCCCGTCGAAGCGACGGCCGTCCTCGAGGAGGAGGTAGGCGCCTTCGCCGAGGTAGGGGTGGATGGGTGACATGGATCGGAGGGAGGGGGCGGGTCCGGAGAGACGGGGGAGCCACGCGTCCACGAAACCGATCGTGGACCGCGACCCGACCCGGCGAATGTAGACGACAGCCCGGGCCGGTCAAGCCGGGGGGCGAGCGGTTTTCCCGCCTCGCGCTTCCCCCTACCTTCCCGCCCGTCCCGCCCCTCCCCGCTCCGCGATCCTCCACCGGCATGAGCCCACCCTCCTCCACGACCGGCACGGGCCCGGTGCCCGTCCACATCCACGCCGATGAATCGTGCCTCGGCAACCAGTTCCAGGCGCGGGCCAACCCGGGCGGAGCCGGCGGGCTCGTGGAGGCGTGGAGCGAGGAGAGCTGGCACCGGCGGGATTACTGGATCTCGGAGCCGGACACGACCAACAACCGCATGGCCATCCGGAGCGCCATCGTTCCGCTCGCGGCGCTGAGTCGGCCCTGCGCCGTCGTCTTCGTCTCGGACTCCCAGTACCTCGTGAAGGGGATGCGGGAGTGGCTTCCCGGCTGGAAGAGCCGCGGATGGAAGAAGAAGGGGGGAGCGATCAGCAACCTGGCGCTGTGGAAGGAGCTCGATCGCGTGGCGGCCCGCCACCGGGTCGAGTGGCGGTGGGTGCGCGGGCACGCCGGTCACCCCGAGAACGAGTACGCGAACCACCTGGCCACCCGGGCCGCCCGGGACCAGTCGGCGTCGGGTGGACTTGTGGGGTCGGGCTTCCGCGAATGGCTCGAGGGACAGCGGGAGGAGCGGGAGCAGTACCTGGACTACTTCGAGTTCCTGCCGCCGGACGAGCGGTGGAGCGAGCTCTCGACCGACGACTGAGCGGGCGTCGGGCCGCGGACGAGCGACGCGACGAGGCCGGTACAACGAAAGAAGCCCCCGGCGCGACACACCGCACCGGGGGCCTCCAACACGCTGGCAGAAGCGGGTCCTTCGCCTGATCCCCGGCGCGTGCGCCGGGGCGGTCTCCCACTCCCCTTCCCTCGCCGCGCGGTCCGCGGCTCGGGCGCCTCCGAGCTCCGAAGGCTCTCGACGGAGACCAGCGACTCCTCCGTCGGCTCACCGGGCATTCAGGCCGAATCCCGGCTCGCTGCCGACCGACGGCGTCCCATCGACCGGTCCGCTTCCCGAATCCCGCCTGAGGGATGACCATCGTCATCGTCTCGACGGGGCCGCATCCGGGTTGCGACTCCATGGTACGGAACCGCCCGGCCGGCCGCAAGCGTGACGAACGCGGAGCGCACGCAAAAGCGGGATAGCGGTAACTGATTGTCCATCAGCGAGTTACGTCCACCGGCCGTTCGATGGGAAGGACCGCCGTTCTACTGGGAAAACAGATGGATTTCCTCCCCTTCACGACGGATGAGCGAACCGGATCGAGGCGCCGTCGCCCCCCGCCGGAGCTCCCGTCCCGGGAGCGGTCCGGAGGTCATCTGCCTCGTCTATTCCCGCTCCGGGCCCCGGGCGGGCGAAACGGACGTTCACTGAAAAATCGCCGGGCGCACGGGGCCTCTCGCGATCCATCCCACTGTTGTCCCTGGAACGTTCTTCTCCGGGGGCCCTGGCGCGGGTCAAGGGACCGGCCGACACCCGAACACGGACGCGAACGCCTCCACGACGGCCTCCTCCACCTCCTCCGGCCGTACCGCTGACCCGGTTTCGCGCGTCAGCGAGGTCACCTCGCGGTCCGCGATGCCGCACGGGACGATGGCGTCGAAGAAGGAGAGGTCCGTCGAGACGTTGAGGGCGAAGCCGTGCGATGTGATCCATCCGGAGGAGACCCGCACCCCGATGGCCGCGATCTTCCGCTCGCCGACCCAGACGCCGGTGTAGCCCTCCACGCGGCGGCCCGTCACGCCGAAGCCGGCCAGGGCACGGACGAGCACCCGCTCGAGGTCCCTCAGGTAGCGGTGGAGGTCCCTTCGATCCGGCTTGAGGTCGAGGACCGGGTAGCCGACGAGCTGGCCGGGACCGTGATAGGTGACGTCGCCGCCCCGCCCGGTCTCGAAGAGCTCGATCCCGAGGCGCTCCCGCTCCGCCGCATCCGCGACGAGGTGGTCCTCGGTCGAGCCCGAGCCCAGGGTGATGACGTGCGGATGCTCGAGGAGGAGGAGGTGGTCCTCGATCTCGCCCCGCCGCCGCCGCGCCACCAGCTCGTCCTGGAGGGCGAGCGCCTCGCGGTAGGGGGTCCGACCCATCCGCCGGACCCGGAGGGGGCGGTGATCGGCCATAGGTTCTCCGGATCGGGCGGAGAGGCGGTGGGAGAGGAGCGCGCGCGTCCGGCTATGCGTCCTCGGGGAAGTTCTCCAGGAGCTCCTTCAGCCGCGCGAGGAAGCGCGCCGCATCGGCGCCGTCGACGATCCGGTGATCGTAGCCGAGCGAGAAGATGGAGCGCTTGCGGATGGCCATCGAGTCCGTACCCGTCTCCTCGTCCTCGACCACCACCACCCGCTTCTCGATGGCGCCGGTGCCGAGAATCGCCGCGGTGCCCTTCGGGATCACCGGCATCCCGACCATCGTGCCGAGCACGCCGGGGTTCGTGAGGGAGAAGGTCGCCCCCTGGATCTCGTCCGGGGCGAGCTGCCTGGAGCGGGCCCGCTCGGCCAGGTCGATGATCTTCTTGCCGATGCCGACGAGGCTCAGATGATCGGTGTCCCGGATCACCGGCACGATCAGCCCCGGGTCGAGATCGACGGCGATGCCGACGTTCACGTTGCCCCGGTAGATCAGGTTGTTGCCCGAGACCGTCCCGTTGACCTGCGGGAACTCGCGGAGCACGCGGGATACGGCCCAGGCGACGAAGGCGGTGTAGCTGACCCGCGCGCCCTGCTTCTTCCACGCCTCCTTGTTCTCGCTCCGGATGCGGTCGACGCGCGAGAAGTCGATCTCGATGAACGAGTGGACGTGCGGAGCGACCCGCTTGGCCAGCACCATGTGCTCGGCCGTGAGCCGCCGGATCTTGTTCATCGTCTCGACGGTGTCCGCCTCCCGTACCGGATACTCGGGATGCTGGACCTCCGTGTAGAAGCGCTCCCAGAGATCGGAGGGGGGCGCCTCGGCGGGGGCGCCCGCGGCGGCCGACGGCTTCGGCTCGGGCTCCCGCTTCTCTTCCCGCTCTCGCTCCGGCGCGCCTTCCTCGATGTAGGAGAGGATGTCCTGCTTGGTGACCCGTCCGGCGTGGCCCGTGCCCTCCACGTCCGAGAGGTCGATCCCGTGCTCCTCGGCGATCTTCCGCACCACCGGCGTGGACCGGGTGCGGAGACGCTCCTCGGCGCTCTCGGGCTCTCCCGCCGCCGCCTTCCGCTCCTTCTCCTTCCGCGCTTCTTCCTTCTCCTCCGGTTCCTCCGCCTCCTCGCGCTCCGCAGCAGCGGCTTCCTCCGCTTCGGGCTCCTCCTCCGCTTCGGGCTCCTCATCCGCTTCGGGCTCCTCTTCCGCCTCGTCCTCCTCCGCCGCTTCCTCGGCGGGAGCGCCACCCTCGGTGTCGATGTAGGCGATGATGGTGCCGACCTCGACCGTCTCGCCCTCCTCGACGGCCACCTCGACGATGGTCCCCGACTGGGGCGCCGGGATCTCTGCGTCGACCTTGTCGGTCGAGATCTCGAGGATCGGCTCGTCGCGCTCGACCTCGTCGCCGACCTGCTTCAGCCACTTCGAGACGGTGCCCTCTGCGATGGACTCTCCCATCTGGGGCATCGGCACTTCGATGCGGGCCACGCTCCCACTCCCGATTCGGTGAAGTTCCCTGTTCTCTCGTGCTTCCGAGCCCCGGAGCCGTCCGGGTCGCGCCCTGCAACCCGTGAGCCGCCGGGATGTGCCCCGTCGCCACCGGACGTCGGCCCGGGAGCCCGGTCGTCCGTCCCTGTCGGAGGCTCCCGGGTCAGTACGCCGCCAGGTAGCGCAGGGCGGTGACCACGTCCTCGGTGCCGGGAAGGAAGTAGTCCTCCAGCGGACCGGAGTACGGAACGGGGGCGTCGATGGCCGTGACCCGGAGAATGGGTCCGTCCAGCCACTCGAACGCCTTCTCGTTCACCCGCATGGCGATCTCGCCCGCGATCCCGCCGGTCCGGGTGTCCTCGTGCACCACCA
>CAYPDV010000090.1:0-9842 GCA_964409525.1 uncultured Gemmatimonadaceae bacterium
GCTTCGAGTCGAACGAGGGCGTGATCCTGATCGCGGCCACCAACCGGCCCGACGTGCTCGATCCCGCGCTCCTCAGGCCCGGCCGCTTCGACCGCCAGGTGGTGGTGGATTCGCCCGACGTGCGGGGCCGGGAGGGGATCCTCCGCGTGCACGCCAAGAAGCTCCCGCTGGCCGACGACGTCGATCTCTCGATCATCGCGAAGGGCACGCCCGGCCTCTCGGGCGCCGACCTCGCGAACATCTGCAACGAGGCCGCCCTCCTCGCCGCCCGCCGGGGCGCCGACCGGGTGGACATGGACGACTTCGAGCGGGCCAAGGACAAGGTCATGCTCGGCACCGAGCGGCGGAGCCTCGTGCTCACCGAGTCGGAGCGGAAGCTGACCGCCTACCACGAGGCCGGCCACGCCGTGATCGGGCTGCGGGTCCCGGGTCTGGATCCGGTCCACAAGGTGACGATCGTGCCCCGCGGCCGCGCCCTCGGCATCACGGCTTCGCTTCCCGAGGAGGACCGCCACTCCTACACGAAGGAGTGGCTGGAGGGACAGCTCACCATGCTCTTCGGGGGCCGGGTGGCCGAGGAGATGACGTTCGGCGTCGAGCGGGTCACGACCGGTGCCGGAAACGACATCGAGCGGGCCACCGAGATGGCGCGCCGGATGGTCACCCGCTTCGGGATGTCGGACGTGATCGGGCTGATGGCGGTGGGAGACTCCGAGCAGGAGGTCTTCCTCGGCCGGGAGCTCGGCCACAGGCGCGAGGTCAGCGAGCATACCGCGCGCCAGGTGGATCAGGAGATCAAGCGGATTCTGGACGAGGCGCACGACCGCGCGCGCGACGTCCTGGACGAGAACCGCGACCTCATGGAGTCCATCGCGGCCGCGCTCCTGGAGCGGGAGACGCTCGACCGCGAGGAGATCGGGCTGCTGGAGGAGGGGGAGCCCCTTCCTCCGATGGAGGAGCCCGACGGCGAAGGGGGGGGCGAGCTCGATCGGGCGGATCCACCGACCGGGCCGCGAGAGGCGGAGCCGGGGGTGCGTGCCCGCCTCGAGGAGGGGGAGGACGGAGGCGGAGACGGCGATGACGCCGGGGAGGATCCCGAGCCCACCGGCGAGCCGGAGGAAGAGGCGGAATCGGTCGCCGCACGGGCCGTTCGTCTGAATGCGGAGAGCCCGGAGGCGGACGCCTCCTGATGGCCGCGGCTCCCCCCGCTTCCGCTTCCTCCCCCCGCACCGGCTCCTCACCGGACGGCTCTCACGCCCCCCACCCCCTCGCGGCCCCTCCGCGCCCCCGCTCGTGGAGGGTCCGCGGTGGGCGCATCGCCCTCGACCGGCCGGTCGTGATGGGCATCCTGAACCTCACCCCCGACTCCTTCTCGGACGGAGGGGAGCTCTGGGACGACCTGCCGGAGGCGCTCCGCCGTGCGGAGGCCATGGTCGAGGCGGGTGCGGGGATCCTCGACGTCGGGGGCGAGTCCACCCGTCCGGGAGCCCGCGAGGTGCCGGCCGCGGAGGAGAAGCGGCGCATCCTCCCCTTTCTGCGTGAGGCGGCGCGCCGGCTGGACGTCCCCCTCTCGGTGGACACCCGGAAGGCCGAGGTCGGCCGCGCAGCGCTCTCGGAGGGCGCGTCCGTCGTGAACGACGTCTCGGGGCTCGCGCACGACCCGGAGCTCGCCCGCGTCGTCGCGGACGCCGGGGCGGGGCTCGTCCTCATGCACATGCGGGGCACGCCCGCGGACATGCGGGAGCGCGCCCGCTACGACGACGTGACCGCCGAGGTGGCGGACGAGCTGGCCGAGGCGCTCGGCCGGGCCCGCGCCGCGAGTGTCGACGACGAGGCCGTGGTGGTCGATCCGGGGATCGGCTTCGCCAAGACCGCCGAGCAGAGTCTGCTCCTGCTCCGGGATCTCCCGAGGCTCCACGGCCTGGGCCGGCCCCTCATGGTGGGGCCCAGCCGGAAGAGCTTCCTCGGACGGGTGCTCGATCTGCCCACGGCCGAGCGCGTCGAGGGCACGGTGGCCGCGTGTGTGCTCGCCTGGGCCGGCGGAGCGCGGATCTTCCGGGTCCACGACGTCGAGCCCGTCGCGCGGGCGCTGGCGGTGGCGCACGCGGTGGGCGGAGCCGGGGCAGAGG
This sequence comes from uncultured Gemmatimonadaceae bacterium, assembly GCA_964409525.1. Lineage (GTDB taxonomy): Bacteria > Gemmatimonadota > Gemmatimonadetes > Longimicrobiales > Gaopeijiaceae > CAYPDV01. The sequence goes on from CAYPDV010000090.1 coordinate 2,130, forward strand.
AGGACGCGTGACCCTCCTCGAGCGCATCGAGTTCCTCCGGCCGGGCTGGACCGACGCCGTGGAGGTGCTCGTGGTGGCCGTTCTCGTCTACCGTCTCCTCCTGCTGATCCAGCGGACCCGGGCCATGCAGATGCTGCTCGGCCTGCTCCTGCTCGCCGGGATCTATTTCACGGCCCAGCTCTTCAACCTCCTCCTCCTGCGCTACATCCTCGAGTACCTCTTCCAGTACGGCGTGATCGCCGCGCTCGTGGTGTTCCAGCCCGAGCTCCGTTCGGCGCTGGCCCGGCTCGGTCAGAGCCGGATGCTCCGCGTGTTCCAGACGCTGGAGGAGAGCGAGGTCGTGGACGAGGTGGTCGAGGCGGTGGAGCAGCTCTCCCGCTCCAAGATCGGCGCCATCATCGCCATCGAGCGGGAGGTCGGCCTCGACGAGTACGCCGAGACGGGAAACGCGGTGGACGCCCGCGTCTCCTCGGAGATCCTCACCACGATCTTCACGCCGTACTCGCCTCTGCACGACGGGGCGGTGATCATCTCGGGCGACGTGGTCAAGACGGCCGGGGCGATCCTGCCCCTGACGCAGTATCCCCTCCAGGACAAGTCCCTCGGCACGCGCCACCGCGCCGCGATCGGTCTCAGCGAGGAGACCGACGCGCTGGTGGTGGTGGTGAGCGAGGAGACGGCGCGGATCTCGATCGCCCACCGGGGCCGTCTGGAGCCGGGCGTGGACGCCGCACGGCTGCGGGCTGCCCTCTCCGGATCGCATCCGGGGGGCGGGGCGGCGCTCCGCACCTCGCCCTCGCCGGCGCCGGGGTGAGCCGGCGCACTTCGTTGACACCTTTCCGAAGGCCCGGGTAGATTCCGGGCTCCCCGGGCTTCCGGCCCGGCCGCTACGAGATGACGAGAAGGAGGACACCGTGACGGTGCAGGAGGCCGCGACGCAGGCCCAGGAGGCCGGGGGACAGTTCGATCTCATCTCCCTCTTCCACGACGGAGGGTGGATGATGTATCCGCTCCTCCTCTTCTCGATGGTCGGTGTGGGGGTGATCATCGCGAAGGCGTGGACGCTCTGGTACGCGCACCGGAGCAGCCGCACGGTGCTCGGCGAGGTCGAGGAGGCGGCGCGGGCGGGCCGCCTGGACGACGCTGTCCGGATCGCCGCCGAGACGCCCGGTCCGACCGCGGCGATCCTCCTCGCGGGGCTCCGGCGGATCCGCGAGCGGAAGCTCAGGAAGGGCGAGCTCGAGCAGGCGATCAGCACCACCGGCACCATCGAGCTCGGATTCCTCGAGCGGGGTCTCGTGATCCTCGCCACGGTGGCCAACGTCGCGCCCCTGATGGGCTTCCTCGGAACGGTGGCGGGTATGATCCTCGCCTTCGCGGCCATCGAGAGGGCCGGCGACGTGGATCCGGGGCTCGTGGCCGGCGGCATCAAGGTGGCGCTGCTCACCACCGCGGCCGGTCTCATCATCGCGGTTCCGGTGAACATCGCGTACAACTACTTCGTCACCCGGATCGACACGCTCATCGTCGACATGGAGGAGGGGGCCCAGCGCGTGCTGAACATCGCCTGGGAACTGGAGGCGGAGGGTGGGCTCCGCTTCGTGGAACGCGACGGGGTCACGCACACGCCCGCCTCGCCCCGGGAGGACCTCTCCAGGGCCCAGAGACCATTGAGCCCTCCCGAGGGTCCGGAGCCGGAGGGAACCCAGCTCGGGCGGAAGCCGGACGGGACGTAGAAGTCCGCCGTACTCCTCCCACGGCCTCCCGACGGGGAAGCGAGGCCCGGCCGGGAGCGGCGCGGCGGCGGAACCAAGGACCCGCTCGACTGTATTTTCAATTGTCTTCCAGCAGAGAGTCCGCATGGCGATCCTGAACAGCAAGCGGTCCAAGGTCTCGGACGAGATCCCTTCGGCGGGGATGGCGGACATCGCCTTCCTGCTGCTGATCTTCTTCCTCATCACGACCGTCTTTCCCAAGGACAAGGGACTGGCGATCGTGCTTCCCGAGGAGGGCGAGGAGCAGGAGATCAGCCCGCGCAACATCCTCCACATCCTCATCCAGCCGAGCGGGATCGTCGACCTCCGACGGGGCGAGAGCGAGCAGGTCCAGCAGGTGAGCCCGGGCGACCTGGAGTCGATCTGGCGCCAGGAGGTGGCGCAGAACCCGAACCTCATCGCCGGGGTGAAGACGCACCCCGAGGCGGCGTACCGCCACATGGTCGACGTGCTCGACGCGCTCCACAGCGCGGGCGCGACGCGGATCTCCCTCCAGCAGCTGGAGGGTTGAGCCGTGGCGCTCCGTGGTGGCGGTTTCGAGAGGAAGTCGAAGGCGTCGCAGGACATCCCCGCCTCGTCGCTGGCGGACATCGCGCTCCTCCTGCTCATCTTCTTCATGGTCACGACCGTCTTCCGGACCGACCGGCAGCGGGACATCGAGTGGCCGGAGGCCGAGGCGGCCGAGCGGATCGACGCGAAGCGGCAGGACATCCTGAACGTCTGGGTGGAGCGGACCGGAGAGGTCTACATCAACGACCGCCCGATGCCGATGCAGCAGGTCTCGGATTTCGTGCGCCCGCTCTATGCGGAGAGCCAGGAGACCGTCGTGTCGATCCGGGGTGACCGCGAGGTCCAGTATCTACACATGCAGCAGCTCCAGGACGAGCTCAAGGCGGCCGGGGTCGTCCGGGTGGTCTTCGCCACCGAGCTGGAGCGCCGCCAGGAGAGGATCCAACGATGAACGGCGAGAGGAACGACACGGCTCCCGAGGCCCCCGAGGAGAGGATGACCCTCGAAGAGCGCTACGCCACGGCGAACGACCGGTTCAAGCGCTCGTTCGGCGCGTGGTTCTGGGGCTCGCTGGTCATCGCGACCGTCATCCACTTCGTCGCGTTCGCCTTCTGGCCGGACATGATGGCCGAGGACTTCGCCAGGGGCGCCGATGAGTTCGAGCAGATCGAGCTCCCGCCCGAGGTCGAGATCCCTCCGCCGCCCGAGCAGATCGCCAGGCCCGCGACGCCGGTGATCGCGGAGGCGAACATCGACGAGGACATCACCATCGCTCCGACGACGTTCGAGGACAATCCGGTAGACGACCTTCCGCCGCCCCCGGACGAGGACGAAGGGGCGGTCGGCGATCAGCCGTCGTTCACGCCGCGGACCGTCGATCCGGAGATGCGGAACCGCCGCGACGTCCTCCGGGCCGTGCAGCGCTTCTATCCGCCCCTCCTCCGCGACGCGGGGGTCGAGGGCCGGGTGGTGGTCTGGTTCCGGATCGACACCGAGGGTGAGGTGATCGACGCCCGGGTGTCGGAGAGCTCCGGCCATCGGCAGATGGACCAGGCGGCGCTCCGGGTGGCCGAGGTGGCGGAGTTCAGCCCCGCGATGAACCGGGACCGGCGCGTGGAGGTGTGGGTGCAGATACCGATCACCTTCACCATCCAGTAGCCGCTCCGTCGCTCCGTGCGGTGGGACCCCGTCGGCGCGGCCGGCGGGGTCTTTCGCGTTTCCGCCATCGGATGCCGTAGTATACCGTCGTAGAGTACCGGCAGCCGTCCACCGCACCACCGCACGCTCCCGAGCGCGTCGGAAGGCGCGCCGCCGCACCCGTGCCGAGCCATGTATCGGTCCCGACTCCAGGAAAGCCTGCCGCGTGTGCGTGAGAAGGTGGAGGCCGCCGCCACGCGCGCGGGCCGGAACCCGGCGGAGGTGACGGTGGTGGCGGTGACCAAGGGGCATCCTTCGGCCGCCGTGGAGGCCGCGCTCGAAGCCGGCCTGACCGACCTCGCCGAGAACCGGATGGGGGCCCTGGAGGAGCGCGCGTCGGCCTTTCCGGAAGCGCGCTGGCACATGGTCGGACACGTGCAGCGCCGGAAGGCGCCCCGGCTCTTCGAGGCGGGGATCCGGCTCCTCCACTCGCTGGACTCCCTCAGGCTGGCACGCCGCATCGAGCGGGTGGCGCCCGGAGCGCGGCCACTCGAGGTGCTGGTCCAGGTGAACACCTCCGGCGAGAAGAGCAAGGGCGGTCTCGAGCCGGACGAGCTCCTGGACGGGCTCGCCGAGCTCGGGGGCCTGTCGGCGCTCCGGGTGGGGGGGTTGATGACGATGGCGCCCCTTACCGACGACGCCGACCTCCTCCGGCGGACCTTCCGGGCTCTCGGGGAGCTCGATCGAAGGGCGGTCTCGGAGGTGGAGGGGTACGGCGGCGGGCATCTGTCGATGGGCATGACGAACGATTACGAGATCGCGGTGGAGGAGGGGAGCACCCTCGTCCGGATCGGAACCGCGCTCTTCGGAGAGCGACCCGAATGATCCAGGAGACCGAACGATGATCGACCTCACACCGCTGGACGTCCGCAAGAAGCGCGGCGATTTCCGGAAGGTGCTCCGCGGCTACGATCCGGAGGAGGTGGACGGGTTCCTGGAGCTCGTCGCCGAGCGTCTCGAGGAGCTGGTGAGGGAGAATCTCACGCTGCGCGAGCGGACGGAGCGGCTCGGACGTCAGGTAGAGGGACAGGAGGGGCGAGAGAAGGCCGTCCAGGACGCCCTGGTCACCGCCCAGAAGCTCCGTGACGACATCCGGGAGCAGGCTCGCCGGGAGGCGGAGGTCTTCCAGCGCGAGGCGGAGGCCGAGATCGAGGAGCGGATGCAGGAGGCCCAGTCACGTCTGGAGGAGGCCGGCCGGGCGATGGAAGCCCTGGAGCGGAGGAGGAGCCGATTCCTGAAGCGGTTCCGTCAGCTCCTCGAGGAGGAGATGGACTCGCTGGACGTCGAGGAGTCCCGGTCGCCGGAAGAGGGCGAGCCGGTCGACCTCGATCTCGGCGAGTGGCGGCCGCGCCTGCAGGAGCGGGTGGCGGCGCGTCGCGAGGCACCGGCCGCGCCGGAGGGAGAAGGCTCCGGGAAGGACTTCGGCGAGGAGTCTCCCGACGAGCCGCTCTGGCTCTCCTCACTCCTCGAGGAGGCGGAGCGGGAGGACGGTGTGCGGGACAAGGCCGCCCGCGAGGAGGCCGAGCGGGAGGAGCGGGAGTGAGCCACCGCTCCGCCGGGTCCCTCGTGGAGCGCCTCCGCGAATCGGTGGACGCCGTCCGGGAACGCACCGAGCTCGAGCCCGCCGTGGGGCTCGTCCTGGGCACCGGTCTCGGCGGCGTGGCGGAGCGGATCGACGTGGAGGCGGAGGTGCCCTACGAGTCGATTCCGCACTTCGGGCGGGTCACGGTGGAGACCCACGCCGGCCGACTCCTGCTCGGCCGCCTCGAGGGCGTGCCGGTCGCGGCGCTCGACGGTCGCCTCCACCGCTACGAGGGCCATTCGATGGAGCGGATCGCCCATCCGATCCGCGCGCTCGGCCTGCTCGGGGCACGGACGCTCCTCCTCTCGGGCGCCGCCGGCGGGCTGGATCCGCTCTGGAGCCCGGGCGAGCTGGTCCTGCTCGACGACCACCTCAACCTGATGGGAGAGAGCCCGCTCACGGGTCCCAACGCCGACGAGCTCGGCCCCCGCTTTCCGGACATGTCGGAGCCGTACGACCGTACTCTCCAGGAGGTGGCGCTGGAGGCGGCGCTGGACGAGGGAATCCCCCTCCATCGCGGCGTCTACGCCGCGGTCGCCGGCCCCCAGCTCGAGACCCGGGCCGAGTACAGGATGCTCCGTCGAATGGGAGCGGACGTGGTCGGGATGTCGACGGTCCCGGAGGTGATCGCCGCACGACACATGGGGCTCCGGGTGCTCGTGACGGTGATCGTCACCGACGCGTGTCTGCCGGACGCGCTCGAGCCGGTCGACGTCCCCGAGATCCTCCGCATCGCCGGCGAGGCCGAGCCCCGGCTCACACGGGTCCTCCTCAGGGTGGTGCGGCGGATCGGGGAGGAGGGCGGGGGGTAGCCTCGCGCCGGGCTCCGCTCCCCGTCTTCCCACTCGCCAGAGACCCCGAACCCGATCATCCCCCGATCCATGGCCTTTCCCGAGCTTCCCGATTCCCTCCACGAGCTGGAGCAGGATCTCCTCGTGCGGTGGCGGGAGGAGGACCTCTTCCGGCGCACGCTCGAGGCGACCGCCGACGGCGAACCCTTCGTCTTCTACGAGGGTCCGCCGACGGCGAACGGGCGGCCGGGGCTGCACCACATCATCTCCCGGACGATCAAGGATCTCGTCTGTCGCCACCGCACCATGAGAGGCCGCAGCGTCACCCGCATCGCCGGCTGGGACACGCACGGGCTGCCCGTGGAGATCGAGGCGGAGAAGCGGCTGGGAATCAGTGGAAAGCCGGAGATCGAAGAGGTCGGGATCGCGCGCTTCAACGAGGAGTGCCGGAGCTCGGTCTTCACCTACAAGGAGGAGTGGGAGCGGCTGAGCGAGCGGATCGGCTACTGGCTCGACTACTCCGATCCGTACGTCACCTTCGAGCCGGACTACATCGAGAGCGTCTGGTGGGTGCTGAAGGAGCTCGCTGACCGAGGCCTGCTGTACCGGGGCCACAAGAGCGTGCCCTACTGCCCCCGCTGCGGCACCGCGCTCTCTTCGCACGAGGTGGCCCAGGGCTACCGCGAGGTGGAGGATCCGTCGCTCCACTTCCTCTGCGAGGTCGTCGAGGAGGAGGAAGGCTCGGACGTCCGTCCCAGGGCCTTCGTCGTGTGGACCACGACGCCGTGGACCGTGCCGTCGAACACCGCCCTCGCCGTGCATCCGGAGCTCGAGTACGTCGAGGTCGAGGTGGAGGGGCGGCGGTTGATCGTGGCGGCGGAGCGGAAGGAGGAGGTCCTCGGCGAGGAGGCGCCCGTCCTGCGCCGGCTACCCGGCCGCGAGCTGATCGGACTGCGGTACCGCCGGCCTCTCGACTGGGTCGAGGCCTCGGACACCGTGGAGGGCGGCGCGTCCGGATCGGCCGGCGCGGCGCCTGCCCATCCGACCGGGTGGCGCGTCTACGGCCAGGACTTCGTGAGCGCGGAGGAGGGCACCGGGGTGGTCCACCTGGCGCCCGCCTTCGGCGCCGACGACTACCAGGCGGGCCAGGAGCACGATCTGCCCCTCCTCCTGCCCGTCGACGACGAGGGGCGCTTCGTCGAGACGGTGGAGCGGATCGCGGGAAAGTGGGTGAAGGACGCCGACCCGGTCGTCGTCTCCGGGCTCGAGGAACGGGGCCTCCTCCACCGGGCGGGGCGGAAGACGCACTCCTATCCGCACTGCTGGCGGTGCGAGTCGCCCCTCCTCTACATGGCCCGGGAGTCCTGGTTCGCCGCCACCTCCGGCCTCAAGGATCGGATGCTGGAGAACAACGACGGGGTCAACTGGCTCCCCCCCGAGGTGGGCGAGGGCCGGTTCGGCGAGTGGCTCCGGGGCAACGTGGACTGGGCGCTGTCGCGGGACCGGTACTGGGGCACGCCGCTCCCGGCCTGGGTCTGCGACGAGGACCCCGACCACGTCGAGTGGATCGGGAGCTTCGAGGCGCTCGCGGAGCGGGCCGGTGGCTTGCCCGAGGACTTCGATCCCCACCGTCCCGGAATCGACCGGCCCACCTGGAAGTGCGTCGAGTGCGGAGGCACGATGCGGCGCACCGAGAGCGTCGCCGACGCCTGGTTCGACTCGGGCTCCATGCCGTTCGCCCAGTGGCACTGGCCGTTCGAGAACGAGGAGGCGTTCCGGCGGCACTTCCCCGCCGACTACATTGCCGAGGGCGTGGACCAGACGCGGGGGTGGTTCTACTCCCTGCTCGCCCTCTCGA
>CAYPDV010000091.1:0-9529 GCA_964409525.1 uncultured Gemmatimonadaceae bacterium
TTCTCCATCGCGTCGGCGATCAGCTCGCCGATCTCCGGATCGTTGTTGGCCGAGATGGTGCCGACCTGGGCGATCTCCTTCTTGCCCTTGGTCTCCACGGAGAGGCCCTTCAGCTCCTCCACGACCCGCTCGACGGCCTTCTCGATGCCCCGCTTGATGCCCATGGGGTTCGTGCCGGCGGTGACGTTCTTGAGGCCCTCGCCGAAGATGGACTGGGCCAGCACCGTCGCGGTGGTGGTCCCGTCACCCGCGATGTCGGAGGTCTTGGTGGCGACCTCCTTCACCATCTGGGCTCCCATGTTCTCCACGGGATCCTCCAGCTCGATCTCCTTGGCCACGGAGACACCGTCCTTGGTGACCGTGGGGGAACCGAACTTCCGGTCGAGGACCACGTTCCGGCCCTTCGGCCCGAGCGTGACCTTCACGGCCCGGGCGAGCTTGTCCACGCCTTTCTTCAGGCGCGCACGCGCCTCGACGTCGAATCCGAGCTCTTTCGCCATGTCGAATTCTCCTTCTGAATGTTCAGTGAGCTGCGTCTGGAACGACTTCGTCTATTTGATGATTGCGAGGATGTCCGACTCGCGGAGGATCAGGTACTCCTCCCCGTCGACGGTGACCTCGGTCCCGCTGTACTTGCCGTAGAGGACGCGATCGCCGGCGGCTACGTCGGGATCGAGGCGGTTGCCCTCGTCGGAAAGCTTCCCGGGACCGACCGCGACGACCTCGCCCTGCTGGGGCTTCTCCTTGGCCGTGTCGGGGATGTAGAGGCCCCCCCGCATCTGCTCGGAATCCTCCAGCGCCTTCACGACCACGCGGTCGGCCAGGGGCTGGATCTTGGTGGCGGCACTCGTTGCCATGTGCCCGTCCTCCTGTCTGTAGTGGCTTGTTTCGGCTCATTAGCACTCGCCAGTGGTGAGTGCTAGCAAATCTCGATCGAAATCTGGCTCATCCACCGCCCCCCGTCAAGCCTGCTTCGGACCCGGCGGCGCACCCTTCAGCTTGCCTTCCTCCTCGGGCGGGCATAGGCTTCCGCCGCGGTTCCCCCGCCTCCTTCCCCCGCCGGGATGACTTCCACCGACGGCACCCCCCTCCCCTCGCCGACCGTCTCCCGCTCCCCACTCGACCGGGAGGCACGCTGGGCCGTCTACCGCGAGGTGGTGACGAACTCGTCGGCCGCCATCGCCGTGATCGATCCAGGGGGGGTCTACCTGGAGCAGAATCCCGCCCACCGCGCGCTGCTCGGGTACTCGGACGAGGAGCTCGAGGGCAGGACGCCGGCGATCCATCTCGGCGACGAGACCTTCTCCGACGTCGCCTCGACCATCCGCGAGACGGGCGTCTACGAGGGAATCGTCTTCAGCCGTACCGCACGAGGCGAGGAGATCCTGCTCGAGCTCTCGGCCTTCGCCATCCGGGACGCCGAAGGCACCCCGATCTGCTACGTCGGCATCAAGCGCGACCTGGGCAGCCTTCGCCCCGTGGCCCGCGACGAGCTCGAGCAATCCGCCTCGCTCCTGGAGGCGACCCTCGAGACGACCGCGGACGGGATCCTCGTGGTCGATCGGGCGGGACGGATCGTGAGCTACAACAAGCGCTTCCGGAAGATTTGGCAGCTTCCCGAGGAGATCCTCGAGGAGGGGGACGACGCCCGGGTGGTGAAGCTGGCCGCCGAGAAGCTCGAGGATCCGGAGCTCTTCCGTTCGCGCGTGCAATCGCTCTACGACGATCTGCGCCGGAAGAGCTTCGACGTGCTGCACTTCAAGGACGGGCGGGTGGTGGAGCGCTACTCGCGGCCGCAGATGCTGGGCGACGAGGTCGTCGGGAGGGTGTGGAGCTTCCGCGACGTCACCGACCGTCGCCGGGCGGAGCGGGCGCTCCGCGACAGCGAGGCGCGCTATCGGCGGCTCGTGCAGGGCGCCCGGCAGGGGATCTACATCACCACCCGCAACGGGGACTTCCTCGACGCGAACCCCGCCGCCCAGGAGCTCTTCGGCTACACCCGGGAGGAGCTCCTCGAGCTCAACGCCCGCGACCTCTACGCGGACCCCGAGGACCGGGAGGCCTTCCAGGCGAGCGTGGCCGAAGAGGGCTCGGTCGACGACTACCACGTCCGGCTGCGCCGCAAGAACGACAGCGAGATGGATTGCCTGCTCACGACCACCGCCCGACACGACGCCGACGGCGAGGTGGTCGGCTACGAGGGCATCGTGGTCGACGTCACCGAGCAGAAGGCCGCCGAGAGGTCGCTCAGGGCGAGCGAGCGCTACTTCCGTTCCCTGATCGAGAACGCGCTCGACACGATCACGATCCTCGACGAGGACGGCATCATCGTCTACCAGAGCCCCTCCTCGGGCCGGGTGCTCGGCTACCCGCCGGAGGAGCTGGCCGGGACCGTGGTCTTCGACTATCTCCACCCGACCGATCAGCCCACGGCGCGCGAGGAGTTCATCGACGCGCTGGTGCAGGGCCGGGGACGCCAGCCCGTGGAGGTGCGCTTCCGGCACCGGGACGGAAGCTGGCGGACGCTGGAGGTGATCGGGCAGAACCTCCTCGACGATCCGGTGGTCGGGGGCATCGTGGTCAACGCCCGGGACATCACCGCGCGAAAGCGGGCGGAAGAGCGGCTCGTCTACGAGTCGCTCCACGACCGCCTCACGGGGCTTCCCAACCGGGCGCTCCTCATGGACCGGGTGGCCCAGCTCCTGCGCCGCTCCCGCCGACCCGGGGCGCCGGGCTTCTCCGTCCTCTTCCTGGACATCGACCGCTTCAAGTACGTCAACGACAGCCTCGGCCACATGGTCGGCGACCGGCTCCTCGTGGCCGTGGCGCGGCGCCTGGAGAGCTGCCTCCGCCCGGGCGACACGGTGGCGCGGCTCGGCGGCGACGAGTTCACGATGCTCCTCGACTCCGCCGACGGTGTCGAGGAGGCGTCCCGGGTCGCCGAGCGGATCCACCAGGAGCTCCGGCGTCCCTTCCTCCTCGCCGGCCAGGAGATGTTCGCCTCGGTCAGCATCGGCATCGCGACGAGCCCGTCCGGCTACGGCGCCCCCGAGGACATCCTCCGCGACGCCGATCTCGCCATGTACCGGGCGAAGGACCGGGGACGCGGACGGCACGAGGTCTTCGACCGCGAGATGCACGACCACGCGGTCGCGAGCCTCGAGCTCGAGACCGGTCTCCGCCGCGCCGTCGAGCGCGACGAGCTCCGGCTTCACTTCCAGCCGATCGTGGATCTCGAGACCGACCAGGTCACGGCGTTCGAGGCGCTACTCAGGTGGGAGCACCCGAAGCGCGGGCTCCTGCTCCCCGGGGACTTCCTCGCGCTCGCCGAGGAGACCGGCCTGATCGTCCCGATCGGGTGGTGGGTCCTGGAGGATGCCTGCCGGCGGATCGCCGAATGGCACCGGAGGGGGATCGCCGTCCCGGTGCAGGTGAACCTCTCGGGCATCCAGTTCCGGCAGGGTGACCTGGTGACGGGGATCGCCGAGCTCATGGAGCGCGCCGGGACGCCGGGAGAGCTGCTCACCCTGGAGCTGACGGAGAGCTCGATGATGGAGGACGCGGAGGCCACCGTGGAGACGCTCCATCAGCTCCGCGATCTCGGGATCACCATCTCCATCGACGATTTCGGGACCGGCTACTCCTCGCTGAGCTACCTTCACCGCTTTCCCACGCACCGCGTGAAGATCGACCGCACCTTCGTCGCCGACCTCGTCGACCGGGAGGAGAGCGGCGGATTCGTGCAGGTGATCGTCGACCTCGCGCACGACCTCGGGATGGACGTGGTGGCGGAGGGGATCGAGGACGTCTCCCAGCTCCGCCGGCTCCGCGAGCTCCGCTGCCGGCTGGGTCAGGGGTTCTACTTCACCAAGGCGATCCCGCCGGAGGAAGCCGAGCGCCTCCTGGTCGAGGGGCCGGATCCGCGTTCCTGAGCGGTCCGTGGGCCCGTCACCGGGGATGAGCGCCCCTGATCTCGACCACCTCCTGGGGCTCACCAGCCGGACCTTCGCCATCGGGATCCGGCGCCTTCCTCCGCTGCTCCGGCACGAGGTCACCGTCGCCTACCTGGTGCTCCGGGTCTCCGACTACCTGGAGGACACCGTCCGGCTGGACCAGGACGAGAAGGCCCGGGCGCTCGGGGCGTGGGCGGAGGCGATCGGCTCCGAGCGGTCTCCCGACCTCTCGATCCACCTCCCCGAGGAGCCCGATCTGCCCGACCGCGCGGCGGCCGTCGAGCACCGCGCGATCTGGAAGGCTCTCGGGGAACTCGGCGCCGACGCCCGGGAGGTCATCGCGACCCACACCGCGGAGTCGACCCGGGGCATGCGGCGGTGGGTCCTGCGCGGCCCCCTGTTCCGGACCGAGGCGGATCTCGACGACTACATGCACGAGGTCGCCGGTCGAGTGGGCTACCTCCTGACCGATCTCTTCGCGGTCCATTCCGCCCCGATCGAGGTGCGGCGGGCGGAGCTCCTCCCGCTCGCGCGGGAGTTCGGCCTCGGCCTCCAGACCGTGAACGTGATCCGGGGCCTGCACGAGGATCCGCGGCGCGGCTGGAACTTCGTTCCGGCGTCGTTCGGCTCCCTCTCCTTCGAGCGGGAGGGAGGCTGGCGAGGCGGGAGCGAGGAGACGGGAGCGGTCCTCGACCGGCTGGTCGAGAAGGCGCGGCGACACCTCGACGCCGCCCTCGAGTACATCTCGCTCCTTCCCAGAAGGGAGCGCGGCATCCGGATCTTCTGCGAGGTCCCCTACTTCCTCGCCGAGCGGACCACCACGCTCTCCGCCGGCTCACCGGAGGTGTTCACGCGGGAGGTGAAGGTGCCGCGGACGGAGGTGCGGCGGATCGCCGCCCTGACCTCGCTGCTCGGCCAGTCGAACCTCTGGCTCCGCCGCTACGGCCGCCGGCTCCGGACCGGAGTGTAGAGGGCCCTCTACTCCCCGGACAGGTACTCTCCGGCCAGAGCCAGCCCCTGGAGGGTGAGAAACGGCTCACAGCGTGCGATGGTGCGGGTGTGGGGGGCGAGCACGGGAGCCAGCCCTCCCGTCGCCACGACGAGCGGATCGGCCGCACCCCACTCGTCCCGGATCCGGCCCACCATCCCGTCGATCGCGTCCACGGCGGAGAAGAAGACGCCGCTCTGGATGCACGTCTCGGTGCGGCGGCCCACGACACGGTCCGGCGGGCGGAGCGATACCCGCGGCAGCTTCGCCGTCCGCCGACCGAGCCACTCGAGCCCCGCCTGGATGCCGGGTGAGATCACCCCGCCGAGGAAGACCCCGTCGGCGGTGATGCAGTCGTAGGTCGTCGCGGTGCCGAGATCCACCACGATCGTGTCGCGTGCGAAGATCTCCTTCGCCGCCAGGGTGTTCACGATCCGGTCCGCCCCGACCGTACGGGGCTCCTCCACCTCGAGCCGGATCGGCAGGCTCGACGTGGGCTCCACGGTGTGCACGCGGCCCCCGACGAGCTCGGCGAGGGCCGCTCCGAGGACCTCCGACGCCTCGGGCACCACCGATCCGAGGACGGCGCGGCGGAGGGTGCCGCCGGCGACCTCCCGATCGGCGAGGAGGGAGCGGAGCAGGAGGCCGTACTCGTCGGCCGTGCGCGCCACCCCGGTGCTGAGTCGCCAGTGGGCCTTCACGTCGGGCGGACGGCCCGGCTCCACGAGTCCGACCACGGTCTCCGTGTTCCCCACGTCGATCACCAGGTCCACGTCGTCCTCCGATGCAGGGTCTCGAAGCACCCGGAAGGGGCGCGGCGGAGGCTCCTCGGCGGCCGTCCGGGAGCGCCCGGCCGGCGGTTGTCGTCAATCGCCGTCCGGATGGAGCGGAGGGTCGATTCCGACGACCGAGCCCGCCACGGACCGATGGCGCTCCCCTCCGTACTCGAGGAGGAGGGCGCCGTCGGGAGCGATCCCCACCGCCCTCCCCTCGTGTCCGGTGGAGAGTACCACCCGGCGCCCGGCCAGGAGGTCCCGCTTCCCGAGCTCCTCCCGCTCGTCGCCGCCGAGCGCCCCGCCCCCCTCACCCGCGAGGCGCCGGAGCTCCCGCAGGAGCGCGCCGGCGAGGTCGGCCCTGGAGACCGGCCGGCCCGAGAGCGCCTCGAGCGAGCCCGCCCGACCGCGGAGGGCGGGTGGGAAGTGGCGCGCCTCCTGTCGCACGTCGATCCCCACCCCGACGACCACCGGTCCGGCTCCGACTCCCTCGCAGAGGATCCCGGCCACCTTGTGGCCCTCCACGAGGACGTCGTTCGGCCACTTGATCCCCGCACCGAGACCGGTGACCTCCTCGACCGCGCGGGCCGCCGCGAGCCCCGCCCGGAGCGGGAGCACGCCGCGTCCGCTTCCGGGAGGGACGAGCGTGGAGAGCCAGAGCCCCATCCCGGGCGGTGACGACCAGGACCGCCCCTCCCGGCCCCGTCCCGCCGTCTGCTCCTCGGCCACCACCGTGCTCCAGAGAGAGGCGTCCTCGGCCGCGAGCTCCCGGGCGCGGTCGTTCGACGACGTGAGCGCCCGCCACGCCTCGAAGCGGGGGATCCCCCAGCGGCGCGCCCACGCGGCGGGGGGCGCTCCCTCCCACCGGAGCAGGAGGCCCGAAGCCTGCCGGTCGCCGCGCCGCACCTCCCGGGAGCTCGCCTCCCATTCCGGATCGGCCATCGTCATCGACCCCGCTCCGGATCCGCCGGCGTCATCGGGGCGGCTTCTCCAAACGGAGCGACAGATCGGCCACGGGCGCAGAGTGTGTGAGCGCGCCCACGCTGACGAGGTCGACCCCGCTCTCCGCCACCGCACGCGCGGTCCGGAGCGTCACGTTGCCGGAAGCCTCCAGCTCCGGACGCGGAGGGGGCGCGGCGCACACCCGCTCCACGGCACGTGCGAGCTCGTCCGGACTCATGTTGTCGAGGAGGATCCGGTCCACACCCTGGTCGAGCGCCACCTCCAGCTCCGTGAGGTCGGTGACCTCGACCTCGACGGGAAGCCCCCGCTCGTTCGCCTGGCGCACCCGCCGCAGCGCCTCGGCGACGCCGCCGGCGGCCGCGATGTGGTTGTCCTTCACGAGGACCATGTCGTGGAGCCCCATCCGGTGGTTCTCACCACCGCCGGAGCGGACGGCGGCCTTCTCGAGCTCCCTCCAGCCCGGCGTGGTCTTCCGGGTGTCCACGATCCGGGCCCCCGTCCCCTCCACCGCATCGACGAAGCGGCGGGTCAGGGTGGCGATCCCGGAGAGGCGGCCGAGGAAGTTGAGCGCGGTCCGTTCGGCCGTGAGCAGGGAGCGCGCCGATCCGTGGACGGTCAGCACCCGCTCGTCCGGCTCCACCCGGCTCCCGTCGGAGCGTTCGACCTCGACCTCGAGCTCCGGATCCACCTCCCGGAACACCCGACGGGCCGCCTCCGCTCCGGCGACGACGAGGGGCTCCCTCGCCACCACGACGGCCACCGCCCGCAACTCCGGGGAGACGGTCCAGAGGGTCGTCCAGTCCCCCTCCCCCACGTCCTCCTCGAGGGCGTCCCGAACGAGGCGCTCGAGGTTCACCGCAGGCCGAGCCAGAGGAGGAACGCCGCACCGACCGCCCAGACGTACCAGGCGAACGCGTGGAAGGAGCGCCGCCGGAGCATGAGCACGAAGGTCCGGATCGCGAGGACCCCGGTGACCGCAGCGCCGACGCCGGCCACGACGAGGGCCACCGACCCCAGACTCGGGTCGATGTGGGCGAGCTCCGGAATGCTGAGGAGCGCCGCCCCCCCGATCGCCACCACGGCCATGAGGAAGGAGAACGCGGCCGCCTCGTCCGGGTCCACCCCGAGCCAGAGCCCGGCGACCACGGTGCTGCCCGAACGCGAGATCCCGGGTACGAGGGCGCAGGCCTGCGCGAGCCCCATCACGAGGGCGGCCCGCCATCCGGGCGACCTCCACTCTCCCTCCGGACGGCTCATGGCGGCGCGGGTGGTGATCAGCAGGAAGCCGGTCACCAGAAGGGCCACTCCCGCGACCCACGGAGCATCGAAGACCGACTCCACGGTGTCGCGGAAGAAGAGCCCGATCACGCCGGCGGGAACCGAGGCGAGGCCGAGGAGGCCGATGTAGCTCCACGCCTCCCGGTCCCGCCGGAACGCCGAGGCCAGCAGGACGAGGATGCGCACCCGGTACACCACGAGGATCGAGACCAGCGTTCCCACGTGGACCACGATCTCGAAGAAGGCGCCCGGGATCTCGATGCCGAGCAGCGTCTGTCCGACGACCAGATGGCCGGAGGACGAGACGGGGAGAAACTCCGTCGCTCCCTGGACGACCCCCAGCACGAGCGCCTCCCACCAGGTCATCCGGAGGCCCTCGTGGCGGAGGGCGGCGCGGTCATGCGCCCCCTCCCATCACCGACCGGTAGTACGCCTCGTAGATCGGCACGATCCGCTCGATCGAGAACCGCTCGACGGCCGTGGCGCGCCCCGCCCGGCTCGCCCGCTCCCACGCCGAATCGTCCCGCAGGAGCCGGATTCCCGCCTCGGCCATCTCGTCCACGGCCCCCACCGGCAGGAGGTATCCGGCCTCTCCGTCCGGGACGACCTCCGGGAGCCCGCCCACCCGAGAGGCGATCACGGGCACCCCGCACGCCATCGCCTCGAGGGCCGCCAGCCCGAAGGATTCGGTGGCGCTCGGAAGGAGGAAGAGGTCCGCACAGGCGAGCAGCTCGTCCACCGAGGCGTGCTTGCCGACGAAGACGAGCCCGTCCTCGACGCCCAGCTCCTTCGCCCGCTCGGTGGCGCGGATCCGATCCGGTCCGTCGCCGACCAGCACGAGCCGGGAGGGCACCTCGCGGCGGATCCGTGCGAAGACCTCGACCACGTCCACCGCCCGTTTCACGGGGCGGAAGTTGGAGACGTGCATCACGATCCTCTCGCCCTCCTCCGCGAGGCTGGCTCGGTGGCAGGGCTTCTCTTCGCGCCGGTAGAGCTCGGTGTCGACGAAGTTCGGGATGACGTCGATCGCCCCGGGCGAGACGCCGAAGTCCCGGACCGTCTCGTCCCGGAGGTACTCGGAGACGGCGGTCAGACCCTGGGAGCGGAGGATGGAGAAGCGGATGATCGCCTGGAAGGAGGGGTGCTGCCCGACGAGGGTGATATCCGTTCCGTGAAGGGTCGTGACCACGCGCAGGTCCCGCTCCTGCCCCAGCATCTCGCGGGCGATCCAGGCGGAGGTCGCGTGCGGGATCGCGTAGTGGACGTGGACCAGGTCCAGGCCCTCCTTGCGGGCCGCGTCGTGGATCGCGACCGCGAGCGCGAGGGAGTACGGCGGATGCTCGAAGAGCGGGTACTGGTCCATCTCCACCTCGTGAAAGACCACCCGCTCGCGGAAGCCCGTGAGGCGGAAGGGCTGCGCGTACGAGACGAAGTGGATCTCGTGGCCCCGGGCGGCGAGCTCGAGGCCGAGCTCCGTCGCGACCGCGCCCGAGCCGCCGTAGGTGGGGTAGCAGGTGATTCCGATCTTCATCCCTTCGTCGCCTCCGTCCACGCCTCCGTCACCCGCGCCGCCT